>CBESWY010000035.1:0-16953 GCA_965533395.1 uncultured Myxococcales bacterium
TCTACGTCTCGGTCACCGGTGTGGTGATCTACCTGATGCTTCGCTGACGCTGGCGCTGTTACTGGCGCTGTCACCGATCTTGCTCAACACTCGACAATCAGGAGGGCCTCGATGGGAATTATCTCGTGGATCGTGTTTGGATTGCTTGCCGGCATTCTCGCCAAGTTCGTCATGCCAGGTGACGATGGCGGTGGGTTCATAAAGACTGCCGCCCTTGGTGTCGGAGGCGCATTGGTCGGCGGCTTCATCGGAACCCGGCTAGGTTTCGGCGACGTGACGGGCTTCAACGTCCGGAGCTTTGCTGTCGCAATCGCGGGCTCGGTAGCGCTGTTGTGGCTCTACCGAAGGATCAAGAAAAGCTAGGCGCGTCTCAAGCGCTGCACCGCCATCAACCCCTCGACGATCATCCATAGAAGCAACACGAGCAGCAGTGATGCCAGTGCGGTGAGTGGCGCGTTGCCCTCGGCCAGGAACTGCTGGAGCTTCGTGATCAGCGCGAGGCCCGCCACCGGCATGACGAGGAGCATCGGGATGACGAGTGGCCAAACCGGACGCTTTCGCGCGAAGAAGTAAAGCGAAAGCGTCATCAGTGTGAGGGCCGCGAGCAACTGATTGCTTGCGCCGAAGATGGGCCAGAGAACCCATCCGACCGCCTTGGCCTGTCCGGTCGTGGGGTCCGGGGTTTCGGCGAGCGCCAGATACATCGCCGGTACGACCGCAATGACCGTCGCGATGTAGGGATTGGTGAGCGGTCTGATACGCAGCGCCTCGCCGAGCTCGCCGAGGATGAAACGTTGGATGCGTGTCGCCGTGTCGAGCGAGGTCGCCGCGAACGCGATCACCAAAACGGCCATCAGCGTCCGCGCCAGCTCAGGGGACAAACCCACCGCTTCGAGAAATGCACCGCCGCCCAGGACGAAGGCAGCCGCCTTGTTCCCACCGGCATGTGCCCAACTGTCGTAGTAGACGGCCCAGCTCAGATCATCGACGACTCCTTGGCCGGGGAGGGTGCACGCACCGACCAGTCCGATACCGGCAACCGCTGCAAGCGTGGAGGCGAGGGCGAGCGACCCTTCGCCGAGCATGGCGCCGTAGCCGATGACTCGCGAGTCCGATAGGCGGTCGAGCTGCTTCGACGTAGTCCCCGACGAGACGAGCCCATGAAAGCCGCTGATCGCGCCGCAGGCAATGGTCACGAACAAGACCGGGAAGATCGAGGGCGCGCCTGCCTCTGCCGTCCGGTACATGGGCGCATCGAAGCTCGGATGCGCGACCAAGACGCCCAGAAACAACAGGCCGAGGCCCACGAAGAGCTGGTGACTGTTGATGTAGTCGCGGGGTTGCAGCAGCAGCCAGACCGGCAAGAGACTCGCGATCGCCGAATAGACCAGCAGAAAGAAAATCCAGCCCGTGGTGACCGCGTGCTTGTCGAAGCCCATCGCGACGAAGTCGACGGGCACCTGGGTCCCGACCCAGACGAAGAAGTAGAGCACGGCGAGCGCAACTAGGGACGGCCACAGAATCCTCACCTGCCGCTTGTAGACCAGCCAACCGATCACCACGGCGACCAGGATTTGAATGTTGATGGGAATGACGCTCGTCGGCTGGCTCACGAAGAGCCCGGCGATCGCCATCGAAAATACGGCGAGGACGAGCCAAATCAGTACCAGCACGAAGCACATGAACAAGATGCGGGCCCGGTTGCTGATCGTCTTGGCCGTGATCTCCGCAATCGAGTGGCCCTTTTCCCGGACGCTCGCGACCAGTGCGCCGAAGTCGTGTGCGGCGCCCATGAAGATCGTACCGAAGACGACCCAGGCGAGCGCTGGCCCCCAGCCCCAGTACGCTGCCACACAGGGACCGATGATCGGCGCCGCTCCTGCGATCGAGGTGAAGTGGTGGCCGAAGAGCACAGCGCGCTGCGTGGGTACGAAATCGACGCCGTCGCTCAGCTCGTGCGCGGGCGTGACCAGGTCCTCTTGGTCTTCGAAGACGCGCTCACCGAGAAATCGCGCATAGAATCGATACGCGATCACGAATGCGCCCAGGATCAGAGCTGCGACTACGGCTGCCATTTGTCGCGTTGGTGGGCTTTTTTCGCGTTTTGGTCAAGTACAATCCCGCTTTCCTTTGGGATGAAAAACGCTAAGGTCCCGGCATGAGTGGGACCTTCCGACCTCACGGCGTGTGGACCGCGCTGACGACTCCGTTTTCAGCGGACAAGCAGGTCGACTACGACTCGTTGCGTCGGCTCATCGAATTCCAGGTGCAAGAAGGCGTTGATGGCGTTCTCCCATGCGGTACCACGGGCGAGTCGCCGACCCTTTCCTGGCAGGAGCACGATGCCGTCGTCGAGGCGACGGTGCGGGCCGTCGAAGGGCGTGCGGCGGTCTTGGCCGGCACGGGCAGTAACAACACGGACGAAGCGATTCGCGCATCGACCCAAGCGAAGGAAGCCGGCGCCACCGCGGTGTTGCTCGTGGATTGCTACTACAACGGCCCTTCGAGCCTAGAGCTGCGCACCGAGTACTACGAGCCGATCCTGGCAAGGGTTCCCGACATTCCGCTTGTCCCCTACATCATTCCGGGGCGGAGCGGCTGCGCGCTTTCCGCCGCCGACCTCGCGATCTTGCACCTAAACGACCCGCAGCGGGTGCCCGCCGTCAAGGAGGCGACCGGCGACGTCGATCGCATGCGCTTGGACCGACAGCTCGCAGGGCCTGCTCTAAGCATCCTGTCGGGTGATGATGACCTCACGCTCGCGATGATGCGAGACGACGAGATCCGCGGCGCCGGCGTGATCAGCGTGCTTTCGAACATCGTTCCAGGCGCCATCGGTTCCATGGTGCGCTCTCAGGTAGCTGGGGACAGCGAGGAGACAGATCGACTTGCGGCCGCGCTTGCGCCCCTGCTCAGGCTCGTGACTTGCTCGGTCAGCTCCGTGCGAACCCTCCCGAACGGGAAAAGTGTCGAGGTCACCGACAAGTTTCGAAACCCGGTGCCGCTCAAGACGATGATGGCGGGGCTCGGCATGATCTCCCCAACCAAGCGCCCACCGCTCGGGCGCATGAGCGCGACCGCGGTCACACACTGCAGGGACGCGTTGCGCGAGGTTCACGCCGCCGACCCGGGGATTCTCGGTCCGATCGAAGGGCCGTTCGACGTCCGCATCGATCAGCGCCTTGGGGACGACGCAACATGGTCGGCGCTCGCCCGTTGAGGGGACTGTGTACAAAGCCCTGATTCGTCCGCTGCTGTATCTCTTGCCTGCAGAGGCCGCTCATCATCTGGCGTTTGGCTGTCTGCGCGTGCTTGCTGTGATTCCTGGAGTGCTCACCCTGATGCGGCGCGTGTTTCACCAGGGCGGCGGTCCGGCGCGTGTTCGGGCGCTCGGGCTCGACTTCCCGAATCCAATCGGCTTGGCCGCAGGCTTCGACAAAGACGCGGTCGGCTACGAGGCGCTCGGGGCGATGGGCTTCGGCTTCGTCGAGGTAGGAACGCTGACGGGCCAGGCGCAGCCGGGAAACCCGAAGCCACGCTTGTTCCGGCTGACGAAGGACCGGGCGCTGGTCAACCGCATGGGCTTCAACAACCGGGGTTCGGCCGACGCGGTGCCGCGTTTGCAGCGGCCGCATCAAACGATTGTCGGCGTCAACATTGGCAAAACGAAGGTCGTCCCCGAAGAGCAAGCGATCGGCGATTACGTCGCGAGCGCCAAGAGGGTGGGGCCGCATGCCGACTACGTCGTGGTGAACGTGAGCTCGCCCAACACGCCGGGCCTACGCAGCCTTCAGGCCACAGAAAAGCTTCGCCCGTTGCTTGTCGCAGTTCATGAAGCACTTAATGAAGTATCTCCAGGCCGTCCCGTCCCGCTGCTCGTCAAAATCGCCCCCGACTTGGCCGACCAGGACGTCGACGCCGTTGCCGACCTCGCACTCGATCTGGGTCTGGACGGTATTATCGCCACCAACACGACAATTTCCCGGGACGGGCTCGCCAGCTCCGCGGACGACGTCGAACGCTGCGGCGCGGGAGGACTGAGCGGCCCACCATTGCGGGAGCGCTCGATGGAGGTGCTCCAGCGATTGCGCGCCAGAGTGGGAGACGAAATGGTCCTGATCTCCGTCGGTGGAATCGAAACCCCCGAGCAGGCCCGAGAAAGGCTCGAGGCCGGGGCCACACTGGTGCAGGTCTATACGGCCTTGGTCTACGAGGGGCCGTGGTTGGCTAGTCGGTTGGCGAATGGGATTGTGGGGTAGCTGCGGCGTCAGCGCGACTCGCCTGCGTCGACGACCGCTGCTGCGATCGAGTCCGACCAGACGTTGACCGTCGTGCGGAGCATGTCGAGGATCCGGTCGACCGCGAGGATTAGGGCGACTGCGCTGGTGGGCAGCCCTACCGCGTTTAGGACGACGACCATCATGACCATCCCGGCGTGCGGAATGCCTGCTGCGCCGATGCTTGCGAGCAAGGCCGTCAATGCGACCAGACCCTGCTGCGTCACCGTCAGGTCAATCCCATAGACCTGGGCAATGAACAAAACGGCGACGGCTTCGTAAAGTGCGGTGCCGTCCATGTTGATGGTGGCCCCAAGCGGCAGAACGAACGAGGTCACCTGCGGTCTTACCCCGGCCTTTTCGACGTTTTCCATCGTGAGCGGGAGGGTTCCGTTGCTCGAGGCCGTGCTGAACGCGGTCACCAGCGCCGTCAGCAGCTGACGGGCGTACTCGATGGGCGAGCGGCCGGTTCGTAGCTTCAAGATGAGAGGCAGAGTGATCGTCGCGTGAATCGACAGCGCGATGAAAACCGTGAGCACGTACCAGCCGAGGACTCGAAACGCGGCCGGTCCTTTGCCCGCGGCTGCGTACAAGGTGAACCCAAAGACGCCTATCGGCGCAAACCTCACGACGAAGAGGGTCATCTGCATCATCACGTCGAAGAGGCCGGAAAAAAAGCGCCGCACGACGCTGGCATCCTTGGAGCCTTCGCGGTGTTCTGCGATCCCGATGAAAACGCCGATCAGCAAAGAGAAGAAGATGACTGGCAGCATGTCGCCTTCGGTGGCAGCGGCGAGCGGATTCTTCGGGATCAAGCTCTCGAGCTGCTCCCACAGGACGACGCCGATGCTGCTTGGCGTCTCCGCCAACAGCGGCTTGGCCACCGCGCCCTTTTCGAGCATTGCAAGCTCGGCACCCTGGCCGGGCCGGATGATGTTTACTACGGCGATGCCCGTCACGATCGCCAGGAAGCTCGTCGTCAGATAGAAACCGACGGCCCGCCCGCCAATCGAGCCCAGCGTGCGTAGGTCCCCCATGCCGGTCACGCCGGTGATGAGCGACGAAACGATCAAGGGGACGACGAGCATCTGCAGAAGCCGGAGGAAGAGGTCCCCGATCTCTTTGCCGACCGTTGCCACGTTGCCGACGATGCTCGCATCGACCACGCCCTGCGCGCCGGCCCAGTTTAGGCTCAGCCCGAGGGCGGCGCCTAGACCCATCGCAATCAGGATCCAATGATGGAGTTGCAGTCGCTTCACGGGCGCGCATTATGCGTACGCCCTTCTTCGATGTAAAACCAAGCCATGACCGACGAGAATCCAGACAAAGGCCCGCTTCTGGAGCTACGAGGAGCGCTCGATGCCCTCGACCACGAGCTGCTGGAGCTGCTGGTCCGGCGGATGAGCATCGTGGCGGACATCGCCGCGCGCAAGCGGTCGCATCGAGTTCGGATTCGCGACCTCGCGCGTGAACGCCGGGTTCTCGACGATCGCTGTGCCCGCGCGGACGAGCTCGGGCTCTCTGCCGAGAGCATCGAGTCGATTTGGCGGCAGCTGATGCTCATGAGCCGTGAGCGCCAAGCAGCGCTCCGCACGGAGGTGCCCCTGGACGTCGAGTCGCAGACGGTCGCGATCATCGGTGGCGAGGGTGGGATGGGGAGGTCGCTCCGCACCTTGTTCTCCGATCTTGGACACGAGGTGCTCAGCGCGGACCTCGACACAGAGCTGCGGCCTGCAGAAGCCGCGTCGAAGGCCGATGTGGTGATTATCAGCGTCCCGATTCGCGAGACGCGTTCGGTCGTCGAGGAGCTCGGCCCTCTGGTCCGCAAAGACGCGCTCCTGATGGACGTGACGTCGATCAAGGCCGATCCGGTCGCCGCGATGTTGGCGTCGACCAAAGCGAGCGTCGTCGGCACCCATCCGATGTTCGGCCCGGGGGTCAATACTTACCAAGGGCAAAGGGTAGTTCTCTGTCCGGGACGCGGAGATGCTTGGCTCGATTGGGTTCGGCAAATGTTCAGCGCACGCGGCCTGGTCATCACCGAAGCGACCCCGGCCGAGCACGATTCGATGATGGCGATCGTGCAGGTGCTGCACCACTTCAAGACGCAGGTGCTCGGAATGGCATTGAGCCGCGCGGGAGCCACGCTCGAAGAAACGCTTCGCTTCACCTCGCCGGCCTACCTTCTCGAAGCCTATGTGACCGGCCGGCATTTCGCTCAGTCGCCGGACCTCTACGGGCCGATCGAGATGTTCAATCCAGATTCCCGGCGGTTGATCGAAATCTTTCAGGTGGCGGCGGCCGATTTGGCGAAGGTCCTCGCAGACGGCGATCAAGACGCCTTTGACCAGGTGTTCGTCGACGTTCGGGCGTTCTTCGGCGAGTTCACCGACGAAGCGCTCGAGCAGAGCGGCTTCCTCATCGACCGCCTGGTGGAGCTGAGTGCTGGCCGCTCGTCGACCTAGCCAGTCGATTGACGCTCGTCGCCGCATCTGCGATGCCCTGGCCATGGCGCAGGTTGCGATACATGGAGCAGCGGGCCGCATGGGGCAAAGCATTGCTGCGGTCCTGGCCCACGACCTCGACGCCAATCTAGTCGCAGCGATGGACCGTGAAGGCTGCGAGCTCGTCGGTCGGGACATGGGTACGCTCACGGGGGCAGCGCCTTCCGGGGTTCGCATCACGTCCGATGTTGAGGAGTTTTTGAGTAACGTCGAGGTCGTCATCGACTTCAGCATCCCCTCGGCCACCGCAAAGCTCATGCCGCTATGCGCCGGGCAGCACATCCCCATGGTCATTGGGACGACCGGGCTCGATGCATCGACGCGGGCCGGCCTCGAAAGGGCCGCCGAGCGCGTGCCGATCGTCTTTGCGCCAAACTACAGCCAAGGCATCAACGCCTTGTATTTCCTCGCAGCACGCGCGACCGAGCTGTTGGGCCCCGCATTTGATGCCGAGATCGTCGAGATTCATCATCGGCACAAGGTCGACTCGCCTAGCGGTACGGCGGTCCGACTCGCCGAGGTGGTCTCCGCGGCGAAGCAACTCGACCCCGAACGCGTGGTGAGCCACGGACGGAGCGGTCAGGTTGGCGCCCGGCCCCTCGAGGAGGTCGGTGTGATGGCGTTGCGCGGCGGTGACGTCGTCGGCGAGCACACCCTCTACCTCGTCGGGGAGGGCGAGCGCATCGAGCTCAGCCATCGTGCGACTGACCGCTCGATCTTCGCGCGAGGGGCGGTCCGTGCGGCGCGCTGGGTCGTGAGCCGACCGGCCGGCCTCTATGACATGGCTGACGTCATGGGGATTTCCCGGTAGGCGCGGGCGCGAAGGAAATCTGATACGGTAAGGGCGCGTTATGGATTGTCCCCAATGTGGAGCTGAAGTTCCGTCGGACGATGCGTTCTGCGGCAAATGCGGATACGCACGCCGCGATCAAACCCCGGATCGCCTCGACCAGTCACGCGTCCGCGTGCACGAGAGCCCGGACCCTTCGGCGGACGATGCGCCAAGTCGAACATCGTCTCAGCAACGGGTTCGAAAGCATACGGTGCTAGGGATTCAGCCAGGGACCCCGCCCGCAGGGGTTCCGACCCCGGCGCCGATTCCCTCGCCTCCGCCTACTCCGATTTCATCTGCGCGCCAAGAGCGCAAGCGTGGCCGCACACCTCAAAAGACGATGATCGGCATGCGGCCAGTCGAACCGATTGCGCCACCTGCCGATCAGGTGACACCTGGGGAGCTCGATTCGAATCGCGAGCTTCCGCCGGACGAAGGACAGGGCGACGCGTCCGGGCCAGCCCTTCCGAGTCGTCGCGTGCGGGCTCGGGTCCGCTACGACAGCGCAAACGAGCCGCTCCCCGTGATTCAAAGACGAGCGAAGGCGCTACGCGGGCTCGCGGTGCTCGTCGTCCTTGCCGCAGCCTGGCTTGGTTACCGCTATCTGACGTTGCATGGCTAGCACCGCGCCAGACAGCGCGGCGCTGTGCACCGCCTGCGGTGAAACCAACCCGCCCGAATCGAAGTTCTGCGGCAAGTGTGGAACGACTCTCGGCTCTTCTTTACCCAGGCCCGGCGACATCATCGCGGAGCGCTACCGCGTCGTCGCGCCGATCGGGCGTGGCGCGATGGGCACCGTGTACCGAGTCGAGCACACGCAAATCGGCAAGGTGATGGCCATCAAGTTGCTGCATCGAGAGCTCCAGGAGCAACCGGAGAACGTGGCTCGCTTTCATCGCGAAGCGGAGTCGGCATCCCGCCTAAACCATCCCAATACCGTTCACGTATTCGACTTCGGTCGTACGAAAGCTGGCTCGCTCTACCTCGTGATGGAGTACGTGGACGGCGACGATCTGTCCAAAGTCCTCGAGAAAGAAGGGGCGATGCCATTCGGACGCGTGGCCTACCTCTGCGCGCAGGTGGCCGGGTCCGTCGCCGATGCGCACGCCGCCGGTATCGTGCACCGTGACCTCAAGCCGGAGAACATCGTCATCGCCGAGGGCCGCGATGGCGAGACGGCCAAAGTTCTGGACTTTGGGCTGGCCAAGCTCTTCGAAGGCAACGTCGGGACGCAGGTGACCAGCAGCGGCACGATCGTCGGGACGCCGTACTACATGTCGCCCGAGCAGATTCACGGGCAAGAGCTCGACGGGCGCAGCGACATCTATGCGATGGGCGCGATCATGTACGAGTGCGTCGTTGGCCATCCACCGTTCGAAGCGCCCAATCCGGTTGGTGTTCTTTCAAAGCACCTGTCGGAACAACCCTTGCGTCCGTCCGCACGGTCGCCTCTCTCCGTGCCCGCGGAGGCCGACGAGATCATCATGCGTTGTCTCGAAAAAGACCCCGAGCTCCGCTACCAGACCGCAGAGGAGCTTCGCGCCGACTTGGTCGATTACCTCACGGCGGTCGGCTCGGGAGATTGGCGTTTGAGCGGAGTAGGCCAAGCGCCGTTCGGGAGCGGCTCGCGTCGTGTCGACAAGGTCGACTCGATCTTTCGACCCAAGCGAAGGCTCTGGTGGGCGCTAGGGGTGCTTATCCTGGCTGGCGCCGGTGCGCTCGCCTGGAAGCTCGCCACGCGGGGCCCCTCCGAGAAAGAGCCCAACCACGGTTCGGACACTGCCACACGCTTGCCAGAAAACACCGAAATGGAAGCCTACCTCGGGCAGCGTCTCAGCGAAGAGTCGGGCGATGTCGATCTCTTCGAGATTCAGCACCTGGGGAACGAACGACGCGCCGCCGAGCTGGAGGTCAGCGCGGTCCCCAACATGGACGTCCGGCTCGAGCTCCTGAGGCCCGGCCAGGACGAGCCTCTCATCGTCGCCGACTCTCAGGGTCTCGGGGAGGGTGAGCGGCTCCCCAACGTTCCGATCGACCCGGGCGCGTACCTGATTCGCGTACGCGAGCAGCGTGTGGAAGGTGAGCTCCCCACCGAGAACGTGTCCGATGCGTACTACGTTCAGTGGAAGCTCCTCGATGAGGATCCGAACTTCGAGCGCGAGCTCAACGATTCGCTGGAGCTGGCCGAGCCCCTCGCGCTCGGTGCGGAGCGGCGCGGCTGGATCGGTTGGCCAGGTGACGTGGACACCTTCTGCTTGAGTACCGACGCCAAGGGCGTCATCGCGCAGGTGAGCGCGCTGCCCGAGGTCGATCTGGTTCTTCGCGTGGTCGATCGGCGAACCGACCGCAGCGGGAAGTTCGATGACAAGGGCGTGGGGCGCGGCGAAACCAGCAAAACGTGGCGCAATGCGGAAGCCGGCAAGCTCTGCGTCGAGGTTTCCGCCGACCCACGCGAAGAGGGCGGCCGAGTCGCGCAGCCAAACGAGACGTACGGCGTGCGGTTCATCACGGCCCCTGGGAACTAAATGCGGATCTCGGACCTCGACTACCAGCTCCCGAGCGAGCTGATCGCGCAAGAGCCGCTGGCAAAGCGAGACGCGTCACGATTGCTCCTACTGGACGTACGCGCCCATGAAGTCGAGGACCGCCTTTTCGCGGAGCTGCCCGGCTTGCTCCCGCCGAGCCTGTTCATTTTCAATGACACGCGGGTCTTTCCGGCGCGGCTCCTCGGCAGCAAGGCCACAGGAGGCAAAGTCGAGCTCCTGTTGCTCCGGAAGTGCGACGAACGAACCGACCGTTGGCTGGCGATGGGGCGGTCGTCCAAGGGTCTGCGCGAAGGGATGGAGCTCGAGCTCTGCGACGGCAGGCTCGAAGCGCGGGTCGTTCGTGTGCAGGAGAACGGGGAACTGGAAGTCGATCTCCGGGCCGATAGCGAGGTCGACGCGCTGATCGAAGAGGCCGGCGAGATTCCCTTGCCGCCCTACATTCGCCGTGCGGCCTCCGATGCGGACCGCACACGCTATCAGACGGTGTTCGCGAAGACGCCGGGCGCGGTCGCAGCTCCTACGGCCGGTCTTCACTTCAGCGAAGCCAGCCTGAGCAAGCTCGAAGAGGCGGGGCACCGGACCGCCTACGTGACGCTGCACGTTGGTCCCGGCACATTCCGCCCGGTGCAGGCGGACAGCCTCGACGACCACGAAATGCACGAAGAAGCCTACGAGGTTCCGGAAGCCACCGTGACTGCCATCGCTCGGGCGCGCGCCGAAGGTCGACCCGTCGTCGCGGTGGGAACGACCGTCGTCCGCACGCTCGAGTCCTCGGTCGATGCGCAGGGAAACCCGCTCGCGGGGGTCGGAACGACACGTCTCTTCATTCGCCCGCCGCATCGGTTTGAAGTCGTCGACCACATGCTGACGAACTTCCACCTTCCCCGATCGACGCTTCTCGCCTTGGTGATGGCCTTTGCGGGTGTGGACCTCACGCGGCGCGCGTATCGGGAAGCCACCGAGCGGCGATATCGATTCTACAGCTACGGCGATGCAATGTTGATTCGAAGGGCGACGCGATGAGTCTTCCTTCCGCCGGATTTTCGTTTCGAGTCGATGCGGTTGATGGCGACGCGCGTACCGGTCGGCTCGAGACGCCCCGCGCGATCATCGAAACCCCTGCCTTCATGCCGGTGGGAACTCAGGCCAGCGTCAAAGCGCTGACTCCGGACGAGGTCGCCTCGACGGGCGCTCGCATCATCCTCGCGAACACCTATCACCTCTGGCTCCGCCCGGGGGCCAAATCGATCGCGTCACACGGCGGCGTGGTTGGCTTCATGAACTGGCCGCACGCCCTGCTGACCGACAGCGGTGGGTATCAGGTGTTTTCGCTCGCCCAGCATCGAACCATCGACGACGACGGCATCACCTTCCGTTCCCACCTCGACGGCAGCTCACATCGATTGACGCCCGAAGAAGCGATGCGCGTGCAGGCCCTTCTGGGTTCGGACATCGCCATGGTGCTCGACGAGTGTCCCCCAGGAGACGCACCGCGAGCCGAAATCGAACGTGCGATGGCGCGGACGACCGCTTGGGCGGAGCGCTGCCTGCAAACCGAACCTGCTCAAGGCCAAGCCCGCTTCGGCATCGTGCAAGGGGGGACCGAGCTCGACCTGAGGCTGTCTCATCTCGAGACGATCGCTGCCCTCGACTTCGACGGCGTGGCGCTCGGCGGCTTCTCCGTCGGAGAGCCAACGGCGCGCATGTACGAGCTTCTCGATCGGATCGCCCCGCAGATGCCCAAGGACCGACCCCGCTACCTCATGGGCGTTGGCACGCCGACCGATCTACTCAGAGCGGTCTCGAGCGGGGTCGATCTATTCGATTGCGTCCTTCCTACCCGCAACGCGCGCAACGGGCAGGCCCTGACCTGGGGAGGCCGGGTGAATCTCAAACAGGCCAGGCACCGCGACGACCAAAGTGCGCTCGACGCCCGCTGCGATTGCTCCGTCTGCACGACTTATTCGCGGGCCTATCTGCGGCACCTTTTCAAGGCTGACGAAATGCTCGGGCCGCGCTTGCTGTCGCTCCACAACTTGCATTTCTACGGCGCGCTGATGGGCAAAGCGCGCGAAATGATTCGCGTCGGGGAGTTTGGCCCCTGGGTCGAAGCGACGCTCGCACAGATTCACGAGGGGGACGAGGTCGGCGTCCCGGACGCCTGAGCCGCGTCTCTCCCGGATTCCATTGACGACATTCTGCCCGCGCGGTATGGGCCGACCTTCAGCGGTCGACCGGCGGGCCAGGAACGGCGCGTGGACGACGTGATTCCGGCGACTTTACGGCAGAGGGTAGGGGCATGACACAGATCCAACGCGCACTGATTTCGGTCTCCGACAAAACAGGCGTCGTCGAGTTTGCCAAAGGGCTTGCCGAAGCTGGCGTCGAGATCCTTTCGACCGGCGGCACCGCCCGCGCGCTTCGCGACGGGGGGGTCCCGGTCATCGACGTCTCGGAGTACACCGAGTCTCCCGAGATCATGGACGGTCGTGTCAAGACACTGCACCCGCGGGTGCACGGCGGGATTTTGATGCGCGATAGCCGCGAGGACCGCGATGCGCTCGGCGGGATTGGTGGCAAGCCGATCGATCTCGTCTGCGTGAACCTCTATCCCTTCGAGCAGACGGTCGCTCGAGGCGCGTCTCACGACGAGACGATCGAGAATATCGACATAGGCGGCCCCTCGATGGTGAGGAGCGCCGCCAAGAACCAGGCACGCGTCACGGTCGTGACCGAGCCCGCGGACTACGCGGAGGTGCTTGCGGCCGTGAAGTCTGGCGACGGTCCAAACGCAGGGCTCCGGGCACGCCTGGCTGCCAAAGCATTTACTCAGACCGCCGCCTATGACGGCGCGATTTCCGCCTATCTGACCTCGCAAGGGACCGACTCCAAGTTCCCGGGGGCACTCACCTTGAGCTTCACCAAGGCCTATGACGTTCGATACGGCGAGAACCCGCACCAGCAGGGCGCCTTCTACATCGAGCGCAACGCGCACAACGGTAGCCTCGCCTTGGCGCAGTCGCTTGGCGCAGGGGGCAAAGAGCTCTCCTTCAACAACCTGGTCGACGTGGATGCAACCATCGAAGCGGTGCGCGAGTTCGACGGGCCGGCCGCGGTCGTCGTCAAGCACACCAACCCCTGCGGCGTGGCCACCGCGGCAACCCTCGAAGAGGCGTACCGCATCGCCCGGGAAGCCGATGCACAGAGCGCTTTCGGCGGGATCGTCGCCCTGAATCGTGAGGTCGACGAGGCGACCGCGAACGCCGTCGCCGAGACTTTCATCGAATGCATCATCGCGCCGAGCTTCGCACCGGCAGCGCTCGAGCGGCTTCAAAAGAAGAAGAACCTCCGTATCTTGGCGACCCGCGAGTGGCTTCCTGCCGACTATGCTGCGCTCCAGTTCAAACGCGTTGGTGGTGGATTGGTCGTCCAGGATCGCGACGCCACCGGGCCGACCGAGGTGCGTGCCGGCAAGGTCGTGACCAAGCGTCATCCGACCGACGACGAAATGCGCGCACTCGATTTCGCGTGGCGTGTTTGCAAACACGTGAAGTCCAACGCGATCATTTTTGCCAAGCCTGACCGAACGGTGGGCGTCGGCGCCGGGCAGATGGCGCGCGTCACCGCCGTTGGCATCGCCGCACAGAAAGCCGGCGAGCTTTCGAAGGGCGCGGTGATGGCTTCCGACGCCTTCTTCCCATTCCCCGATGGCGTCGAAGCCGCCGCGAAGGTCGGCATTACCGCGGTCGTTCATCCCGGCGGTTCCAAGGGCGACGACAAAGTCATCGCCGCTGCGGATGCCGCCGACATGGCGATGGTCTTCACCGGCGTGCGTCACTTTCGGCACTGACGATGCGGGTTCTCATCGTTGGAGGAGGCGCGCGCGAACACGCGCTTGCATGGCGTTTGTCGAAGGACAGCGGAGTGGAAGTCATCGGGGCGCCGGGAAACGCGGGCATCGCCGCGGTCGGTCGAACGGTTCCCGTCGATCCAAGCGACGCCGACCAGGTCGTCGCGCTTGCCAAGAAGGAGTCTGCGGATCTGGTGGTCGTCGGCCCGGAAGCGCCTCTGGTCGCCGGAGTCGTCGACGCGCTTCGCGACCACGGCATCGAGGCCTTTGGCCCGAGTCGCGAGGCCGCCCAGCTCGAGGGTTCCAAGATCTTCTCCAAAGAGTTCATGGCACGCCACGCGATCCCCACCGCGGGCTTCGCCGTCTTCGATGATCCGGATGCCGCCACGCGCTACATCGAAGAAGCCAACCGGCCGCTCGTCGTGAAAGCCGACGGCCTCGCCGCGGGCAAGGGGGTCATCGTGGCGAGCAACGCCGCGGAAGCGATCGCCGGCGTCGATCGCATCATGCGAGAGCGCGCTTTTGGCGGTGCGGGCGATCGCGTCTTGATCGAGGAGTGCCTGGTCGGGGAAGAGGTGAGCTATCACGTCGTTTCCGACGGCAAGCGATTCATTCCCTTGGCCCCTGCTCAAGATCACAAGCGTGCCTTCGACGGCGACAAAGGCCCGAACACCGGTGGCATGGGTGCGTACTCGCCGCCGCCGGTCGTCACCCCTGAAATCGAGCGAAAGATCCTCGATCGTGTGGTCGAGCCGACGCTTCGTGGCATGGCCGCCGAAGGGCGACCGTTTCGCGGCGCGCTCTTCGTGGGGCTGATGATCGTCGACGGCGAGCCGCTCGTTCTGGAATACAACACGCGGTTCGGCGACCCCGAGTGTCAGACTCTGATGACACGTTGGAAGGGCTCGATCCTGCCGCTCATTCAAGGCTCCGCCCAGGGTGATTTTGGAGGGCTGGCGCCCGAGTGGGAGGCGCCGGCTTCGCTCAGCGTGGTGCTCGCCGCAGGAGGCTATCCCGGCAGCTACGAAAAAGGGAAGTCCATCCAAGGCCTCGACGCTGCATCGGCGCTCCCGCAGGTAACGGTGTTCCACGCAGGCACCGCGCTTGACGGCGACACCGTGGTCACGGCGGGCGGACGCGTGCTCTCGGTCACCGCGATTGGTGAAACGATCGACGAAGCAGCCGAACGCGCCTACGAAGCGGTCGAGAAAATCGATTTCGACGGCAAGCAATTTCGGCGAGACATCGGCTGGCGGGCTCGCAGCGGCTGATGGACAATCTTGCCGGGCTCGTTCGGGTTCTCGTGGAGGGCGGCGTCGTAGCCTGTCCGACCGAAACTTGGGTCGGGCTGCTGGCTGACGCGAGAAACGAAAAGGCGGTCGAACGGGTCGCCGCGCTCAAGGGGCGGCCCTCGGACATGCCGATCGCCTTGCTTCTGCCGGATGCTCGCTCGGTGGCCGCGGTCGCAGAGCCCCCTCGTGCAGCAGCGCTGGCCCTGATCGCGAATCATTGGCCCGGCCCGTTGACGATACTGCTAACGGCGAAGCCCGGTTTGAACCCTCGGCTTAGCCGCGACGGCAAGGTCGGAGTCCGAGTGCCGGGCCCCAGTGCAGCCGCAGACCTGGTTCGGGCGTTCGGCCACCCCCTGACCGCGACGAGCGCCAACAGGACCGGGGAGCCACCTCTGCGCAGCGTGGCGGAGCTGCCCTGGGAGCTCGCCGAGGGGCTCGGGGGCGTCGTGCCGGGCATCTCTCCGGGAGGCGCGCCGTCGACTTTGATCGACTCGACCCGGACCCCGATGGTGATCCTTCGTGCGGGCGCCGTCGAAATCGACTCGGCCGCTCTTTGACAGACCGGGGCATGCTGCGTCACTCTTCGTGAACGGAGGACCGATGGCGCTGATCGAAACTCAAGAAGCCGCACGTCGTTTGGCAAGGGCGATCTCGAGCGACCTTGCTCTCTACAACGAAGACAAGATTGCCGAGGGAGTTCGAAACGATACTCTTTTCGACGTGATGGCTGACGAAATTCAAGAAGGACTCGACCTTTACCAAAGTCGTGTCGCGCCCGAGCTTCTCGGTCGGAACCTCTACGACCGTGCCATCATCGACCTCCTCGTCCGCTCCAAGTCACACGTCGAATCCCCGATGTGGTAGGCCAGCGACTGCCATGAGTCCCATCCATACCCGGTGGCTGGCTTCGGCCGGCTGCCTTGCGCTGCTCGTTTGCTTCTCCGCAGCGGGATGCGGCGACGAGACTGGCCCGAGCGGAGGCGCGGCCGGCTCCGCCGGAGCAGGCGGCATGGGTGGCGAAGGCGGAATGGGCGGCAACCCACCGCAACTCTGGGAGGGCCAGAGCCGTGGGGTCGATGTCTGTTTCAACATCGCCGGCGACGGGTTGACGCTCGAAGCCAGCCCCAACTGCAGCCTTTCGGGAGAGTCTGCGTACTCCTTCGATCTCGGCGTCGAGCTCGTCGGGGTCGATCAAGACGGTCAGCCGTGCAGCTTGACGCTTCGCTACACGGATCCCGTCACCATCGATCAGGACCGCAACTCATTCGGGGCTTCCGAGATCCGAGTGGGGGGCAGCGATGCGGTGTATGCGTTCTCCGGCCAGATCGTCAGGGAGTCGGCCTCGGGGATCGCGCGACGGGACCTAGGCGAGTCAAATTGTCGAGTGGGCTGGGCGGCGTCGATTTCAAGGGAATGCGACGACGCGGCGAAGGAAACCTGCCTCGAGCTTCTGGACTGCTGCCGGGCGATTCTCATCAATAATCCAGTCTTCTTCCAGACATGCAATTCCGTGGTGGACGAATGCGATCGGGTTCAATGCCAGACTGTGCTCGCCGGCTACCCGCAGTGCGAGCCCGTTGCGGAGCCCTAGGCCGGTCGACTAGGGGGTGTCCCTAGTTTTCGAGCCAAAGAGTCGCGCATGCGAGATGGAT
>CBESWY010000036.1:0-16659 GCA_965533395.1 uncultured Myxococcales bacterium
CTCTGTCATTTACGTCATTCCGCTGCAGGGGTCGAGTCCCAGCGGCGATCAACCCGGCTGCCGATGACCTCTTCCACGCTGAATGACCCGCTGACGCTGCCGTGCGGGGCCGTGCTTCCAAACCGCATCGCAAAGGCTGCGATGAGCGAGCACTTGGCGTCGCCGAAGCAGTCGCCAACTCGTGGCCTCGTCCGACTCTATGAGCGCTGGTCCGCCGGCGGTGCGGGCTTGCTGATCACGGGCAACGTGATGATCGACAGGGCGCACCTCGAAGCGGTTCGCAACGTTGCGGTCGCAGCGGACTCGAAAATTGAGCGATTCCGCGAGTGGGCGGAGGCTGGCACGAGTCATGGCAACCACCTTTGGATGCAACTCAACCATCCGGGCCGTCAGACGCCTCGGCACCTCAACCCCAACCCTGGCGCACCTTCCGCGGTCGAGCCGGTCAATTTATTTCGTCGAGCCAGGGCGTTCGGCAAGCCACACGCCATGGATGACGCGGAGATTGGACAGGCAATTCGGGGCTTTGCCAGCGCGGCTTCGTTCGCAAAGACCGCGGGCTTTACTGGGGTGCAAGTTCACGGCGCACACGGCTATTTGGTCAGTCAGTTTCTGTCGCCGCTGACCAACCAGCGTTCGGATCGCTGGGGCGGTTCGCTCGAAAACCGTGCCCGCTTCGCGCGCGCAGTGCTTGGTGAAATCCGCACGGCGGTCGGCGGTGACTTCCCAATCGGGATCAAGCTCAACTCGGCGGACTTTCAGCGCGGTGGCTTCACCGAAGAAGAGTCGATGCGCGTACTTGGAATGCTCCAAGAAGACAGAATCGATCTCGTGGAGATTTCCGGTGGCAGCTACGAGTCCCGCGTCATGCTCGAGAAGGTTGAGAGCGAGCGCGAAGCGTTCTTCCTCGAGTATGCGAAAAAGGCGCGCACCGAAGTCGACATTCCGATGATGGTTACGGGCGGCTTCCGCGCGCGATCGATCATGGAACATGCGCTTGCAACGGGCGCCCTGGACGTCGTGGGCATGGCGCGGCCGTTCACGAACGATCCGAGCGTTGCGCGAGACCTGCTCGACGGGCGCACCGAACGCGCTGCGGATCCTCCGGTCGTGCCTGGGCTCGGCCGACTGGGCGGCACGTCCCAGGCGATGATGAGCGTTGCACAGATGGGCCTGATGGCTCAGGGCAAGAGCCCGACCTTGCGTTTCGGCGGCCTGGGTGCAGTGCTGAGCGCTCTGGTCCAAGAAAGCGCCGATCTCTTCAAACCAAGTCGTTCCTGAGGCCGCCCGTTCCTGCTCAGGCGGTGTCCTGTGGTCGACCACCGTAGGACGCGCAAAATTTGCGCGATTCACGGCAAACTGCCAATCGGCCTTGCAGTTACGGGCGCTCCCACTAGCATCCCGCCCAATCGTCCGGAGACCGGGGTCTCGAAAGAGGCATTGGCCAATCTTTTGAGGAGAGGAGGTGACCATGCTGTCGAAGTCTGCTGCGCGCGCGTTCTTTTTGTCTGGAACGTTGCTTTTCAGTGCGGTGTTCATTTGGCTCACGGTCGATACGTTCCAGCGCATTCCAGCTCAGACCAACTCGGATGAGCTGACCGAGTCGGTGGCACGCGGAAAGCAGATCTGGGAGGACAACAACTGCATGGGCTGTCACACGCTGCTTGGCGAAGGGGCGTACTACGCGCCCGAGCTCACGCGTGTGTACGACCGACGCGGGCCAGCCTTCATCGCTCAGATGTTGCGCGACCCCGAAGCGGTCTACCCAGGGCAGCGTCGGATGGTGAAGTACGACTTCAGCGAAGCCCAGATCGACGACATGAACGCCTTCTTCGAGTGGATCGGCCGGATGGACCTCAACGGCTTTCCTCCGGAACCCACGATCGGCTTGGCGGCCGCCGCACCGATCCCGATCCCGGGCGGCGAGCGGCCGGAAATCTTCTCCCAGGTTTGCACCGCGTGTCACGCCCTAGGCGGCGTTGGCGGCGCCATCGGACCGGCACTCGATTTCGTGGGCGACCGCTACGATCGAGGGTACTTGATGAGATGGGTCACCGACCCCCAGGCCGTGAAGCCCGGCACCACGATGCCGAAGCTCGGCCTCACCCAAGAGCAACTCAATGAAGTCGTGATCTTTCTCTCCAAGCAACGCGAGGGCGGGCTATGAAGTACGAATCGCAAAAAGTCGCGTACTGGTTTTTCGCGACCTGCATGCTCCTGCTGAGCCTGCAGCTGGTCTACGGCTTCATCATGGCGTTTGCGCACGCCGGCTACGACGTGCTGCACCCCTGGATTCCATTCAACGTCGCGCGCGCGTCCCACAACAACCTCTTGGTCATGTGGCTCCTGGCGGGCTTCATGGGGGCCGCGTACTACATCATTCCGGATGAATGCGAACGGCCGATTTACTGGCCGAAGCTCGCCTATGTACAGTTGATCGCGTTTGTCATCGTCGGTGTCGCCGCGATCGTCGGTTTCCACTTCAACTGGTGGGAGGGGCGTAAGTTCCTCGAAATCCCGCGTCCCCTCGACTACCTCGTCGTCGTCGACGTTCTTCTCTTCGTCGCCAACATCGGCATGACCGTCTGGAAAGCCCCCAAGATGACCACGACTTCGATCGTGCTTTTCTTCGGTCTCCTGATGGCCGCCGTCCTCTACCTTCCGGGCATGATTCCGACCGACCACCAGACGCATGATGCGTTCTGGCGCTGGTGGGTCGTCCACCTCTGGGTCGAAGGCGTCTGGGAGCTCATCATGGGCGGCATTCTCGCGTACCTGTTGATCCGCCTCACCGGCGTCGACCGCGAGATCGTCGAGAAGTGGCTCTACGTCATCGTCGGATTCACGTTCTTGTCCGGCATTCTCGGCACGGGCCACCACTACTACTTCATCGGAACGCCGAATTACTGGCTCTGGATCGGCGGCATCTTCAGCGCCCTCGAGCCGCTCGCGTTCTTGGGGATGGCGATCTACGGCCTCGCACTCGCGAGGAAGGGCGGTCGAAACCATCCAAATCGAATCGCTTTGTTCTGGACGGTGGGTACCTGTGTCATGTCCTTCGTCGGAGCGGGCTTCCTCGGCATCGCGCACACGCTGCCGCAGGTAAATCTGTACACGCACGGCACGCTGGTGACGGCGATGCACGGTCACATGGCCTTCTGGGGCGCCTACGCGATGCTGATATTGGCCATCATGACCTATGCTTTGCCGCAGCTCACGGGTCGCCGGCTCTTCGATACGCCAAGCGCGATCTATGCGTTCTGGTCGACCAACATCGGCATGAGCGCCATGACGGTTGCGTTCGGCATTGCCGGCGTAGCCCAGGTCTACCTCGAACGCCGCGCGGGCATGGAGTTCCTCGACGTCCAGCGGGAGCTGCAGGTCCATTTCATCGGGCTGATCCTGGCGGCGACGCTCTTTACGTCGGGCATCCTCGCATTCATTTACAATTTCATTCGCTACGGTTGGCCTGTAGGTGACGTCGAAGAGCCCATACCGACGGGCCTGAGGGCAGCGGTCCCAGCGGAATGAGGGCGACCCCGCCCTGGTATCGTCCCGTCGGCCGAGAGGTCGAGCTCTTCGAGCACGCCCATCGCCAAAGGCTACCGCTCTTGCTCGCCGGGCCCACCGGCTGTGGCAAGACGCGGTTTGTCGAAGCGATGGCCGCTCAGCTCGGCTTGCCGCTGATCACGGTGGCCTGCCACGACGAGACATCATCGATCGATTTGGTTGGACGCTTCTTGATCAAGGGCGCCGAGACGGTTTGGCAGGATGGTCCCGTCACCCGAGCGGTGCGCGCGGGCGCCGTTCTCTACCTCGACGAGATCATCGAGGCGCGAGAGGACGTGATCGTGGTCCTCCACTCGCTCACCGATCACCGGCGCGAGCTCTACATCGATCGGCAGGACGAAACTCTGTTCGCGCCGGAGGGCTTCATGGTCGTCGCAAGCTTCAATCCCGGCTACGCGCGCGGCTTCAAAGAGCTCCGGCCGTCCACCCGTCAGCGCTTCGTCGTGCAACGGTTCTCGTATCCGGAAGCCAAGGTCGAAACCGAGATCGTGGCGCACGAAGCCAAGCTCGAAAACGGCCCGGCGAAGCGACTCGTCGAATTCGCGAACAAGGTGCGTGCCATGGATGAGCTCCAGCTCGCAGAGACCGTGTCCACGCGACTGCTGGTGACCGCCGGTAAGCTCATCTCCAGCGGGGTCGCTCCAAGGGTCGCCTGCAACGCAGCGGTCGTGCAGCCGATCACGGACGACCAGGCACAATTGGAAGCCTTGCAGGACCTAGCCAACCTGATGTTCTGATGGACTGGGATCAGCGCGCGTTTGCTTGGCTCTATCGCTCGTTTCGGCGAGTGACGGGCAGCAGATCGAGCACCGACGCCGACGTGTCCCCGTTGGAATCCCTGACCGCCCGCTTCGAGACCCTGAGCAATCTGCTCACCGGGACGAAGTGGGAAGTCGTCGCCGGGAAAGGAATGGGCGGTGCCGGGCCCGGACGACTGATTCTGCCTCAGAGCGTTGCCTGGCTTGTTGACCCGGAGGAACAGGCGTCGTTCTACCTCTACCGGGTTGTCTTTGGGGCGACCTCGTCGGAGCTCGGATTTGTCGCCGGCCACGACTGGTCGAATCGCCGGCGGGCCTTGGCGATGTTGATCGCCGCACCGAGTATCGAACGAAGGATCCTGGCACGCTATCCCGGCGCCGCGTCTCTCGTCGATCGCTGTACGGCGATTTCGAGCGAGCAATTCCAATTTGATGAGCAAAGCGCTGACCTCCGCTGCTTCTCGAATGCGTGCCGCGCGATCTTGCGACCCGACTCGCGGCTTCTCGTCGACGCCTCGGCCCAAGAGCTCGTCGATGCGGCGACGGCAAGCCACAGCCCAAAGAGTCTCGCGGACGCTTCGATGGACTTCGAACAGGCATTCGAGAAGCTCTCCAAGCGAAGGGTCTCGGCTGACTATAGGTCACCTTGGGGTCTGCTCATGCCGCCCGGCATGCCCTGGGGCGCGTCTCTCGAGCCTCCGGACGATCCACACGCCAATCTGCCGAGTGGTACAGAACGCAAGATGCGCCGCCGACCGACCGACGTGGAGTACGTCGACCTCGAATCACAGAAGGACAAGGACAATCCGCTCGTCCACTCGTTCGAGAAGGTCCACACGGCGACCGAGTATCAGAGCGGCCGAAAGCAGCTCGATGGCTCCGACCAGCTCGGCGAACAAGAGGAAGCGCTCGAGGAGCTGGAGCTCAGCAAGCTGACGCGGACTGCTGAAACCGCGCAATCGGTCTACCGCGCCGATCTGCAGGCCGGTCTGCATACGGCCGACCTCGAGGAGGAGTCGGCTTCGACTCGCGCCCATCGCTATCCCGAATGGAATTTCAAGCGTCGCGAGTACCGCGACGCCTGGTGCACGGTCAACGAGCAAATCTCGCCGCCAAGCGGTCCTGCATCTACCGTTGCCGCCGCGAGCCGCCGACTTCACGGAGACGTGCTGCGCCTTCAAGCGGAGCTCAAGCGTCTCGAGCTCGAGCGCCGCTGGCGCAACCGTCAGCTGGATGGAGCCGAAATCGACATCGACGCGCTCGTCGACCGGCAGGCGACCCTGATGGCGGGCCGGCACCCTGACCCGCGGATCTACGTGCGTAGGAAGGTTCATGACTCCGAGCTCGCCATGCTGATCTTGGTTGACGCGAGCCTCTCGAGCGATTCCTGGGTGTCGGGGAGACGGATCTTCGATGTCGTCCGCGATTCTACTCAGGTGCTCGTCGAGTCGTTCGAGCCGACGTCCGCCAAGCTTTCGATCGGCGCGTTCTACAGCAACACGAGGCGCGATTGCCGGTTCTTGCTTGCCAAGGGGTTCGAGGACTCCAGCCGTCTAGGGCTGCAACGGCTCCATGCGATCGCGCCCGCGGGTTACACGCGCATCGGTCCAGCCGTTCGGCATGCCCTCGAGGTGCTGGACCGGAGCGGTGCTCGCCGCCGCCTCATCTTGCTCCTGACAGACGCCAAACCCACGGATTACGATCACTACGAGGGCCACTACGGCATTGAAGACGTACGCCAGGCCCTTCGAGAGGCCGGGGAGCAGGGGGTTCATTGTCTCGCGCTCGCCGTGCGCGACAAGGGTGAAGCGTATCTCACACAGATGTTCGGCCCGCACGGCTGGATACTCTTGCCCGACGTCCAGTCCCTTCCCGGGCGTTTCGTCTCGGTGGCCACCGACTTCTTACGAAGCTAAGGGTGTGCAATGAAGCTCTTCACCGAGACGATCACGCTATCCACGACGAGCGAGCGCGAGCTCGTCGACTTCACTCTCGAAGCCCAACGCCTCGTTCGTACTTCTGGCATTCAGGAGGGGCTCTGTGCGCTCTACGCTCACGGCGCGACCGCTGCGCTGATGATTCAAGAGAACGACGACCCGAACATTAGGAAAGACGTCGTGAGCTGCCTCGATAAGCTCGTTCCAAAGGGGGTCTGGCTCCACGACCGGATCGATGGAAACGGGGCCTCGCACATTCAGGCCGGCATCATCGGTCCGAGCGAGTCGATTCCGATTCGAGGCGGCAAGCTCGATCTGTCGACTTGGCAGAACGTCTTTTTTTGCGAGCTCGACGGCCCGCGCCGAAAGCGGACCGTGGCGGTTACGATCGTCGGAACCTGAGCGTCAGCGAAGCGTCGAGAGGATCAGGTAGACAGCGAGGATCGCGAGAACCAGCTGGAACCAGAATACGAAGCGTTCCTTCGAGATTCGACTTAATAAGTGCTTACCGAAGTAAGTGCCGCCGATCACCGTAAGCACCAAGCCGACGAGCACTGGCGCGTAGGGCCGGTAGTCGAAGCTCAAGGCCAGGAAGGCCGGGATTTTCAGCAGGTGGAGCCAGGTCTGGCAAACCGCTTTGGTCGCGATGACTTGCTCGTTGTCGAAGTCGTCGCGGAGGAAGAACGGGGCTAAAAACGGGCCCGTCGCACCGACGAAGATCGCGAGCAGCCCAGCCGCGAGACCCACGAAGGCGTACGACCAGATCGGGGGATTCCGAAGCTTCGGCTTGTACCGGCGCCACAGCAAGAAGAACAAGATGAACGCGCCGATCCACGCCCGGAACCAGGTGAGCTTCAGATCGGCCCAGATGCTCGCCGCGATGGCCACGCCCGCGACGGCGGGCACCATGAATGCGAAAAAGATCGGCCATCGAACGTGTCGGCGAAAGGCCCAGGTGCGCGTCCAATTGGACGCCAGCTGCACGATGCCGTGCAAGGGCACGACCACGGGTGCGGGGAGTAGGGCGGTCATCACGCCGAGGAGCGTGACTCCCCCTGCCATGCCCAAAATTCCGGAGATGGTGGCTGTGACGAAGCAGGCGACGACGAGGACGACGACCGTGACCGCTTCGAACATGCGCGGAGGCTAGCACCCCTTTTACCTTGTGCTCCATGGGCATCATCGCTATTCGACGAGACGAATGCCCAAGCGCGTCCTTCGTTTTCATTTCGACTACATCTCGCCCTACAGCTACCTGGCCTGGCAGCAGCTCGGCGACTTTGCAAATGAGCACGCGCTCGTCGTGGAGCCCAAGCCCACGCTCTTCGCCGGGTTGCTCAATCAGTTTGGCCACAAAGGGCCCGCGGAGATCGAGCCTAAGCGGATCTACATGTTCAAGGATTGCCATCGGGCCGCAACGCAGCTAGGCGTGCCCTTTGCGCCGGTGTTTTCGCATCCGTTCAATCCGCTTCCATCGCTTCGCGCTACGTTGCTGGACATGGATGACCAGACCCGCGAGCGCCTGGTGGCGAACTTGTTCCATGCAACCTGGGCCGAGAGCCGCGACGTGGGTTCCGCCGAAGTCGTTGCCGAAGTCTGCGCCGACACGGGCGTGCCCGATGCGCTCGAACGCATTCAGGATTCCAACATCAAGAAACGTCTCCTCGATGCCAGTCGAGCAGCCATCGAGCTCGGTGTCTTTGGCGTGCCGACGATGATCGTCGACGACGAGCTCTTCTGGGGCACCGACAGCTTTCCGCACCTCGCGCGTTACCTACGCGGGGAAGACCCCGTTCGCTCCGAAGACGTTGAAGCTTGGCTCGCAGTACCCGCGTCCGCCCAGCGAAAATAGCCGCGCTACTGGCTTTGCCAGGCGACCATGCCGCCCCGCATGGAGGCGATGCGCTTGAATCCAAGCTTCTCGAGCTCGAGTGCGACCCGCCCCGAACGCCGACCGGAACGGCAGACGGTGATCACCGGGATCTCTTTGTCCCAAGCCTTCGAGGCTTCGTCGACGGTGCCCATCGGAACGACGTCGACGCCTTCAATTTTCCCGTCTGACTCTGCCTCGTCGATTTCCCGAACGTCGACCATTCGGACCGCGCCCTTGTTTTTCGCGACCCAGGCGATCGAGACCTCGGGGATGCCTTGGTGACTCCGCTCGATCGCAGCCCAGCCTCGCTCGGGAAGCGGATCGCCCGACATCGAGCTCGGGGGAACGATGCCGCAGAGCAGATTTGCGGGGACCGCGATGTCGAGCTTCTTCGGCGTCGGCAAGTTGAGATTGTCCATGATCTCGGCAAACTCGGTTTCGGTCCTTCCGTCGCCCACCCGCGGATTCAATCGTTTCTCCTCCCCCACCGTTGTGAAGGTCATCCCCCGGTAGTCATGCCCAGGCCAAATGATCGTGTCGTCGGGGAGCGTGAAGATCTTGTCGTGAATCGAACGGTAGAGCCGCGCTGCGCTGCCCTGCTGGAAGTCCGTTCGACCGGTGCCACGAATGAAAAGGGCATCTCCGGTGAACGCGTGTTTGTGATCCGCGGTCACGAAGGTGACGCAGCCGTCGGTGTGTCCGGGCGTCGACCGCACCTCGAGCTCGACCGAGCCGAACTTCAGCCGGCTTCCATCGTCGACCAGCAGGTCCGCACCCTCCGCGCCTGCATGGGCGCCGATGACCGCCTTGCTGCCCAAGCGCTTGCGAAGAAGCCCGGAACCGGTGATGTGATCGGCGTGTGCGTGCGTGTCCACGGTGTACACGAGCTTCAAGCCCAGCTCCTCGAGGAGCTTGATATCGCGCTCCAACTGATCGATGACCGGGTCGATCAAGACGGCCTCGCCCGACTCCTCGTCGGCAATGAGGTAGGTGTAGGTCCAGGTTTCTCGATCGAAGAGTTGCCGAAGTAGCATGGGTCGCCTCCTGATGCGGTTCCGGCGCGCAGAGCGAGCCGGCGCTAAGTCGCTGAATTAACAGGACTCGAGCCCGGCTGCAAACCCACGCTACACAAAGCGCTGGCGGTTTGGCACCGGTGCTGCTTTGAATGAGCACCATGGAATCTTTTACACCCATCGCCTCCACGATCGGAGGCTTGATGATCGGAACCGCGGCTGCGGGTTTGCTGCTCTTCCACGGCCGCATCGCCGGGATCAGCGGCATCGCGGGCGGTGTTTTCCGACGGGACGCAGGCGACATCTCCTGGCGCGTCATGTTCCTCGTTGGTCTGTTTGCCGCAGGCGCCGGTTGGAGCCTTTTCTATCCGCAGGACTACGTTGTCGAGATCAGCCGTTCCACCCCGGCGCTGATCGTCGCCGGCCTCACCGTGGGCATCGGCACACAGCTCGGAAGCGGTTGCACCAGCGGTCACGGTGTTTGTGGAATCGGACGCCTGTCCAAGCGATCTACAGTGGCCACCATATCCTTCATGATCACCGCGGCGCTCACCGTCTTCGTCGTCAACGAAGTGCTGGGAGGCTCGATATGAAGGTCAAGATCGGCGCGTTCCTCGGTGGTGCGTTGTTTGGCGTTGGCCTCGCTATTGCCGGGATGACCCAGCCTGCCAAGATCGTAGGCTTTTTTGACTTCTTCGGGTCATGGGACCCCAGCCTCGCATTCGTGATGGTGGGCGCCATCCTCGTGTACACGCCGGTGTATCGATGGGCGATTCGAACCTGGCAGCGGCCCATTTGGGCGCCTGCGTTTTCCCTGCCGACACGCGAGGACATCGACGGTCGACTCATTCTGGGTTCTGCGATTTTCGGTGTCGGCTGGGGTCTCGGAGGCTACTGCCCCGGTCCCGCGTTCACTTCGGTCGGAGCGAGGTCGGAAGAGGCGTTCACGTTTGGTCTGGCAATGTTGATCGGGGTGGGGGCGTATCAGCTCTTCACGCGAATACGCGAGAACCGCAGTGGTGGCACGGTCGATCCGCAAGCCGCGGCCATGATCGACGGATGAGCGAACCCCGAAACGCGACATCGTCGCCACGCGGCTCTGGGGTTCCCGCGTTGCCGATCGTCGGCTGGCTCGGAAACTACCGGCGCTCAGACTTTGGGCCAGATCTCGTGGCGGGTCTGACGACGGCGGTCATGTTGGTGCCCCAGGCGATGGGCTATGCGCTCCTCGCCGGTCTTCCGCCGATTCACGGGCTCTACGCTTCTCTCGCGCCACTCCTGCTCTACGCCGTCCTCGGGACCTCGCGACAACTCGCGGTTGGTCCCGTCGCAATGGACTCGATTCTCGTCGCTGGGAGCGTCGGAACCATCGCTACGGTCGGCACCGAGAACTACATCCTGGTGGCCGCTGCCCTCGGTGTGATGGTGGGCGTCGTTCAGGCCGGGCTGGGGTTTCTGCGAGCCGGTTTCCTCGTGAATTTCCTCTCGCGCCCCGTCGTTGCGGGCTTCACCGCCGCTGCCGCGCTCATCATCGCCGCCAGCCAGCTGGGCCACCTCCTCGGCGTCGAGCTTCCTCGAACCCATCACGTTCACCGGGTCGTCTGGGACGCGGTCCGAACTGCGTCGAGCTGGTCCTGGCCGACGCTCGCGATCGGAGCGTCGTCGATTGCCGCACTCGTTCTCTTCAAGAAGCGTTGGCCGCGTCTTCCCGCGGCCTTGTTCGTCGTCGTCGCCGCTACCCTCGTCGTTTGGGCCGCGGGTCTCTCTGGCCACGGGGTATCGGTCGTCGGCGGGGTGCCGGCGGGCTTGCCTGGCTTCCGCGTGCCCACGGTCGACACTTCGATCCTGATGCAGCTCATTCCGGCGGCCGTCACGATCGCCCTGGTCTCCTTCATGGAAGCGATTTCCGTGGGCCGGACATTCGCGCAAGCCCACCGCTACGACATCTACCCCAATCGCGAGCTCATCGCGCTCGGCTTCGCCAACATGGCCGGTGGTGTGACGGGGGGTTACCCGATCGCAGGAGGCTTCTCACGTACGGCCGTCAACGTGCGCGCGGGTGCGCGAACACAGCTTGCCGCCCTCGTCACGTGCGCTGTGGTGGTCATCACGCTCTTGGTTTTGACGCGCGCGTTTTTCTATCTGCCCAAGGCCGCCCTCAGCGCCATCATCGTTGCAGCGGTCGCGGGCCTGATCGACATTCCTGGCGCTGCCGAGGTCTATCGAGTCAAGCGCACGGATTTCTATCTTCTCGTTTTGACTTTTTTCGCAACGCTGTCTCTAGGGATCCAGTGGGGCATCTTAGTCGGCGTTGCTGCATCGGTGCTGCTTTTCCTGGTACGCACGACGCGTCCTTATTTCGCGGTGCTCGGGCGAGTGCCGGAATCCCAAACCTATCTCAACGTGGCCCGCCACCCGCACGCCGAAACGATCCCGGGCATCATCCTCGTCCGCGTCGACGCGCAGTTCTATTTTGGCAACGTGAGCTTTCTCAAAGAAACCGTGCGCGCTCTGGTGCGTGAATCCGAGACTCCGGTGCGTTTCTTCGTTCTCGAGGCTGCCGGCGTGAACGATCTCGACTCTGCTGCCGCAGCAGCATTGGCAGAGCTCGACGAAGAGCTGGCGGCCCAAGGCGTCCGCCTCGTGCTCACCCGAATCAAAGGCCCTGTCCGCGATGTTCTCCAGCGCACCGGGCTTCTCGAGAAGCTCGCCTCCGAAGGCCGGGTCTACCTTTCCACTCACCGCGCGATCGAAGTCCTTCGTTCGGGCATGGCGCTTCCGGATCTCTCCGCAGAGTCCGATGACCCCCGCGATCCTGCAGACCAGGTCGGCTGCGGTATGCTCAACCCCGACGCCCCGGATCCCGGCAAAAACTTCTTCGAAACCGTGAGAAAAAGAAAGCCATAAGAAAAAGGGACTGTCTCCCTTTTCAAAGGGCTAGTTTCTGGGAGATGGGTAGCGTGCCTGGGTACGAAGAATGGCGGAGGAAGGCGGAGTCCGTGGCCGACCGGGCGGACGCCGAGGCTTGGCGCGCGAAGCCCGAGTCTTCGGTTTACGACGCCCGGCTTTTGCGGGAGCAGACCGAAGAGCTCACGCGGACACGCGAGGCAGGAAAGGCGCTCGAGCTCGTGCCGCTTCTCCGAGAGGCATTGTACCGGCATCTCGGCGAGCTGGCGGATCCCCGGCTCTACGCGCGGACCCCGCTTGGGACCAAGCATCTGGTCGAGGCGTTCTACGAGGAGGCGCTCGCCTGCATCGCCTACCTGGCGGACCCCGATCAAACGGGGCTCTCCCCCAAGTTCACGCTAGCTGGTTTTCGAAGAGCAGCGCACATCTTCGGGCGTTCGGCGCTGCTGCTTTCCGGAGGAGCAACGCTTGGCTTTTTTCACCTGGGAGTCGTCAAGGCACTGTCCGAAGAAGGACTCTTACCCAGCGTGCTTTCGGGCGCCTCCATGGGCGCCCTGATTGCATGCGGCACCGGGGTTCGCACCGACGAGGAGCTCGAGGCGCTCTTTGCGGACCCGCGCGTCATTCGCACCGATGCGCTCAAGCGCCTTCCGCCAAAGCGCGCTGCGAACGAACGCGCTGTCTATGACTCAGCGCGTCTCGAAGAGGTAGTCGCGAACAACTGCGGAGACTACACTTTCGAGGAAGCGCACGCGCGCACGGGCCGCACCGTAAGCATCAGCGTTTCACCGACGCGCGAGCGCCAGAAGCCGAGGGTGCTCTGCCACTACACGACGCCCAATGTGCTGATGAACAGTGCCGCAGTTGCCTCGGCCTCGATTCCCGGCGCGTTTCCTGGCGCCATGCTTCACCAGCGAGGTCCCTCGGGCGAACCGATTCCCTACATGTCGACAGAGCGATGGATCGACGGCTCGCTCAAAGGCGACCTTCCGATGCGCCGCCTGAGTCGTCTCCACAACGTAAATCACTTCATCGTCAGCCAAGTGAACCCACATGTTGCACCGGTGAGCCGCGTCACCGGCAAGCGCGGAATCGTTCCCGTCGTATCAGGCGTCGTCGTCTCGAGCGTCCTCGCGCAGGTCACACACCAGCTCGAGCTGGCCCGCGACTTCACCAAGAGCACACCGCTCTATAGCACTTTCGACGTCGCCCACTCGCTAGCCGGTCAGCCCTACAGTGGCGACATCGACATCCACCCGCGTCTTCGCCCGATCGCGCTCCTCCGAGCCATGTCGAACATCTCGCACAAAGAGCTCCTCAAGCATATCCTGGAGGGCGAGCGCGCGACCTGGCCGCTGCTCGCCCGCGTTCGGGACCAAACCTGTGTATCGCGCGCGCTCGATGGTGCGATACTGCGGCTCTCGTCCGTTCAGTCCGCCGAATCGGCTCAGGCGTCAACCGCCAAATAAATCACGTCTTCTCCGACTTCGACGTCCGCGTTGGGCAGCACGGCATAGCAGGCTCTGCTCGCGCGAATCTCGGTGACGCGGTCGCGGCCGATGAGCGCGCCCGGCTCGAGTTGCTGGAAGCCGGTCCATCGGGCGCCGAAGTGGAACTCTTCGCTCGGCTTGGTGATCGTTTCGACCACATGCACGGTGCGCACGTCGCGGCCATTGGTTGGGTGCCCATCATCGATTGCACCAGTCACTCGTAGGAAGTTCATCGCGATACGCTCCGCAATCGACGAGATCTCCGGATCATCGTGTGCGCCGCACTCGACCGACAAGGCGGGAATTCCTGCAAGCGCGAGGAAGCCAATGATCACCTTGTCAGCAAGGCCGTACCAGGACTGAACCAGGTACGCGATGCCAATCTGCTTCGCGATCTCGTCTATTGGCGCCTGGCCGTTGCTCACACCGAATGCCGGCGTTGCGGTCCCGGCCGAGTGAAGATCCAAAAACATGTCGAGCTCTCCCAGGACTTCTTTGAGCTCGAGCGCGCGATGGTGCTCGTAACCCCATGCCTCGTCGCGAAGAGTCTCGGTGAATTCGAAATCCCAGACGCGATTGAGGTCATCGCCCTCTGCGGTGTGACGCCGCCCCTGCAACGTTGCTTCAGGGTTCGCATGAACCAAAAAGACTGTGCCTCTGGCCGGCGCGAGCTCACCCTTTTCGAAGGCGCGTGCGATTCGACGAATTGCCTCGGCTCCGCAGGGTTCGTTCCCATGCATCGAGCCGCCCACGCCGATGTAGGGCTTTGGCCAATCGGCCGATGCCGACACTCGCACCACGCCTGCTCTCAACTCTTCGATGTACACTGCTGACTCTTCGTTTCGCGGTCCAACACCTGCCGCGTCTGTTCAAACCATTGATCCGCTTCGGCAGGGCTCTTGCCCACTGCGGTAATGCCGAGCTTTCCGAATTCGCTGAGGGTACCCGTGAAGTGGAAGATCACGCCCGATTCGGCGTCCGCTTGATAGTGCAAACCATTCGCTGCCGCAATGTCGAGCAGGTCCTCGATGAGCAAGCCGCGGTAACTTTCGGAGTGCATCGAGTCGGTCGCAACGTAGAACTGCGGCTCTCCGCGGGGCGTCAGGTAAAGGCCCACATCCGGATCGTACGAGCCGTCGGTCAGCATTCGAAGAAGCATCATGGGATGGGTCGTCCCGCCCAGACGCAAGTTGGTCTCGATCGCGTAGTGCTTCCAGCAGCCATCGTCCTCTCGCACGGAGATGAAGTCGACGGCAAGCCGACCGACCGCGCCCTTCTCTTGGAGGACTTCGGCCACACGAAGCGCATCCCGCTGGATGTCCATCCGGTAGGCTTCGTCGGCGGGGAATCGACAGCCTGCATAGATCTGACCGTCCACCCCCTCGACGAGCTGGTCGTGGGTCGAAAGTATGTCGAGACTGCCTTCGGGAGAGATGCGAAGCTGACAGCTCGGCGCGCGCTTCGCTTTGTGCTCGACGAAGGCTTCGACTACCCCGCCCTCCCGTTCGAGCTTTTCCCGGAACGTCTCCCAGCTCAGCAGAGGGTCGACGAAGCGCATGGTCGAGAGAGCATCGGCCAAGGCTTGCTCCCGCACCGCGCGGCTGGCGCCACTCCCCGGGGCAGCCGCGCCGAGAGCGCTCAGGTCGAGGATCGCGTTGCCCTGACCGCTGAAACCGGTGTTCTGCTTCACCACCACGCGCTCGAGCTGGACATCATCGGACCAGAGGCTGTCGATCGCTCCGACGAGATCAGCTTCGCTCCTCAGATTTTCGACCCCTGGCAGCAACGGGATGCCTGCTTCACGAAATGCCCAGCGCGACCCGGTTTTGGTGCCGAGCCAGGCCAAGTCGGGATCCACGCCGTATAGCGGAACGCCGAGCGCGACGGCCAGGCTCCGCTCCAGCTCGGAAACCGTGAAGCAGGTCATGAGCCCATACTCCGGCCGAATCGACTTGCGGATCCGCTCGATGACCCGAGGTCGCTCGAGGATCTTTTTAGACAGCGGAACGAAGGAGCTGTCGTACAGCGAGAGCACGGTAAGCCGTTGCCGCAGCTGCTCGGTGGGAATACCTCCGATTAAGGAGAGCATGTAGTCGATCGCCGCCGGATGAATCGGCGCGGAGCTCACGTAAACCAGACGCGTCTGCGGATGCCGCAGCAAGTTCAGCGTAAACAGCATCCGCTCTTCGTAATGAATCACGCCGTCGATCGCGACGCTGTCGATGCCATCGAACGACAAAGAAGGCACGACCAAGATGTCCCTCGGCTCGGGTCCGTCGCCGTCCGCCAGAGCCCACCGGGGCGCCAGGTGAGCCTGCAACTCGCGAAATGCCTTCATTTCGTCGCGGTCGCCACTCATTTCTTTTCTATAGCATGGGGATGCCGGATTTACTTGCGGCGCGAGCCTGGGAAGGGCACAAGATCCCGGTGGCCATCGTCATCGAGTTACTGATCCCTCTTGCAGTCGTCGGTCTAATCGGTTGGGGCCTCTGGCTCTGGTACAGGCTGCGGCTCGCGCGTGCAGAGGAGACCGAACGCATGCAGGAAGAGCTCACCGAGCTCCGCGAGTACAAGCGAGACACCGAAGCGCGCCTGCAGGCGCTCGAAACAATCGCTACGCTCGGCGAAGGACGAATCCGGGTCGACTACAAAGACGTCCCCGAGGACGACGAAGAAAAACGCAAACGCAGAGGTTGATCGCGATGGCGACGACGAACGAGGAACCGGAGCGCGACGGACTGTTCAGCTTCCTTTCGAGGCGCCGGTTCCTGAAGGCGAGCCTCGTTGCCGGCGGTGCAATCTTGGGCGTCGGTGGTGCTGGTCTTTTGGCATTGAGAGGGCAGGCACCGAAGGTCAAAGGGCTCCGAGTGCTCGATGCGCACGAATACCGAACGCTTCAAAGCCTTGTGGCCGTCATGCTCCCCGAGACCCCCGCGATTCCAATCGACGCTGCCACACTGGATCTCCCCCGCGCATTCGACGGATTTCTCGCCGACGAGCCCGAGCACAACGTGAAAGATCTCCAGAAAGCTCTCGTGCTGATCGAGCTCGGGCCCTTGGTGTTCGACAAGAAGGTCACCACCTTCTCGCGACTGGGCGTCGCGGAGCGTA
>CBESWY010000037.1:0-16292 GCA_965533395.1 uncultured Myxococcales bacterium
CCCGCACCGGAACACGCGAGCAGGACTGCGCCGGTTCGCCCCGGCAGACGAGCGCCTTCGGTGGCCCGCCAGCCTCGCCCAAGCCGGGCTCCAAAGCGAGAAAAGCCTGCGAAGTTGGAGGTTGCTGAGCCCCCGGCTTCGGCGCGGGAAGCTGAACCTGTCGACATCGACATTCAGAACCCCTACCGAAATTAGGCATGCCTTTTGACCAGGCGATCCGAGATCAGCTAGGGTTTTAAAAGGCCCGGAGGGGATCGGGCGGAGAATTCATGGCCGAGTGGGTATACGAAGCGCGCACTCGCGCGGGCGAAGTCCAAACAGGAATCATCGAGGCGGACAGCAAAGAAGCCGTGCAGTCCAGGCTGCGCGCGCGCCAACTCAATCCCGTCAAGATCAAGAAGAAGGGGCGCAAGCTCAGCCTGGCTTTCGGCACTGGCGTCGATACGAAAGAGCTCGTCATCTTCACCCGCCAGTTTGCGACGATGATTGATGCAGGCCTTCCCCTCGTTCAATGCTTGGACATCCTTTCGAGCCGCGGCGAGAACAAAGCGCTCAATGCAATTCTCAAAGACGTGAAGGACTACGTCGAACAAGGCGGAACTTTCTCGGATGGCCTAGCAAGACATCCAAAGCTTTTTGACGAGCTCTTCGTCAACCTCGTTCGCGCCGGCGAGATGGGCGGTATTCTCGACACGATTCTCAACCGTCTCGCGGGGTACATCGAAAAGCGCGTCAAACTCGCCCGCCAGGTCCGAGGCGCGATGGTCTACCCGGTTGCGATCTTCTTCGTCGCGATGATCGTCGTCGTCATCATGCTCGCCTGGGTCATTCCGAGCTTCAAGGGAATGTTTGCGGAGTTCGGCGCCGAAGATTCTCTGCCTGCGCTCACGCAGTTCGTCATCGCAGCTTCCGAGGGCTTCATTTCCAACATTCATTGGATTGTGTTGGGGACTGCCGCGTTGGTGTTCGGCGCCACTTGGTTCTACCGTCAACCGGCAGGCAAACACTTCGTCCACAGAGCGCTTCTGGTGCTGCCAATTCTCGGCCCGGTGATCCGGAAGGTGTCCGTGGCCCGGTTCACCCGGACGCTCGGAACCCTCCTCTCGGCAGGTGTTCCCATTCTCGATGCGCTCGAGGTCGTGGGCAAATCAGCCGGCAACGTGGTGGTCGAAGCGGCGATTCAGCAAACGTCCGAGAAGATCCGCGAGGGTCGAACGATGGCCGAGCCGCTCATGGAAACCAACGTGTTTCCGCCCATGGTCGTACAGATGATCGGCGTTGGCGAGCAGACGGGTGCACTAGACACGATGCTGAACAAGATCGCAGACTTCTACGAAGAAGAGGTCGACATCGCAGTTGCGGCCCTCACCTCGCTACTGGAGCCTCTGATGATGGTGTTCATCGGCGGCATTGTCGGCACGATCCTGATTTCGATGTACCTGCCGATCTTTTCGATCGCGGGTAAAGTCAAAGCGGAGTGATTCAACCGCGAGAGATCCCGACCGTCGATCGAGAGGATTTCAACTCGAATCGACGCCTGCAGTGGGTTCTCGGCGCGCGCCTAATCATCGCAACGGTGCTGCTCGGCGCCACGATGTACCTGGCGCTCGACGCGATTCGCTACGGCCGCTTCACCCCAACCTTCCTACTCATCCTGATCTCGGCGATTTACGGCTCGTCGATTCTGTTTGGCGTTTGGCTCCTTCGCGGCCGTCGTGAGACTCGCGTCGCGGCGGCGATCACCACACTGGATGTGCTGCTGATCACGGGACTCGTGTATCTGACGGGAGGCGCCGGAAGCATTTTCTCCTTCCTCTACGGCGCGCAAATTCTCACGGCTGCACTCACGCTCGGAACGGGCGCGGCGTACTACACCGCGGCGGCGAGCCTGACCTGCTACTTCCTCCAAGCTCTCGCACTCAACGTCGGTTGGCTTCCCCCACCGCCAGACCAGCCGCTGAGCCAATATGTACTCAGCTCGCGCGACTTCCAATTGGCGTTGGTGAGCAACATGGTCGGCATCACAGCCGTTGCACTGCTAGCAACCAATCTCGCGCGGCGCGTACAAGTTGCCGGCGCGCGCCTCATCGAGGCAGAAGAGAGTACGGCCCGGCTCGTCCGACTCAACGATGACATCGTCCGCTCGATTGCCTCTGGTCTCATTACCGCGGGTGACGACGGACACATCTTGGGACTCAACCGGGCCGCCAGGGAGATCCTGCGGGACCGCACCGGATCGCTCCTGGGACAGCCACTTTCCGAAGTGCTCCCTCAGTATGGTGCCAAGCGTCTTAGTGAGCCTCCGAGGCGCGCCGAGGCGCTCGGGAAGCGCGCCGATCAAAGCGAGTTCACGATGGGCTATACACTCAGCTCACTGCTAGACGCGGATGGGAATCCATCTGGCTTGCTTCTGGCCTTCCAGGACTTGACCGAGATTAAAACGCTTCGCGACCAAGCGGAGCGGGCGCAGCGCCTTGCCGCGCTCGGACAGCTTGCGACCGGACTGGCACATGAGATTCGGAACCCCCTGAGCGCGATCTCCGGCTCGGTGGAAATGGTTCGCGAGGGCAATGCGCTCAGCCGTGAGGACGCTCGCTTGCTCGGCATCGTCATCTCGGAGGTCGAGCGACTCAACTCACTGGTCACTACCATGCTCCAGGTTGGACGACCCAGTCAGATTCAGACCGAGGAGGTCGACCTGCGTTTGCTTGCGAGCGAAGTGGTCGCAGTTGCCCGCGGCGAAGCGGCAGCCAGCAACGGCTTGGAGATCGACGAGATCGAATCGAATGAGCCCATCGTCGCCATCGTCGATCCCGATCGGATGCGACAGGTCGTTTGGAACCTCCTCAGGAATGCTCTGCAGGCGTCTCCTCGTGGCGGCAAGGTCGAGGTTCGAACCGGACGAAATCGAGGGGGGTGCGCGTTTCTGGAGGTTGCCGACGAGGGACCTGGAATCGAGGAAGCTCAGAGGGAGCACCTTTTCGACATGTTCTATTCTGGTCGACGGCACGGCGTCGGTCTTGGCCTCGCCCTGGTGAGGCAGATTGTCGACCAGCACAGAGCGCGAATCGAAATCGTCGACCGCGACGGCCCGGGCACGTGCTTTCGGGTAACTCTGCCGACGAACGAGGACTCGGTCAGACCGCCCCCAAGAGCTCCGACAGGCGAGCGCCCGGATCCTCGGAGCGCATGAGGCCTTCGCCGATCAGAACTGCATCGGCACGACTCTTAGCGACCTCGCGAAAATCGTCGGCCGATCGGATGCCACTCATGAATACAGCGACGCAGCCTGCTGGAATTCCGTCGATGCACCGGCGTGCCGCGCTCATATCGACGTCGAACGTGCTCAAATCCCGCGCGTTGACACCGATGATGGTCGAGCCCGCCGCAACGGCCCGATCGACTTCGGAGGCGCTCGCGGCTTCGACGACCGGTTCCATCCCGAGCATCCGAATCTGCCGGATCAGCGTGTGGAGCTCGGAATCCCCGAGGGCGCGAACCAGCAAGAGGACGAGCGACGCGCCGACATCGTACGCCAGATCAACTTGAACGGGATCGAGCAGGAAGCCCTTGTAGAGCACCGGAACGCTCACCGACTTGGCGATTCGCCGCACCAATAGGGGCGAGCCCCCAAACCCAGGCCCGTCGGCCAGCACACTGACGGCCGCCGCCCCAGCACGTTCGTACGCTTGAGCGACCCGCACGCCCTCACCGGCGCTCGATGGCCGAATTTCACCCGCGCTAGGGCTTCGAAACTTCACCTCGGCCAGCACCGACGGAGGAGCGCCCGGTGCACGCCGCAGGGCTCGAATGCCTCGTTCGGACCTCTCGTGCTGCGGCGGTCGCTCGATGGCCCGCATGGCACGAAAGTGGCGGCGGCGTCTCTCGTTTTCGCGACGTTTGCGCGCGAGAATTTCGGAAAGGAAATCGGTCATGCGCTTTGCGTGAAATGAGCCCAACGCTCGAGCATCCGTTTGGCGTCTCCGGTGTCGATCGCCTCGGCAGCCCGTTCCGCTGCGGCCCTCAAATCGCCCGCGAACCCCGTGACTCGGAGTGCAGCAGCAGCATTGAGCAGGACGGCAACACGTGCCGGCCCCTGCACGCCGTCCAAGACCTCGCGAATGATTTCGGCGTTGCGCGCTGCATCCCCGCCGGCCAGGGCTTCGACCGGCACTTCCGAAAGCCCAAAATCGCCGGGACGAACTTCAAACCTGCTGACTTCCCCGCTCGCCAACTGCGCAATTGAGCTCGCCCCCGCTGGGGATACTTCGTCGAGCCCTCCTTCGCCATGAACGACCCAAGCGGCGGTCAGACCGAGTGCTCCCAGAGCCTGCGCCAGCTGCTCGATCCGCGTGGGGTCGTAAACACCGACCAGCTGGTGGCTCGCCGACGCCGGATTCGAGAGCGGCCCAAGCAGATTGAATAGCGTGCGAACGCCTAGCTCCCGGCGCACCGGTGCGGCGTGTCGCATCGCCGCGTGATGGCTTGGCGCGAACAGGAAACCGATCCCCACCTCCTCGATGCATTTCACGACTTGCCGTGGCCCCAGGTCGATTCGAATTCCCAATGCTTCGAGGACATCGGCGCTCCCGGCCTTTGAAGACACCGCGCGGTTTCCGTGCTTTGCGACCGCAACGCCCGAGGCCGCCGCAACGATGGCCGCCGCAGTGGATATGTTGAACGTGTGTAGGCCGTCCCCTCCGGTCCCGCAGGTATCGAGAAGCGGGCCGTTGACCTCCGGTCGAATTGTCTCGCAGTGCTTGCGCAGCGATCGAGCGGCGGCGGCAATTTCGATTGCAGACTCGCCCTTCATGCGGAGCGCCACGACGAACGCAGCGATTTGCGCAGCCGACGCGTCACCGTCGAGGATCGCGTCCATCGCAGCTTCGACATCGCCGGGAGACAAGTCGTGACCCGCCACGATTTCCTTGATCGCGTTCGAAATCACGACCGCACTGCCTCTGGGAGCGATGACAACCAGTTTCGAATCAAATGATGGCCATGCTCGGTCAAGAACGACTCGGGATGGAACTGCACCCCCTCGATCGGGAGCTCCGAATGACGGATACCCATGACTTCGTCGCGATCGGTCCAGGCGGTGACCTCGAGCACGTCGGGAAGCGTGTCGCGCTTCACGATCAGAGAGTGGTAGCGCGTCGCGGTCAGCGGGCTCGGTAGATTCAGGAAAACGCCGCGACCTTCGTGAATGATCTCTGAGGTGCGCCCGTGCATCAGTCGGTCGGCCCTCACTACCGACGCGCCGAAGTGCTGCGCGATGCTCTGGTGCCCGAGGCAGACGCCGAAAATCGGAGTCACCGACCCGAGCGCTGCGATGAGATCGAGACTGACCCCCGCTTCTTCGGGCCTTCCGGGACCAGGGCTAATCAGCACTCCGCTCGGCTGAAGCGCGCGAATCTCGTCTACGGTGATCGCATCGTTTCGTTGAACCACGACCTCAGCCCCGAGCTCGCTCAAATATTGGACGAGGTTGTAGGTAAAGGAGTCGTAGTTGTCGATCACGAGAATCATTGCGTTCGATCGCTAGCGGCTTGCCGAGAGCGCGTCAACCAGCCCCCGGCGGTATCGGCTCGTAGCCGCGCTCACGGAGGAACTTCTCGAGCCTCAAGTTGATCATCTCTGGGTACTCGAGCGCTGCGTAGTGCGTGGCCCCGGGGAGCAGCATCATCTCCGCCCCCGGAATGCGTCGTGCCATTCGCTCCGCCGCGGACCTGGGGGTGAAGACGTCACGGGTGCCGGCGATGATCAAGGTCGGCACATCGATCAAGGGAAGGAGATCCCAGCCGTCGTGCTCGCCCATTCGCTCCAGCAGTTGGATGAACGTATCCATGTCGAGTATTCGAAGCTTGGTGACCAACTCGTTGGCGAGTTGGTCATCGAGCGTCCCGGCGGTTAAACCGATCCGCTTCACCCACTCTCCGGGCTCGGGAATACGGGTCGCCTGGCGCACCACCGTCTGAATCGTCCTCGGAATCGATCGGAGGCCGCGGAGGAACGGCGGCAGGAGGCGACCCACGAGATTCAGGTTGAAGACATAGTCCCAGGGCCTCCCCGCAACGCCGTTGAGAAACGCGAGCGAGGCTACATTCTCGGGCGCGAGTCGAAACATCTCGAGACCGACCTGGACCCCCATCGACCAGCCGAGGATCGCCGCTCGGTCTGCCCCCTCCTCCTGAAGCAGCAGCAGCGCGTCCCGGGCGTGATCGGCGATCCGCAGGGCCTCGCGGTCCGCAGGGGCCGCGGAACCATAGAGCCCTCGGTAGTCCCAGGAAAGAAGTCGGTATCGGTCGCGAAAGTACTGGATCTGGTGGCTCCAGGCCTCCCAGCTGCCCCCGAGGCCGTTACACAGCAGAATCGGGCGTCCTTGGCCGACCGCCTGGTACGCGATTTCGGTGCCATCGAATGACACAAAGCGGCGATCTTCAACGGGTGGTGGCATCATGGCGAGGGGCAAAGCCTAACAGGGGCCGGTTCTTGGCGCTTGCCTTGACAGAATCGGCCTAAAACGGATAAATTTGAGATAACTGAAATGTCAGACGAACTCCATAAATCCAAGAAAGTCCGCGATATTCGCGAGCGACTCGGCCGACACGCGGCACCACCGTCGGCAGCGGGAGTCGAAGACGGAGGTCTTGCCCCACCCCCGCCGACGCTCGGAGGTGTCGCACCGCCGCCCGGATTTGTTGGAGGTCAAGCGGCGAAGCGATCTGGGCCGTTCGGGGGAGCATCCGCGGACGCACCTGCGCAGCGCGAAGTCCGTATCGTGGTGGACGAACAGGCCGTGGCTACTGCGCACGAAGGCAAGAACCGCCGCGTGCGCAAACTGATGATAATGAGCGGAGCCGGCGCAGCTCTCCTCGGCTTGTTCCTCGGTGTTCTGGCGACGACGGTCATGAGTAAGCGCACCGCGTACAACCTCGCGGTCCGCGACGGCAAGGCTGTTTACCAAGGCGTTCGCGCCGCGTCAGATCAGGTGACGGAAGCCAAGCGGCTCCTCGATCGGGCCGCCGATGCGGCGAAGTCGAGGCCTGGAGAAGGACCCTCCGTCGACTATGAGGCGATCGAACGACTGCGCGCCTTACCGACTCCCTTTACGGCGGCGGACTTCACCGGACTCAACTACACGAAGTTCAATGCCGAGACGGTCAACTCCTTGTTCCTCTATGCACGTCAAGTCGGCGAGCTCTGGGACAAGTTCGATAGCCTGGCCGCACGGGTTCTCCCCGCATCGCGGCGCTCCGAGCTCGATGAAGCGGCACAAGACGAGACCGCCCTCAGCACCAGTCCTACCGGCTGCGTGCCGACGCTCGGCGAGGGCGGCTTTCGCTGTGGCTTGGTCTACGTCGACATGCCGGAGGCGGAGACCGACTCGAAGAAGCTCAAGGTCCGCGCTACACGAGGGAGCAAACCCTTCGAAAAAGAGCTCTACACGGGCCAGGAATTGCGCCAGAGCGCCAGCAACTACGTAATTTTGACGAATCCCGACCAGTCCGCAGGAGTCCTCGGGCAGCGTAAGAACGCATTCGCGTCCTACCGGCGAGACTTGACCGATCTTGCGCGCCTCATGGACTCGACGCTACAGACGCAGGGAAGCCTCGAGAAGGGGCTCGGGGCCGTTGCGGGTCTCGAGGAAATCGCCAGCTTCTGAGTCGGCTTCCCATCGAGCCCTCCGTGGTTTGGCAGAGCGCACTTCATTCGACGCGCGGACGCGCCAACTGCTAAACTGCGTGCTGGGGTGCCACGATTTAGACTGCGATATCAGTCGACCAACATGGAGATGCCTCTCGGGGAATTCACCATCGGTCGAAGCTCGGCCTGCAATCTCGCGTTGGCCGATGGACTGGTATCTCGAAAACACGCCATGCTGCACGTCGGCCCGGACACGGTCGTGGTCGAAGATCTCAGCAGCCGCAACGGCGTGGCGGTCAACGGGGTACGCATCAACGGCCCTCGCCGGATCGAGCACATGGACCGCGTCTACATCGGCTCGCAGGAGCTCGTTCTCATCGACGCTGCGAAGCTGAAGGAACGCTCAGCTCAGACCGGCGACTACGTCGTCTGCGAAGCCTGCGGCGCCATTAACGGTGCGGCGAAGCGCCGCTGCGGCGATTGCGGCAAGCGTCTGAATTCCGACGCGTCGAAAACCCTCTCTAGTAAACGCAGCGTGGATTCGAGCTCTCACGCATGGGGTGCCGAAGATACGCGAACGCAACGTGCACTCGATGTGATCGCAGGTATCGCGAGCAAAGCGATCGCGATGGGCCGCTTCGAAGAAGCCGAGCGAATGTTGCTCCCGCACCTCGATACGATTTTGGAGCGCGCGATGGCGGATCGACCGCTGAGCGATTCCGAAAAGGATGACCCAGACGCGCTCTTCGCCGGAGCAACTGGGTATGCGCTGCGGCTGGCCCAAGGCCTGGGTAACACCCGATGGATCGACTGGGTGTTTCGCATCCACACCGCCACGGGTCGTCTCATGGAGGCCGAGACGATCGAAGCGCTTCACGACCTCGTACGAACTCACAAGTACTCCAAGACCGGCTACCTTCGGGCGTACCTGAACGTCATCAAGAATCACTCGGCCGGCTACGGCGCGTCCGAACGGTTCCTCGTGGGACGGCTCGAAGGGCTCGAGCAGGTCATTTCCGCAAACTAGGCAAGTCAGCTCGCGCGCAGCGTTCCAGGCCCGGCATGGCGCAAGTCGCTGAGCGCGCCGTCCAGACTTGCGTCCGCGGGCAGCTCGTCGACCAGCGCAAGCACCTCACGCGACGGTGCCTCTCCCCCTCGGCGATAGAGCCGGGCGCCGATCCCAATCCAGCGAGGGCTCCGGAGCGCGCAGCCAAGCCGGGTCGAGCATTCGGCGACCTCGATCACGTGGCGCGATTCGACGTCAATCCCCCGTTCGAGCTGCTCCTCGAGCTCCGCCACCCCTCGTGACATCATCCGCTCGGCGTCGGCGAGGCGCCCCTGGTCGATGGCGCGTGCGACCACCTGCGAAAGCAAGTGGAATGTCCAACCCGACGCCACGACCTCGCGCACTTCGGTGCTCTGACCGTCCTCGTTTTGAGCTGCGCCGCAGTGGGGGCATTGTGGGCTCCGCGCCGGATACGGAATCGCGCAGCCGCTGCAGAACCGAAGCGCGCTCGTGGCCCGGTCGTTACTCGTTGTGCTCTCAGGAGCCAGGAACACCAGCTCCCGGGTCCCAATGCGAATTCGGTCCCCATCAGTCAACGTGGCCCGGTCGACGAGCGTACGCCCATTGAGCTGGGTGCCGTTGCGGCTGCGGAGGTCTTCGACGGTCGGCGCGCTTCCGGAGAGATCGATTCGAACATGCCGACGAGAGAGCATCGGGTCGTCGATGGTGATATGCCCCATCGCGCCCCGGCCGATGATGATCTCGTCACCGGCCAGGTCGATCTCTTGCAAATGAAAACGTAAACGATACCGCACGCGGGAGTCCTTCAGGATTCACAAGCGTACCCGCGGGGCGAGGGCGGTGTAAATCCTACCCGGACCTACGTCGGTGCTACTTCTGGTCGACGACGTCGGGACGGTCGTGACGTCGAATCTCGCCGGTGATGCGGTCGGCGATATCGGCATTCTGATCTTCGTCGCTCTGTTCCTCGACCATATCGACCAGCCCTCCGCCTGCCTCAGACTCGTCGGCTTTGTTCTTCCGGAGCTTGCCGAGCTGCGCGACGGTTTTCGGATCTTCGAGAATCAGGCAGTAAAAACCGTAGAATTCATTGTTGTCCACGGCACGAGCCAAAATTCGAGCCTGTTTCCACTCCAACCATTGCGTGGATGGCGTCCCTGACGCGCGGACGCCGCTCCTCGTCGTCGCCCTGCCGTAGCGCTTCTGAAGCGCACCGCCGAATTCGGCAAAGCTGGCGCCTTCGAACACGGAAGCGTCGAACGCGCGGTATCTCTTCCACAAACGGTCGTCGATGAAGAAGAAGAAATCTTGCGTGTTCTCGGTGCGTACCCGCAAAAGCGATTCGCCATTATTGTGAGTGAACTCACCTTTCAAATAGCCAGAATCGTACGCGCTGGGGGTGCCGTCGAACTCCAAATACGAATCACGAATTTCTCGAGTCTCTTCGGCCATCTTGTGGCGAAGCCTGTCCTCCTCGATCGCGTCAGTCGTCTTCGAGATCGGCTCTCGGTACGAGGCTTCGATCTCTTTCTTCAGCTGGCGGTACACCTGCTTCGGAGACCAGCCCCATTGAATGTCGCCCATGGATTTCTCGAGCGCGCCCGGCGACCCGGCGCTGGCCTTTCCGGTGTCGGCCTGCATGCCGAATCCGAACAGCAATCCAAACGCCACCAAGAGCACCCGATAGGATGAACCTCGCATAACCAATCCCCTCACCCTCAAGTTAGCACCGAGCCGACCCAGTCGACAAAAAGCGCGAAAATCCGCTAGCTTTCGGACCCTTCGACCTCGATGAAGAGCATGGTCCCGCCGGCCACGGCGGCTGGCATGAAAAGCAGATTCACGAGCGGGATGAAGAGGAGGACCCAGACACCGGTGCCAAAGCCGGCAACGGCGGGCAGCTGGCGGCGAGTGAACGCGACGCGATCGCCGACCGACCAATCACGCCGGGCCGCGGGCCAATCGACGTAGTCGATACCCAAATAGACCGCCGTGAGCGCGAATCCGACCAGCGAGATGACCTGGCCCACCCCGGGGATGACGAACGACGCGAGAAACATCGGCCCCACGACCGCGAGGTAGAGCAACGCCTTGCCGAGCTCGAGCCGGACCGTTCGCACGATATCGGAGAGCATGCGGCCAAATGAGAACGGCGGTGCGGGCTTACCCGTCAAGATGTGTTCCACCGCTTCGCTGAGTGCGTCATTGAACGGGGCGGCCACTACGCTTGACAAGAGAAGGACCAACACCAAGCCCATGAGGACGATTAGGATTGCAGCGATCAGCTCTACGACCCAGCGCAAGGCGCCCAACAAGCCGCCGACCCAGCCGGTCACCTCGTTCCAGCTCTCCGGGAAGAGCGACCAGAGCGCAGCACCGAAGTCTTCGCTGTAACTCCCGGCACCGTAGAAGACGGCCACGAGTGCGAAACCGGTAATCAAAACCGGGAACAGCCAGTATCGGGCGAGCCCGGGGTGCTTCAAGTAGACGAAGCGCATGCCGCGAACTGCGTACGACAAGCCACGAGCGAACCCGACCGGCGACTTCACGACCGCACCGGCCCCTCGCGCTACGCCTCTCATAGCGCACCGGTCGCGAACGGTATCAACGGCTTCAGGTCCTCATCGTCGAAGCGCAATTGCAGGCCGAAAAAGTAGTCACGGCCGCCGTTGATCACGTCGTCGATACCGGCGACTAGCCAGAATCGACGTACGATTTCGAAGCCCGCGCGAATTCGGAGGCGAGGATAGATCCGTCGGCCGAACTCGAAGAGGTCGTTGTTGATCTCGAGTCGATCTTGGACGAATTTGAGGTCCAGACCGAGCCCGCCGCTCGACTCGATGATGCCAAAGCGAAAGGTTGCAAAGGAAATTGTCTTGCCGAACTCCGCCGAGAATCTGAGTCGGTTGCTGCGTGAGATTTCGGTCCGCTTGTATTCGTTTGGATAGAACAGCGGGGGTGGGCTCTGACGGATGATGCTCTCCGAGACGCTGACCGATCCTCTCGGGTCGTCGACTGCCTGGAATAGAAAGTAGCGTCCTTCTCGAGGTTTCAAGTAGATCGAGAAGTACGTCTTGAATGAGTTGGCCAGAGCGTAGTACTCGCTCCTTAGTCCCACGATGGTTTGGAGCCTGGCCAGGCCACCCACGAAGGTGTTCAATCCTTCAGCGACGCCTTCGACTTCGTCGATGAGCGCTTCGTCCTGCGTGAGGCGACCGATCGTGCCCTCGCCACGCGCCGTCCGGCCCGTCACCTCCTTCACGTCTGCGAGCACGTCGTTGAGCTGTTCAGCTGCCCGGTGGATTGAGGAGATCGTGTCGTCGACCTCTGCGACACCGCGGTCGATGTCGCCTTTTCGCTTGTGGATGATGCTGCTGAGATCATCGGTCGCCAGCTCGACGTTTTCCATGATCCGGACAATTCGGGGACCCGCTTCGTCGGTCACCTCTTTGATGTTCTCGAGCGCGTCGCTGAGATTGCGAAGCGCGCTTTCCATCCGGTCGCCGGCTTCCTCGGTTCCAAACGCCCGCTCCATTTGGGCCGTTATCTTCTTCACGCTCTGAGCAATGTCGTTGACCGTCACCATGATGTCGTCGGTCTGCACGCCCTGCTCGGTCCCACGGATTTCCCCTCCGTCGGGAATCACAGGCAGCCCCGGGGACCCCGGTCGGAGAACGAGCGCCCGCTCCCCGAGCAACGAGAGGCTTCGCATGGTGACCCGGGCATCTTCGTAGAGTGTGAGGTGACCCTCGATGCGGAGGTCGACCCGGGCGCGGGTGCCCTCCAGCCGGATCGAAGAAATGTAGCCGACGGGGATACCGGCAACCAGGACCCGAGACTTCGCGACCAACCCCTGAACGTCGTCAAAGTACGCATACACGCCGTAGCCGGAGTCTGTGGACGATCGCTCGTCGACGTAGTGGTAGACAGCAAAGGTGACGATCAGTCCTAGAACCACCATCAGGCCAACTCGGGCCGCGTGCCACGTCTCTCGCATGAAGCCGGGCGAATCGTAGTCGAAGCAGAACTAAACAGCCATCGCCCCATGCCCAAAAGAGCCAGAACCCATGGTCCTTGCAGTGATACACGACAGCCGCTATGGCTTGCCACTTGTCTGAGGGAATCGATGCGCTAACGGCCGCCGCACTGGGCGCATTGCAGGGGCTGACGGAATTCCTGCCCGTGTCGAGCAGCGGACACGTTGCGATCGGTGCGCACTACTTCGACATCCGCGAGACCTCACTCGCGCTCGTCATTCTACTTCATTTGGGCACATTGCTCGCCACGGTCCTACTGTTTCGGCGAGACATCGCAGCTTTGATCCGGGAAGCAGGCGCCGCGATACGCAAGCCCGAGCGCTTCGTCAGAACCTCGGAGGGCCGCACGCTGGTCGGGATTCTGCTCGCCACTCTCGTCACCGCTACGATTGGACTGTTTCTCCGCGACACGGCCGAGGCGTTCGCCGCAGATCTTCGATTGGTCGGCTACGGGTTCCTAATTTCGGCGGCATTCCTGCTCGCGAGCGGCATTGCGCGGGGATCGAGCGATGAAGTTTCCTGGCCTCAGGCGATCAGCATCGGACTCGCGCAAGGCGTGGCTGTTCTCCCCGGGGTCAGCCGGAGCGGGCTCACCATCGCGGTGGCCATGCTGCTTGGGGTCCAGAGCAACGCAGCATTTCGGTTCTCTTTTCTGGTCTCGCTGCCGGCCATCGTCGGCGCGGCAGTCTTCGAGGCAAGCGGCGCCGCAGGGCTCGGGTCACTCGGGCCCGGAGCCTGGGTTGGAGGTGCGACGGCCCTGGTGACGGGATACGTCTCGCTTGTTATCCTCCGCCAGATCATTCTCGTCGGACGGATGTGGACGTTCGCGATATACCTTGTGCCTCTCGGAGTATTCCTGATCGCGCGCTAAGGCGGGGACCGGCTCATGATAGACAGCGAAAAAGCATACGCGGTGATCATGGCGGGAGGCTCCGGCACTCGCTTCTGGCCGCTTTCGCGAAGCGACCGGCCCAAGCAGTTCCTCGCGCTCGGCCCAGATGACCGTTCCTTGCTTCGTGCGACCGCTGAGCGCGTCTGGGACATGCTCCCCACGGAACGCACGCTCGTCGTCACCTCGGAGCAGCTTCGCGGCCAAGTGGAGCGGGAGCTTCCCGAGCTGCGAGCTGAGCAGATCCTCGCGGAGCCCGTGGGGCGCAACACGGCTCCTTGTATCGGATGGGCAGCAACCCACGTGAAGCGGCTCGACGAAGATGCGATCATGGCGGTCCTTCCCGCCGATCACTACATCCGTGAAACAGAGGCTTATGTCGACACGCTGCGTCGCGGGCTCGAAGCCGCGACACACGGCGACTACGTGACGATCGGAATTCGCCCTTCCCGGGCCGAAACCGGCTACGGCTACATCGAGGTCGGCGCGGAGCTCGACCCGGGGGTCTTTCGAGCCCGCCGCTTCGTCGAAAAGCCGAACCGCCAGCGCGCCGAACAGTTCGTCGCGAACGGGAACTTCCTTTGGAACAGTGGGATGTTCTTCTTCCTCGCGTCTCGAATTCTCGAAGCGATCGACCAACACCTTCCAGGTCTGGGTCAGGAGCTACAGCGATACGCTGAGGCGGCAAGAGCGGGCAACGAACAAGCCCTTGTTCAGGAAACATACGGTGGGCTCCCCGCCGTCAGCATCGACCACGGCATCATGGAAAAGGTCAGCGCCGTCAGCGTGGTGCCCGGCTCATTCGAATGGTCCGACCTCGGGAGCTGGACTTCCGCATGGGAGCTCGCGCCCCAAGACGAGCACGCCAACGTCCTGCCCGAAGGCGCCATCGCGGTCGACGCCAGCGGGAATTTCGTCGCGGCGCCCGATGGCAAGCTGATTGCACTGATCGGCGTCAGCGACCTGGTCGTGGTGGACGCGGGGGACGCGCTTCTAATCGTCCCCAGGGAACGCGCCCAAGACGTTCGGGAAGTCGTCGCCGCCCTTCGTGAACGAGGCGACGAGAGGCGTTGATCCTATGAATCCACACGTTTTTCGGGAGTACGACATACGGGGACACGCCGAGCGCGATTTCGGCGACACGTTCGTGCAAGCGTTGGGGCTGAGCCTCGGCACCTTCTTCACGAAGCGTGGCTTGCAGCGAATCGGCATCGGACGCGACTGCCGCTTGAGCTCGCCGCGCCTCCACGAAGCCTTGTGCGCGGGGCTGATCGAAACCGGCATTCAGCTGGTCGACATCGGCGTCGGCCCCACCCCGCTCTTGTACTTCGCCGTGCATGATCTCGACCTCGACGGCGGCGTTCAGATCACCGGAAGCCACAACCCTCCGGACGAGAACGGCTTCAAGATGATGGTCGGCAAGGGCTCGCTGTACGGCGACGATATCGTCGAGCTACGAACTGTCATGGAGAACCAACGCTTCCACCGCGCTCCGGGTGGCACGATCGAGACCATCGACCCGACGCCGGCCTATGTGAAGAAGGCACAGGACGACATCCAGCTCGGGCGACGTGACATCCGATTTGCAATCGATGCTGGAAACGGTGCAGGCGGCCCTCTTGCTCTCGAAACCACCAGGGCGCTCGGCCTCAACCCGGTGGCGATGCTTTGCGACATGGACGGCACGTTTCCCGTTCACCATGCCGATCCGACGGAGCCAGAGACGCTCGAGATGCTCATCGAACGTGTCGTCAAAGATGGGCTCGAGCTCGGCTTCGCCTATGACGGCGATGCCGACCGCGTCGGAGTGATCGATGCGCGCGGCGAGGTCATCTGGGGCGACAAGCTCATGATCATCTTTTCGCGCGCGCTGCTGAAAGAACACCCCGGCGCGACGATTATCGGCGAAGTGAAGTGCTCCCAAACGATGTACGACGACATCGAAGCGCATGGCGGGCGCGGCGTGCTTTGGAAAACGGGCCACTCGCTGATCAAGACCAAGATGAAAGAAGAGAAAGCCCTCTTGGCGGGAGAAATGAGCGGGCACATCTTCTTTGCGGACCGCTACTACGGCTTCGACGACGCGATCTATGCGACGCTTCGAATTCTCGAAATCGTTTCACGCAGCGATGTGCCGCTCCACGAGATGCTTGCCGACGTGCCCCGGACATTCGCCACGCCGGAGATACGCGTCGATTGCGACGACGCGAGTAAGTTCGAGCTGGTTCAGAAGATGGTCGATCACTACCGGCCCACGCATTCGCTGATCGACATCGACGGCGCGCGCATCCAATTCGAAGGAGGCTGGGCACTGGTCCGCGCCTCCAACACGCAGCCGGTCCTGGTCCTTCGCTTCGAAGCCGACACCGAGTCAAGGCTCGAGTCGATTCGTAGCGAAGTCGAGTCAGTCCTCGGGCGTTTCCGGAGCAGCTGAAGTCGGGAGCTCCGGCAGCTCGATTTCCAAGGTGGCGCTCCGAATCGTCTGGCCCTCCCCCAGTTGCCAGTCGCTGGGCCCGATCACGGCGCGACGGGTCTCGTGCTCCGGATGAACGGCTAGAATCTCCTGACCCTCGTGAATCGAAGCAGCGGGGATGCGTACGCTCGGACCGGTGCCTACGTAGCGATACACCTTCGCGCCGGGCGGATTGGTGACGACGCGGACCCTAGCCCTCTCGGCGGTGTCGATGGAAGA
>CBESWY010000038.1:0-16128 GCA_965533395.1 uncultured Myxococcales bacterium
GACCCCGACGATTGGCAGTCCGAGGCCGAATGCGAGGCCTTTCGCGGTGCCGAGGCCGACCCGAAGGCTCGTGAATCGGCCCGGGCCGATGTCGACGCCGATCAGTGAGAGCGCTTCGCGCCCGATTCCGGCATCTGCCAATGCCGACTCGATGTGGCCGAAAAGGTTCTCGCCATGGCGAGCCTGCGAGCGCCAGCGCGCAGACGTAAACGTGCCGTCGTCACGAACGACGACGACGGTGCCGAATTCGGTTGCGGTGTCGATGCAGAGGGTTGTCATGGGCTCGCTTGACGCCTGCCTACCCGCAGACTAGCGTCCGCGCCAGCGAAGTGCCCCCCGCGGGCTGCTTGCCGGTAGTCTCGCACGAATGAGCAAATCAAAAGACAAAGCTGCTTCAAAGGGGGAGCGGAAGGGCGACGGCTGGAAGTCGAATCTGCTCACGATCGGCGGCGCGCTCTTGCTCGCCCTGTTCATCCGGGTGACTTTGTTCGAAGCCTTTGCCATCGACGGCCCCTCGATGGAGCCCACAATGCTCGACGGCGATCGGGTCGTGGTCGCGAAATACCCGTTCGGGCTGTTCCTTCCATTCACGGACGAAGCCGTCGCGAACTGGGGCGGCCCTGAACCCGGCGATGTGATCATTCTCCACAGCCCCGCCGACAACGAAGACATCGTGAAGCGCGTCATCGGCGTCGGTGGCGACGAGATTCTCATTCGCGACGGAAAGATCTCGCGCAACGGCGAGGTGTTGCAGACGGTGGACATCGGCCCCTGCTCGCTCGAAGAACAGAAGAACCTGGACCCGACCTGCAGGGTCTATGAGGAAACGCTCGCCGACGATCCGCACCGGATCAGCCATTCGAAGCACGACTTCCCGCTCGACCGCCTGCCGCTCAAAGTTCCTGAAGGCCATGTCTACGTGCTCGGAGATCACCGCGACAGCTCGAACGACAGCCGCAACCCACTGATCGGCGCCGTCTCGAACTCTCGCATCAAGGGCAAATCCTTGTTCATTTACATGTCGTGGAAAAACACACGGGACTCGGTGTTGGAACGCATCCGCTGGTCCCGCGTGGGCAGCCCCGTCGACTAAGCGCGCGGTCAGCCGTAGGCTAGCTGAATGAGCGACCTCAAGGGCGAGATCTTGGCGCGGGTGCGCGACGAGATCGGAACGATCGACAAGGACGCTCCAGAGGCGGTGGCCCTGCTGTATCCGAGCCCGTATCGCGTCGGAATGTCGTCACTTGGCTATCAGACCATCTATCGCTCGATCAACGCGACGGAGGGTCGGGCCGCCCACCGCGCGTTTCTGCCCGACGATCTGGAAGCGTGGCGACAGTCACGCGTCCCCTTGGTGACGTATGAAATGCTGCGACCGGTCTCCGACTACCCGGTCATCGCCGTTTCGGTGGCCTATGAGACCGAGCTGGCCGGCCTGATTCACTGCCTGGAGCTGGCAGGCATCCCCCCGCTCGCCGAGGACCGCAGCGAGCAGCACCCGTTCATCCTAGCAGGCGGACCACTGACCTTCAGCAATCCGCTTCCGCTCGCGCCGTTCGTCGACGCCGTCATCATGGGTGAAGCCGACCAGTCGGTGCACGACGTCCTCGGGGTGATTTTCGGGTCGGAGTCCAAAGACAGCGCCATGCGCAGCCTGACCGCTCACCCTCACGTCTTCGTCCCGAGCATGCAGGGCGATCTGCTGCCGCCCATCGACAAGGCCGACAGCGCCACCCTTCCCGCCTACTCGCAGATCATCACGCCACACACCGAGCTCCGGAACATGTTTCTGATCGAGCCGGAGCGCGGATGTCACCGCGGCTGTACCTATTGCGTGATGCGCCGCTCGACCAACGATGGCATGCGCATCGTCAAGAAGGAACGCATCCTGTCCTTGATTCCCGACGAGGCGGAACGCGTGGGACTGGTTGGCGCCGCGACCACAGACCATCCGCAGATTGTCGACGTAGTCAACGCCCTGGCAGATTCGGGACGCGAGGTCGGCTTGTCCTCACTTCGGGCGGATCGCCTGACCGACGATCTCGTAGCCGCCCTTCGCAGAGGCGGCCATCGCGTTCTCACCACAGCGAGCGATGGCGCAAGTCAGCGTATGCGCGACATCATCCAACGCAAAACCAGCGAGGAACAGCTCAGGAACGCGGCCAAGCTCGCGCGCCGACACGGCATGAAGCGTCTCAAGCTTTACGTCATGGTCGGCCTTCCCGAAGAAACCGACCAAGACATCGATGAGCTGATCGAGTTCGGAAAAGAGCTCTCCGCGCTCATCCCGCTCTCCCTCGGCGTGGCGCCCTTCGTGGCGAAGCGAAACACGCCGCTCGATGGCACTCCGTTCGCGGGCATGCCTTTGGTCGAAGCGCGGCTTCGTCGCCTCCGTCGCGGTGTTCGAGGCCGCGTCGAGCTGCGCGCGACCAGCGCCCGCTGGGCCTGGGTGGAATACGTGTTGGCACAGGGCGGCCGCGCCGAAGGCCTGGCCGTACTCGACGCTGTGCATGCGGGAGGCCGCTTCGCCGACTGGAAGCGCGCGTTCGAGGCGCTCCCCGAAGAGCGGCCGCGCCGACTGCTCGTTCGTCCGGGCGACCGCCTGGGCCGCGCGAGCGCCGGCTAGCTCATGAAGCTCGACGCCGCCGATACGGCCCAGTCGAGATAGCGGCCGGGCATGACTCCCATTTTGACCACGTAGTATCCGGCCAAGACCAGGGCAGCGGTGACGTAAATCGACTGCATTGGAACCGCGATCGGCTTCCCCTCCTCCGGCTCGCGCATGTAGAGATACACGATGACCTTGATATAGTAGTAGGCCCCCACCGCGCTTGCGAGGACGCCGAGGACCGCGAGCCAGACCATCGGCCCTCCGGCCTGCACCGCGGCGCTGAAGACGTAGTACTTGCCGAAGAAGCCTGCAGTGGGCGGCAGACCGAGCAGTGACAGAACCGCAATGGCGAACGGGAACGCGGCTATGGGATGGCGGCGGCCTGCACCAGCGAGGTCGTCGTAGCTCACGGCTTCCTTGCCCTTGGACCCCATCAAAATCAGAGAACCAAAGGCGAGCACGTTCGAGACGGTGTACGCCGCGATGTAGAAGAGCACCGAGCTCACGGCGAACGAACCCACTTCATGGACCGCCGCGAAGCCCACGAGGATGTAGCCCGCGTGCGCGACCGAGGAATACGCGAGCATTCGCTTGACACTCGACTGAGCGAGCGCGGCAAGGTTGCCGTAGACCATCGTCGCGATGGCGAGCAGGACGATGACGGGCGTCCAGCCCGTGTAGAGGCCCATGCTCGCCGGGTCGCCGAATGCGCCGACCAAAACGCGAACGAGCACAGCCACCGCGGCTGCTTTCACCACTACCGACATGAACGTGGTAACCGGTGTGGCGGCGCCCTCGTACGAATCGGGCACCCACATGTGGAAGGGCACCGCGCCGAGTTTAAACGCCAGGCCGACGATCAGCATGACCAGAGCCAACACGGCGAGGATCGGATCGGCGTCCCCGGCGGCGACGACTTCCCGAATGCCGACAAGATCGGTGTGGCCGGTCGCCCCGTAGAGCAAGGCGCTGCCAAAGAGCAGAATCGCAGCTGCAAAGGACCCCAAGAGGAAGTACTTCACCGCGCCCTCGACCGCGCGGGCGCTGGTCCGGCGGTAGGCGACCAGGGCGTAGGCGCCGAGGGACATCGTCTCGAGCCCAAGGAAGATGCTCAGCAGATCGACGGCGCGCGCGAGGACCATGGCGCCAAACGCCGTGAAGATGATGAGCACGTAGAACTCGCCTCGCTCGAAGCCGTGCTCGCGAAGATAGCCCCCCGCGAGCAGCGCAGAGAGGCCGGCGCCAACGCAAATGACGACATCGAAGAACAAGCCGAATTTATCGACGGCGAGATAGCGTGTGACGAGGTCGGGAGCCGCGGGAACGTCTCCGCTGACGAGCATGGAGCCCGCGAGGGCAGCTCCTGCGAAGAGCGAGGCGGCCGTGACCAGCGCAAGCTCGGAACGCTCCGTGCTGAAGGCATCGACGAGCATGATGGCCAACCCGGCGCCGACGAGCAGCAGCAGCGGCGACACTCCCATGAACGCACTCATCGCGCCGCCTCCTCGTCGATTGGCTGCGCCATCGCGAGGCCGCGCGCCGCTTCGAACTTGAGCTTCAGCTCGTCGAGGTCGATCAGATGCGGCTCGGTGGTCCGACGCCCCTCGTAGTATCGAACGGTGAAATCCGTCACGAAGGAGTCCACCGCGGGGTTCATCTTGTCGAGGAAGAACTTTGGATAGAGACCGATCCAAAACACCATCGCCACGAGCGGTAGAAGAGACACGACCTCACGGCGGTTCAGATCGCTGAGCGACTCGTTTTCGCTATGCACGATCTTGCCCCAGAAAATGCGGAGCACCGCATGCAACATGTACACGGCAGCAAAAATGACGCCGGTCGCGGCGAGCAGCGTCATGGCGAACCACGACGTACCGAAGCCGATTGACGAACGCGAGAAAAACGAGCCGGCCAAGATCATGAACTCGCCGACGAAACCATTCGTGCCCGGGAGCCCGATCGAGCTCATCGTGATGATGACGAAGAACAACGCGTACCAGGGCATCACCTTCGCGAGCCCGCCGAAGTCGTCGAGCAAGCGCGAGTGCCGGCGATCATAAATCGCCCCGACCAAAAGGAAGAGCGCGCCGGTCGAAATGCCGTGGTTGATCATCTGCAGGATCGCGCCCGAGATGCCATTCCGGTTCATCGCGAAGAGCCCCAGCAGGATGAAGCCCATGTGGCTGACCGAGCTGTATGCGACGAGCTTCTTCAAATCGCGCTGCACCCAGGCCGCGTAGGCGCCGTAGATGATCCCAAAAACGCCGAGCCCCGCCAGCACCGGGCCGATGACCTGGCTGGCTACCGGGAACAGCGGCATCGCGAAACGGATGAAGCCGTAGATGCCGAGCTTCAGCAGCACGGCGGCCAAGATGACCGAGCCGCCCGTAGGAGCCTGGACGTGCGCGTCCGGCAACCAGGTATGGAACGGGAACATCGGAACCTTGATCGCGAACGCCAAGGCAAAGGCAGAGAACAGGAGGTACTGCGGGATGGCCGGCAAGACCAAGGTAGACAGCTCCTGCAAATCGAAGCTGTAATGCCCGGCCAGCTGCTCGTAGCTCGCGACCAGGTACAGGATCGCGACGAGCATCAGCAAGCTGCCCACCATCGTGTAGATGAAGAACTTCACCGCGGCGTAGACGCGGTCTTTGCCACCCCAGACGCCGATGATGAGGTACATCGGCACCAGCATGAGCTCCCAAAACACGTAGAAGAGGAAGAGGTCGAGGGCGACAAACGCCCCGAGCATGCCCAGCTCGAGCAGCAAGAACGAAAAGGCGTACTCTTTGATTCGCGTCGTGATGCTCCCCCAGGACGCGTAGAGCGCGATGGGCGAGAGCAAGGTAGTGAGAATCACGAGCCACAGCGAGAGGCCGTCGACGCCGACCTTGTACGAAATCCCAAACGACTCGACCCAGGTCATCTGCTCGACGAACAAGTACCCGGCTTGCGAATAGTCGGCGAAAATCAAGCGGAGGCTCAGGACGAACGCGACCAGCATGGCGCCGATCGAAAACCGCCGGATCGTCCCCTCCCAGCTTCGAGGAATGAGAAGCACCACGACGGCGCTGATCGCGGGAACGGCCAGGAGCCAGCTGAGGGAGTGGGTTGTCATCGCACGACCTCAGAACGGCGGGGCATCAGCGTGGCGTGTGAAGGAGGCTCCTCGAGCCAGAATGGCAAGGTGATTTCCTTTGTCGCGCGACGATGGTTGCCGAAGGCGTTGCGTACCTCGACCGTCGCTTCGACGACCGGCCTGACGACGACACGGGCGGGGCCGAGACGGCCGCCCTTGCCCATGGGTAAACGAAGCTCCTTGTTGCCCGCTAGTAGGGTCGGCGGATCGGGCCTCCGGAACACCAGGTCTTCCCCGTCGACCCGCACCTCGAAGCCCACATCATCACGCCGAAGGGTTGCTGCGGGAGCCACGGCTTCGATCGGAAGCGGCACCCAGTCTTCACCCACGTCGATTTGTCGCTCGACCCCGGACCGGGCGTTCATGATGAACACCGCAACGCCACGGACATCGTCTTTCTGGTACTCGAAGCTCGTCTCGGGGGCCTCGGCCCAGGTCGTTTCGAACTCACCATCGGAGTTGGCGTCCCATCGATACTCGTAGCCCAGCCCGAGCGGAGTCGTGAGGTCTACGTTGTTACCCTCGAACGTGACTTCGATGTGCGAATGTGGCGACCAGAAGAAGGCCAGAACCGCGACCACACCCACAATCATCACCGCTCCGTACATTTGGACGACGCCGTTCTGCAGCCGGGCAAAGATGCGACCCGCCTCGAGAACGTTGACGCTGGGGAGCTTCGTCATGAGCGCGTCGACGAAGGTCATGTCGGCCCGGCCCGCGACCGTGGCCACCTGCTTGATGGGGTTGACGATCGTCGCAGCGTAGAGCTCGTCGATGCGCCACTTGTCGAATGCAAGCTCGAAGAGCCGCTTGGGCATCTTCTCCGCCAAGGCATCGCGGCTCTTGTTGCGGTAGAGCAGCCACGCGGCGCTGATCCCGACGGCCATCGCGCCGAAGGCAAGGCCCGAAGCGAGATTCACGATGTGCATCTCTTCGGGAATCGGCTGTCCGGCGACCGACGAATGCATCCAGTGGCCCCACCAGCTCCACTGGTCCAGATGCGTTCCAGTGATGGGGAGCACGTGGGGAAGCCCGAGGAAGCCGGCAAACAGCGCGCCGGTGGCGAGCACGACCAGCGGGATCGTCATGCTGGGCGGCGACTCGTGCGGATGCGCGTCGTAGGGGTGGTCACCCGACTGGTCGGCGCTCCGATACTCACCGGTGAACGTGAGGAAGTAGAGGCGGAACATGTAGAAGGCGGTCATCACGGCAGCCAGAGTGAGGCCGATGAGGGTGAACCAGCCGACCGCGTGTTGGAGCGCATCGTCGGGGCGGTAGATCTGGGCGGCCGCACCGAGGAGAATCTCGTCTTTCGAGAAGAAGCCGCTGGTGAGCGGGAAGCCGGCGATGGCCAAGCAGCTCGCCAGAAACGTCCAGCGCGTGATCGGCAAGATTTTCTTGAGCCCGCCGAGCTTGAAGATGTCGGCGTCCCCGTGGGCGTGAACGGCGTGCATGACCGAGCCGGCGCCGAGGAAGAGGCAAGCCTTGAAAAAGGCGTGGGTGAAGACGTGAAAGAAGCCCGCCGCGAAAAAGCCGACGCCGACGGCAGCGAACATGAAGCCGAGCTGGCTGACGGTGGAGTAGGCGAGAATCTTCTTCATCTCGCGTTGGACCACCGCAATCGATGCCGCGAGCAGCGCGGTCAGTGTGCCGGTGACCGCGATGATCGCCATCGCCACGTCCGAGGTGATGAAAAGCGGAGACAAACGGCAGCAGAGGTACACGCCTGCGGTGACCATGGTAGCGGCGTGGATGAGCGCGGAGACCGGTGTGGGGCCGGCCATGGCGTCTGGGAGCCAGACGTAGAGCGGAATCTGAGCGCTCTTGCCAGTGCAGCCCAGGAAAAGGAACACGCAGGCGACCGTGGCGAGGCTGGGCATCACGCCCAGAATCCCGAACGGGAAGTCGCCCCGGAACTGGCCGCCCATCGCAGCCGCGTTAATCTCGGTAAACTCGAACGAGCCCGCTACGCCAACCAAGATGAACATGCCCACCAGGACACCGAAGTCGCCGATCCGGTTGACGACGAACGCTTTGCGGCCGGCCGCCGCGTAAACGCGGTTCTCGTACCAAAATCCGATGAGCAGGTAGGAGCAGAGGCCGACGCCCTCCCAGCCCACGAACATGACCGGCAGGCTGCTGCCTAGAACCAGAATCAGCATCGAGGCCATGAACAAGTTCATAAAGCTCATGAACCGCGGGTAGCCCTCGTCCTCGCCCATGTAGCCGATGCTGTAGAGATGAATCAGGCCACCGACGCCCGTGACCACCAGAGTCATGACGCCGCTGAGCGAGTCCATCAGAAACCGGACGTTGATCGCAGCGACATTGCCGCGCGGAAGCCGGAGAGAAAACCACTCGTAGAACTGATAGGTCAGGGCAGGATGGTGTACGTCGGGGCCGCTGATCCCGTACAGCTCGATGAAGGTAGTGACGGCGAGTGCAAAGGAAACCGCGACGGACCCCACACCGACCAGGGTGACCAGGGCCTTGGGCATGTACCGCCCGACCAGGCCGTTCACGATCGCCCCGCCCAGGGGGAACAGAATGATCAAGAGGAGCAGAATCTGCTGATTGGCTTCGTCGTGCATGGATTCAGTACTTCAGCAGGCTTGCGTCGTCGGTATCGATGGTCTTTTTGATTCGGTAGTACGCGATGAGAATCGCCAAGCCGACAGCCGCCTCGGCAGCCGCGACGGCGATGACGAAGAAGGCAAAAACCTGCCCATCGTGGTTCTCCGGGTTCACGCGATTGAACGCAAGCAAGACCACGTTGACCGAGTTGAGCATCAGTTCGATCGACATCAGCTGGATCAGCATGTTGCGACGGGTCAAAAACCCTGCGGCCCCGATGCCGAACAAGACCGAGGCAAGCGCCAGATATGTGCCCACTCCCATCGCCAGTTACTCCGTGCGGCTCCGCGCAATCGCAACCGCGCCGACGATGGCCACCAGGAGCGTGATCGAAATCACCTCGAACGGGACGAGCGCCTTCGAGTAGATCGCCATTCCAAGGCCCTCGACCGTTCCAAAGTCTTCGGATGCCGCCCCCCAAGGCAGATCGAAATAGGCAAGCGAAGTAGAAACCGCCAAGACGATCGCGATCGTGACGGCAAGGCTCAATGCGCGCGAGGCGAATCGCCCCTCAATTGATCCCACCTCGGAAGCCGGGCCGATCAGCATGATGACGAAGACGAACAGGACGACGACAGCGCCGGCGTACACCAAAAGCTGAATGGCGGCCAAGAGCTGTGCATTGAGCGTGAGGAACATTCCGGCGAGCGAGATGATGTGAACGAGAAGGCCAATTGCCGCGCGCAGCGGACGTCTCGCGGAAATCGTCACCAGGCCCCCAGCCATGGCAAAAATCGCCGTCGTGACGAACAGAATGGTCCCGGGGCTGGTCACGCGCGTCCCTCTACCATGGCGAGAACACTCTCGTCGTGCCGGGCGCCCTCGGGCACACCGCGTGCGGCGGCTTCCATGAACTCGTCACGAAACTTTTGCACCATCCCGAGCAGCGGCATCGCGGTGCCATCGGCAAACGCGCAAATCGTATTGCCCATCATGTTGTTCGAGATGTTGACCAGAAGCTCGACGTCTTCGACTTTGCCTCGGCCTTCGCAGAGGTTGTCGAGCACGTCGACCAGCCAGCCGGTGCCTTCGCGGCAGGGTGTGCACTGACCGCAGGATTCGTGCTTGTAGAAGCGCATCAGGTTGCGGCAGGCCTCCACCATGTTGACGGTGTCGTCCATGACAATCGCGCAGCAGGTGCCGAGCATCGTGCCGAGGGCGCGATAGGTGTCGACCCCCATCGGCACGTCGATTTCGCTCTGACCGTGCCATTTGTGAAGCGGATCAGCTTCGGCCGGTGCGTTGACCTTGCGGCGCGGATCGAGCACCGGCGTCGAGGAGCCCCCGGGGATGACCGCCTTCAAAGGGCGGTCGCCGAGCATCCCGCCCGCATAGTCGTCGATCAGCTCCCGCATGGTGATCCCGACCGGCGCTTCGTAGAGACCCGGGTTCTTCACGTGACCACTCACTCCGTAGATTCGGGCGCCGCCATCCAGCGGAAGCCTGCTCAGGGAGGACCAAGCGTCGCCACCCATTTCCACGATGTCGGGGACCGAGGCAATGGTTTCGACGTTGTTGACGATGGTCGGCATGCCGAACGCGCCTTTGACGGCTGGGAACGGCGGCTTGAGCCGGGGCTCGCCGCGACGTCCTTCGAGCGAGTTGAGAAGCGCCGTCTCCTCGCCGCAGATGTATGCACCGGCGCCCGAGTGGACGTAAACCTCGATCGGATGGTCGATGCCAAACGGCCGCTCGCCGAGGTAACCCGCCTGGCGCGCATCCGCGATCGCCTGCTCGAGCCGGCTGATCGAGAATGCAAGCTCGCCTCGCACGTAGATGTACGTCACGTGCGCATCGATTGCGAAACAGGAGATGATTGCCCCTTCGATGAGCCGATGGGGGTCGAGATCCATGATGCTGCGATCTTTAAAGGTACCGGGCTCGCTCTCGTCCGCATTGATGACGAGGTAGATCTCCTCGCCCTCCTGCTTGTTGAGGAAACCCCACTTCACACCGGCAGGGAAACCAGCGCCGCCTCGGCCGCGAATGTTGGCCTTTTTGACCTCGTCCTTCAGGTCTGCGGGCTTGCGGCTCGTCAGCGCTTCCCGAGCGATCCGGTAGGCGCCGGCGCGCTCTGCATTGGCGAGTTTCCAACTTTCGGCAATGCCGTACCGCGACGTCAGCAGTGGCTTGGTGTGCGCGCTCATGATTCGTCGCCTTTCTCATCCGCGGGCGGCGGGGGTTGCGAGGCGAGCCGCACGGCCTCCCGACTTGGTGGTGGGGGCGCCGAGCTCACGCTGCCACGGCCGCCGCCGTCGCCACCTGCGGGCGCACGAAAGCTTGCGAATGTAGAGAACTCGGCGGCGGCAGCCCCCCCGCCCTTGGCGGCGTGCGCGTCGATGATGCGGTCGAGCAGCTCCAAATCGAGATTCTCGTAGTAGTAGTCGTTGATCTGCACCATCGGAGCCTGACCGCAGGCCGCCAGACACTCGGCCTTGAGCAAGGTAAATTTGCCGTCCGCGCTCGTGTGGCCCGCGGTGCAGCCGAGCTTGCTTTCGAGGCGCTCTTGAATCGCCTTGCCGCCGCGAAGATCGCACGAAAGCGTCCGGCAGACCCAAACCACGTTTTCCCCGACCGGTTCGTCAAAGAACATCGTGTAAAAGGTGACGACACCTTTCACGATCGAAGTCGAGAGCTCGAGACGCTCCGCGACGTATTCGACGGCGTCAGGGCTAATCCACCCGTTCTGTCGCTGGCAAAGCCACAGGACGGGTAAGAGCGCCGCTCGACGCTCGGGATAGCGGGTCAATACGTCGTCGACCTGTTGTTCGCGTTCCGGCGTAAGCGCAAAAGCCATGGCAGGGCGACCGGACGCTAGGCCCGCCGGGCTCCCCTGTCAAGGTCGGCAGAACGGTGGTAACTCCCGCCGCTGATGACGGAAGACACAGGACAATCCCCTCCCAGGAATATCGGACTCTGGGTTGGCCTCGGGTGCCTCGGTGTGCTGCTCCTCTCGTGCTGCCTAATCACGTTTTGGGTGCAGGCCTATGGTATGCGATTCATCCTCGGGCAGGGCGAGGGCACCCAGATGTGGATTTCGCGGGTGGTGCTCGTTGGCGCCCTCGAAGGCACGAGAAAGACCTGCACGAACGGGGCGATCAGCGAGGACGCGTTGCCTTGGTTTCACCCGAGCATGCCTTCGGGGACACGGAACGTCGCCTGCTCGATCGATGAAGCAACGCTTCGGGCGCTCGCCGCACCGGAGCGAAGTACGGCTGTTCCGATCGCTCAAACCGATCGAGCCGCACTGGCGTCGCAGCGCGGAATGGACCCGACGCTGTGCTTCGAGCACCGCACCGAGGACCTGAGCGCCGTTGGATGTTTCGACACCGAAGGCAGCTCGGCTGCGATCCCGTATCGGATCATCGATTTGAGTCTGACTCGTCCGTGACCTCGAGAGGAGTCCGTCGGTATGCGACGGTCAGTCCAGCGCTACCGGGATGGTCGCGTGGGCGCAGCTGTAGCATCACGCACGGCTCCGACCCGTCATCGGTCACGCAGTTCGTCAATCCGGCGAAGGTGCGGTTCTGGCGCAGGCCATGCCAGCTGACACCGACCGGAACGTCTCTGTCCCGTGGATATCGAAGTGAAGATACGGAGCCGTCCCTCTCGATGAAGAGGAGCTCCGCCTGGAGCACATTCGGGTCCTCTGAAAACGAAAAATCGAACATACGCCAGAACATCGCGTCGCCGTGCTCCAGTTGCTCCTCGCTGATGACGGTGCCGGATGCGCGAAATCGCTTGAGCAGCGGCTTCATGTTGTCGGGGAGCGATTCCTCGTCTCCGTTCACGGCGGCTAAGAGCAAGCGTTTCCGGGCGACATCGGTGCGGAGCTCGAGAAGCTTCACCGCCCGCGAGCGCTGCTCACCAAAGTTCTCGACGTAGGGCTGAGCGGCCCGGACTGCCTCGGCCCTGCCCGTGCAACCGCCCAAAAGTGTTTGGAGTACCAGCAGCCAAGCGCTGACGAGGACCCATCCAAAGCGGGGGCGCATGGCGGTTACAGTAGTCGACGAGCCGCACAAGCCCAACTAAAGTTCGCCCGATGGCGCTCATTGAATTCCGAGGGGTCAAAAAGGCCTTTGGGCAAAAGGTCGTGTACCGCGATCTGAACCTCGAAATCAACGAGGGCGAAGTGCTCACGATCATCGGCGGCTCCGGGCAAGGCAAGAGCGTCATGCTCAAAATGCTGATCGGACTGTTGGAGATCGACGGAGGCAGCATCTTCTTCGATGACCGGCAGATCTCGGGAATCACGGAGGCGCAGTACGCAGCGGTCCGGCGACGAGTCGCGATGCTTTTCCAAGCGAGTGCCCTTTTCGACTCGCTCAACGCCAAGGAGAACGTGGCGTACGGGCTGCGGGAGCAGCTCGACATGAGTGAGGCACAGATCTCGGAGCGTGTTCGCGAGTCGCTCACCTATGTGGGGCTGCCGGGCACCGAAGAGACCTGGCCCGCTGACCTATCGGCTGGAATGAAAAAGCGGGTCGCACTCGCAAGAGCGCTGGCGATCCGGCCGGAGGTCCTTCTCTACGACGAGCCTACGACGGGGCTCGACCCGATCAACGTCACCCGTATCGCCGACCTAATCCAATATCTGAATGACACTCTGGATGTCACCTCCGTCGTGGTGACGCACGACATGGACACAGCCCTCGCGATCAGTGACCGCATTGCGATGATCCACGAAGGCTTCGTGATTTTCTCCGGAACCCCAGCGGAGCTGCGGGCCTCGGACAATCCTCAGGTCCGCGACTTCATCGAAGGCAACGCTCCGGTCGACGAAGATACCGAAACTCTGCTAAAGAGTGCGGGGTAAGGGGTCCGTAGGGCAACAAATGAAGACGACTGCCAGTACTCGCCTTCGCGTGGGCATTTTCGTAATGGTTTCCCTGGTGATAGGCGCGAGCATTGCCTTTGCCATCGGCTCGCAGAAAAACCTTTTTTCGTCGAAGACGACGTACTTCGCGATCTTTCATGACGTCGGAGGCTTACAGAAGGGCAACACGGTCCGTGTTGCCGGTGTAAACGTCGGCTCGGTCACCGAGGTCATCATTGGCGACTCAGGCCGTATCGAGGTCTACTTGCGAGTGATCGACGACGCGACGCATCTAATCCGCGGAGAGTCGGGCGCGGCGCTCATTGGCGAGGGGCCCATGCCCAGCTTCGCCGCGATCGGCAGCAAAGGCCTTCTCGGCGATCGCCTCATCGAGATCACGGTTGGCTCTGATGAATACCCCGCGTGGGATCCCGAGCAAGCCATTCCTGTCTCGGTCGGCGGCGGCATCATGGCTTTGGCCGAACGTACGCTAGTCGAGGTAGAAGGAACGGCCCACAACCTCCGCCTCGCCACGGACCCGTTCTCTGATCAAGAGTTCTCGAACGATCTCAAGGAAACGGCTCGCAATCTCGCCAAGGCAAGCGGCGTCATCGCGAACGGGGACGGGACGATCGGACGATTGATGAACGACGCCGAGCTCGGCCGCGACGTGAAGGGCGCGGTGAAGGAGCTTCGCGCGGCTGGAAAGCAAGTCACGCAGCTCAGCAAGAACCTCAATAAGATCAGCGAAGACATCCAGACGAACGAAGGCACCGCGCACGCCCTGATTTACGGAACCGAAGGCGCCGATGCGATTCGAAACATCCGCGACACCTTCGGCCAGCTGAACACGATCCTAACCGACGTTCGTGAGGGAGACGGCGCCGTCAATCAGCTCATCTACGGCGAGCTCGGCGAGTCGTTCATGGACAACCTCCAAAACGCGAGCGACGACATCGCCTTCCTCACCAAAGAGGCGCGCGAGGGCAAGGGCACCGTCGGCGCCTTGCTGACGGACCCTTCGGTCTACGAAGACATCAAGCGACTGGTTGGCGACCTCGAGCGCAACGACATTCTTCGGGCGCTGGTGCGCTACTCGATCCGCCGCGACGAAGCCCGCGAGCCGGTCGAAGTCGCCGAAGAGTAGACCCATGCGGGCGTATCTCGATCTGCTGCGGAACGTGCTCGACAACGGCGTCACGCGCGACGACCGCACGGGCACGGGCACGCGAAGCCTGTTCGGCTATCAGATGCGCGTCGACCTTCGCGAAGGTTTCCCGCTGCTCACGACCAAGAAGCTCCACTTGAAATCGATCATTCACGAGCTTCTGTGGTTCGCACGCGGGCAAACCCACGTGAGCCAGCTTCAGGAAGTGGGTGTTTCGATCTGGGACGAGTGGGCGACTGCCGAACAGACCGCACGCTTCGGCCGGAAGGAAGGTGACCTCGGGCCGGTGTATGGGCACCAGTGGCGGAACTTCGGCGCCACGGAGCGTAAGGACGGAAGCTACGAGCGCGACGGCTTCGACCAACTCAGCTACGTGCTCGACCAAATCCGCGACAACCCAAACAGCCGCCGGCTCATCGTCTCCGGCTGGAACCCGCGAGAAGCCGAGCGCGTCGCCCTCCCCCCTTGTCACACACTGTTTCAGTTTTACGTGAGCGAAGGCCGGTTGAGCTGTCAGCTGTACCAGCGGAGCGCCGATGTCTTTTTAGGGGTGCCGTTCAACATTGCCAGCTATGCGCTTCTCACCCTGATGATCGCTTCGGTTTCCGATTTGGAGCCGGGTGATTTCGTTCACACGTTCGGTGACGTGCATCTGTACAGCAATCACGTCGAGCAGGCGCGGTTGCAACTATCCCGCCAACCTCGCCCTCTTCCTACGATGAAGATCGACCCGTCCGTGCGGACCTTGTTCGACTTCGAGTATGAGCACTTCCGGCTGACAGACTACCTGCCCCACCCCCGCATCAAGGCGCCGGTGGCAGTGTGACCGATGCCCTCGCAGCCCAAGCGCCGCTTGCGTTGATCGTCGCGGTCGCACGCAATGGCGTGATCGGCAACCAAGGCGGCCTGCCCTGGCACATTTCCGAAGACCTCAAGCACTTCAAGAAGACGACCAGCGGCCATGCGATCATCATGGGCCGCAAGACCTACGTTTCGATCGGCCGCCCGCTGCCCAAGCGCCGGAACATCGTCGTCACGCGGCAGGCGGACTTGGAGCTCCCGGGCTGCGATCGAGCCAAGAGCCTCGACGAAGCCATCGCCTTAGCCCGGACCACCGACCCCTGCCCCTTCATCATCGGCGGGGCGAGCCTCTACGAAGAGGCCCTGCCGATGGCGACCGAGCTCCACGTGACAGAGATCGATCGGGAAGTCGAAGGCGATACGCACTTCCCTGAGGACTTGTCGGCGTTTGAAGAGGTAGAGAGCCGCCCCGGCGAAACTCCCGGCGTGACGTTTCGTCTACTGCGCCGAAAGCCGAATCGCTGACGGTGGCGCACCGGGGCTCGGGGTCAGCAAAACCCAGAGCCGCAGGCTCTAGCGGCCCGAGAGCCGCCAAGACATCGCGCAGACTTCGTCGAGCGCGATGTCCACATTTGTGACCTTCGAGCTTGGAACGTAACCGTAAGCCACAGCGAGCTGAAGTCCGGCCCGAACCTCCTTCGCCGACCCACAGGCCGACGCGAATCGGGCTCTGGCTGTCCCCGCATCATTTCCATCGGCCTCGGCGATGTTGAGTACGACGCTACTCATCGCCCGATGGATTTGGTCGAAGAGGGAACGATCCCGCTTGCGCACTGCCGGAAGTACCGCGTGCAATCCTCCTGCTGCCTGAAGCGCCCGTTGCTGAATGATGAGTCCCATGAGTGATCTCCTTTTTGGCTGTGAGTGGGGTTCCCAGAAGGGCGCCAGCCCGGCCCCAC
>CBESWY010000039.1:0-15917 GCA_965533395.1 uncultured Myxococcales bacterium
CGACGTTTTCGAAATGGGTGGATCTGGTCGGGGGGCAGGTGATGACCATCCCTGTCGCACTTCAGCCCTCTGCCGCGAAGACCGGCTCACTCCTGATTACAGCCGACGTCACTGGCTTGCCCGTGTACATCGACGGACAGCGACGAGGGGGCACGCCTCTGGTGGTCGATGGCCTGAGCGAGGGCGAGCATGTGATTGAAATCAAGAGCCCAGGAGAGGGCTACCAAGCTTTTTCGCAGGTGGTCATCGTCAAGCCGGACGCGCGAACGACAGTTGATGCCACGATTCGACTTGCTCCCGATCTCGGCAGTCTCCGCGTGATCGCGAACGTGCCGGGTTCGATCATTCGTCTCGATGGGATCGAGATCGGGGTAGCCCCCGCTGCCAAGGGCGGCCTCTCGCCTGGCGAGCATATCGTCACCGCGGAGGCGAGCGGATACGAGATCGTCACGCAAACCGTGACGGTGATCGCGGGGCGCGAGCGGGTGGTGTCGCTGCGATTCACCACCGCGAGCACGGAAATACCCCGCATCCTCGTTCGCGCGAGCGTGCCGGACGCGATCGTCACGATCGACGGAGAGGAATACGGCAATCCGCCGATCACCATCGAACCTGCCGATCTAGGCACCCACTCCGTGGTCGTGCGAGCGCCGGGTTATCGCGAGGTGCGCCGTACCTGTTCGGTTGGCCCGAGCCGCAACTGCGAGATCTACGCCGAGCTCAACGCGCTTGGTGTCCCGGTTCGTGTCGAGGCCAACGTGTCCAACGCGCAGCTCTACGTCGACGGTGAGCTTCGTGGCCCCGTGCCCTGGGAAGGGGATTTGACTGACGGGATCCATCAACTGGAAGTCCGAGCCGAAGGTCACGGCAATCACGTCGAGCAGATTCGGCTCCAGAAGTCGCCGCGCGTCCGTCTGATTCAGGTGATTCTCACCCCGGCAGTTATCCCCGTCGCGTCGGCCGATCGGGATAACACGGGGGAGCGCAAGGACGCGCTGCGCAACACCGTCACGCACGCCGGCGCGCCCGTTCCGCCGGGGGTGGCCACCCTCGATTTCTCGACGGGTTGGCCCTGGTTGGCTTGGGTTGGTTTGCGCACCGGGCTGACGGATTTCCTCGACGTCGGTATTTCGGTTCAAACCTTCGGGCGTCTCACGGATTTCACGCTCAGCACGAAAGCGGGATGGCGCATATCCCCAAACTTCTCCGTAGGTGGAGATCTCCAGATCGGCGGCGGTATCGGGCCTGCGCGGCGGGACCCAATAACCGGCGACAGGCGTCCGACCAACAACTTTTTCATCAGCCTGGACGCGATCTTCAGCGTTCACTTCCCGCCTCGTGGCGCCTTCTCGGTTTGGATCGCCGGGGACTTCAACAGCGATCGATGGGATTTCAGCGGTCGCGATAGCAACCTCGCTGTGAGAAACTCCCGAGAGAACTTCGTGCGCGCCAGGGTCGGCGGCTCACTGGAAATCGTCGTGACGAAGAAGTGGAACGTCTGGATCGAAGTCGAGGGAATCGTGGCTGGCAAGCGACGGCCCATTCTCGGCGACATCTTCAGCGGCGGTCATGCGGATTCGCTCGTCTACGGGCAGTTCGGCGCGACCTTCAAGTTCGGTAGTCCGAAGGAGGGCTCGTGATCGACGGCCACTTCATCGTGATCGAAGGTATCGACGGATCCGGTACGACGACGCAGTGCTCGATCCTGGCAGACCGCCTCACCGATAGAGGACTTCCCGTTCACACCACACGCGAGCCAAGCGATGGACCGATCGGTGTGCTAATTCGTCAGGTCTTGACGGGGCGGGTCGTCGTCTCGGGCCGCCAAGGCGCCCGTCCGTTCAACTGGGCGACGATGGCCACCTTGTTTGCGGCCGACCGCCTCGATCACCTCGAGGCCGAGGTGATCCCCAACCTGAACGATGGGGTCACGGTCATTTGTGATCGCTACGACCACTCCTCCGTCGCTTACCAAACGGTGAGCGGGGGAGGTGGTGAAGACGTTTCCAGCTGGGTGCAGGCGCTCAATCGGCACGCCAAGCGTCCCGACCTGACGCTCGTGCTCGATGTCGACCCCAATGCCGCGGCAAGCCGCCGCGAAACACGATCCGGCAGCCCGGAGCTGTACGAAGTGGACGAAATGCAGGTCGAGCTTGCCAAGTTCTACGGGAAAATCGACGAACTTTTTCCAAATGATACCATTCGACACATCGATGCGAACTGCGGCATCGAAGCAGTGGCCAAGGCGATCTGGGCCGAGGTGATGGCACTGCGAGGAGAATCCATATGAGCCGTTACCTATTTCTGCCATTCGCCGCTCTCTTGCTCGCCGGCATCATCGGTTGCGAAACCACGAAGCTGCAGCGAGACATGCTGGAGGACTCCACCTGGGAGACTTCGGAGGGCGAAGAGGACTGGGGAGTCGCGGACAAACGTCCCAGTCGCAAGGAGAGGAAGCAAAACGAGGTTTGGGAGAAGAAGAACACCCCGATGGACGCGGTGCCGCCCTCCGAGGAGTCGGAGCCCGAGAGCAATCTCGATCAGCCGTACCAGCGCGTGTCTGAAGGCGTCATCGCGCGCACCGACCTATTGCCCGTCCTCGACGGTGGCCTTGGCCGCTTTCTGCAAAATGTTCAAACGGAGCCGGCGTTTCACAAGGGCGCCTTCGTGGGCTTCCGTATCGTCAGCCTGTTTCCCGGTGAGCCCGCGTTCGCATCGCTCGACCTTCGTCCTGGCGACACCGTCACGCGCATCAATGGCAAGCCCATCGAGCGGCCGGAGCAGGCGATTGCGGTCTGGGAAGAGCTGCGAACCGCTTCGGACCTCATCGTCGACTATCGGCGAAACGGCGAGGCGCACGCGCTGCGCTTTGCAATCGTTGACGAGGGCTGAGTTCGACTCCATCGTTCCGCGGTGCAGTCTGCCCATCCTCTCGCCGTCCATCGTGGTTTCGCCATCGCGGCCTCCGCTCTGCTGGTATACACCGTCGGGGTGGTGCTCTGGGGCGCCTACGTCCGTGCGACGCTATCCGGTGACGGCTGTGGCGACCATTGGCCCCTGTGCAACGGGGTGGCCATCCCGGTGGAGCCGTCACTCAAAACGATCGTAGAGCTCACCCATCGAGTGACCTCCGGTCTATGCTGGATTTGGACCTTCGTGATGTGGGTCATCGCGCTGCGCGCATTCGACCGCGGTCAGGCGACTCGCTCCGCCGCGAGCTGGAGTCTGTTATTCATGACGACCGAAGCCTTGGTTGGCGCTGGCCTCGTTTTGTTTCGCATGGTGGCGGACAACCCGTCGACGGCGCGCGGGGCCTGGATGGCTCTGCACCTGATCAACACCTTCTTGCTGCTCTCGGCCCTCACTTGGATGGCCTACAGCGCCTGGCGCGAAGGAGGCGCACGTTTCCCGAGCGACGCACGGTCCCGCTGGGCGCTTGGCGGGGCGGCGGCAGTCGTCCTATTCGTGGGCGTCAGCGGCGCGATTGCAGCGCTGGGCGACACGCTGTTCCCCGCGTCGAGCCTTGCGGATGGGTTGCGTGAGGATTTCTCACCAACCGCGCACATCTTCTTGCGCCTTCGCCTCTGGCATCCGGTGATTGCAGTATTCGGCTCCGGCTATTTGATTTGGCTAGCCGCCGACTTGCTTCGACGCAGGCCCCATCCGCCGGTTCCGAAGCTGGCGATCATCCTCGGTGGCCTGGTGCTGATCCAAATAGCAGTGGGGCTGCTCAACGTTGCCCTTCTCGCGCCCGTGCCGATGCAGCTCGCGCATCTCCTCATCGCCGACGCGACCTGGATTACCTTAACCCTCCTTGCACTTTCCTCACTGCCCCCCATCTCCAGTGCTAATCTGGTGCCGTGAGCGATCCATATCTCGGAAAAGAGGTGGCTGGACAGTTCCGTATCGTCGAGAAGATCGGCAAGGGCGGCATGGGCTCGGTTTACAGGGCCGAGCAGCCCGACATGAATCGCTACGTGGCGATCAAGATTCTGCACTCACGATATCTCACGCGAAGCGATTTGGTTTCTCGATTTCGTCGTGAAGCCCGGGCCATGAGCCAGCTCTCGCATCCCAATACGGCGCGTGTATTTCTCTACGGGCAGCTCGACGACGGTGCTTGCTACTTCGTCATGGAGCACCTCGTTGGCCAAAACCTAGCTCAATTGGTTCGTGCGGAAGGCGCGATGAAGCCCAAGCGCGCGGTTCGCATCATGACGCAGGTCTGCGGTGCGCTCGAAGAAGCGCATCAGGCGGGCATCATCCATCGGGACCTCAAGCCGGAGAACGTCTTCGTGACGAGTCAGGGGGGCATACGCGACTTCCCAAAGGTCCTGGACTTCGGCCTTGCAAAGGTAACCGAGCGGCAAATGCGGCCTGGCTCGATGGTGCTCACTCAGCAAGGCATGGTCTTCGGCACACCGGAGTTCATGAGCCCGGAGCAGGCCCACGGAAAGACCCTTGATGCTCGCTCGGACATCTACTCGCTGGGGGTCATCCTTTACGAGCTGCTCACCGGGAAGCTGCCGTTCGATGCGAAGCAGCCCATCGAGTTCATTCAGCTGCACGTCAATGCGACGCCCATTCCGTTCTCGGAGCGCCTCCCGGACGCGACTTTTCCGCCGGGCCTCGAAGAGGTGGTCATGGCGGCCCTGGCCAAGAAGCCCGAGGAGCGATACGGGTCGGCAGCCGAGTTTGCCGCGGCGCTCGAGGGTGTACTCCACCTAGAGGCCGGGGAGCGTGGCTCAATCACGCTCCCGACCCCGGTTCCAGCGGCGCCGGTGCCGTCGCCCGCGCCGCCCATCGGAGCGCCCCGGAGCGTAGGTAAACGCACCCCAACCTGGGTCCTGCTGAGCCTCGGCATCGTCCTCGCGGTGGCCGGTGTCGTCGCGCTGCTCGCCGTCTTCGGCCCAGGTTCTTGAGCGGTTCTGAGGCAATTCTTGACCCGTCGGCGCCGTGGCCCTAAGCCGCCTGCCGCTGGGAGTTTGACCGTTTCGGAGCAGAGAGTCAGAGTCCGCGCCCGCTTCCCAGGGACCACCATGACCGTAGCGATTCGACAAGCCACGATGATGCTGACCGTGCGCGACCTGGTCGCGCTCACCAAGCCGAGAATCACGCTGATGGTTCTGGTGACGGCGGCCGGCGGGATGTGGCTCGCGCCTGGCTCGCTGAGCCTCGGCTCGATGACGGTGATGCTGCTCACGACCGGTATGGTCGTCGGCGCGGCGAACACACTGAACTGCTACTTGGAGCGCGATACGGATCGCTTGATGACCCGTACTGCCAACCGCCCGCTGCCCGATCGCCGACTCGAACCCTCCTGGGCGCTGATCCTCGGGGTCCTGATGGGCCTCTTCGCGGTGCCGACCCTCACGCTCGCAGTCAATCCAATGACGGGCCTGCTCGGTTTCATCGCCCTGGCGAGCTATGTGGCGATTTACACGCCGATGAAGCAGTACACCCCGGCGGCGCTTTTCGTCGGAGCCGTGCCCGGTGCACTACCTCCGCTCATGGGCTGGACGGCGGTCACTGGGCGCATCGATCTGCCGGGTCTAGTCTTGTTTGGAATACTGTTTTTTTGGCAGATCCCGCACTTCATCGCGATCTCGATCTTCAGGCAAGAGGAGTATGAGCGCGCGGGCCTCAAGGTCTTGCCGTCGGTTCGCGGCATCCGCGCAGCCAAGGTGCAGTCCGCGGTCAACGCAGGCGTGCTTTGGGCGGTCTCGCTCCTCCTCGTTCCGTACGGGCTTGCGGGCAGCTTGTACCTCACGGCTGCGATGCTCCTCGGCGCCTACTTCTTTTGGATGGCTCTGCTTGGCTTCAAGGCCGAGGATACGAACGCTTGGGCTAGGAAGTTCTTCTTCGCCTCCCTCATCTACCTCACCGGTCTGTTTGCGGCCCTGATCGTCGATGCGCTCTAGGCTACTAGGCCTCGCTCTGCTCGCGGTCCTCGCCGTCGCCGGCTGCTCGAAGCGAAGCGCCAAGGATGTCCCCGTTCTAGGTCAGCTCCCGGAGTTCTCGCTCGTCGATCAAAACGAACAGACCTTCGATCGCGACACGATGGAAGGCAACCTCTGGGTTTCGGCCTTCGTGTTCACGCATTGCCGCTCGACTTGCCCGAGGCTTACCGCCCACATGAAAGGGCTTCAGTCCCGGCTTTCGGACGTCCCGAGTGCGCAGTTCGTTTCGGTCAGCGTGGATCCCCGAAACGATACGCCAGAGGTCATCAAGGCCTACATGACGAAGAACGAGCTGGACGAGCGCAACTGGCGCTTCGTAACCGGTCAGGAAGAAGCGATTCGGCATGTCGTCGTCGATGGCTTCCGGGTAGGGCTCGGGGATGAGGACAGCACCGCGGCGGGCGCCGAGGAAATCATGCACTCGAACTCCTTCGTATTGGTGGACCAGAAAGCTCAGGTCCGGGGCTACTACCGCGCCAACAACGACGGTATCGGCGACCTCGAGCGCGATCTGCGGGCTCTGGCCGCCCCCGCGCCGTCCAACGAGCATTGATGGCGCCGCGCTTCGGTGTTAAGCCCGCGGCATGAGTGAACCCATCCCCGTTGCGCAACGGCTCAGCGTCGTCAAACCTTCTGCCACCGTCGCGGTTGCCCAGCGGGCGCGCGAGCTGAAGGCGCAGGGCATCGATGTGCTCTCCTTCAGCGTGGGTGAGCCGGACTTCGATACGCCCACGCATATTCGCGAAGCCGCCAAGAAGGCGATCGACTCTGGAGCGACTCGCTACACCGCGGCACGGGGAACCGTCGAGCTTCGCGAAGCGATTTGCGATGCCTCGGCAAAGCGCCGTGCGGGGGTGACCTACGATCCTGCCGACGTCGTCGTTTCGGTCGGCGCCAAGCACACGCTCTTCAATCTGGCATTGGCGCTCTACGACGAAGGCGACGAGGTTCTGATCCCGGCACCGTACTGGGTGAGTTATCCGGAGCAAGTCCGGCTTGCAGGCGCGGAGCCCGTCATCGTTCACACCACCGAAGAACAAGGTTTCCGCATGACGCCCGAAGCGCTGCGCGCTGCGATTACGCCGAAGACAAAGGCGCTGATCCTCTGCTCGCCTTCGAACCCCACCGGCGCGGCGTACTCTGGCGAGCAGCTCCGTGCGCTCGCCGATGTTGCAGCCGAGCACAATTTCTGGATCATCGTCGACGAGATCTACGGGCAGTTGGTGTACGGAGGCTTCGAGCAGAAATCCATCGCCGAGGTCGCACCCGAGCTCAAGGATCGCATCATCATCGTCGATGGCGTCAGCAAGACCTTTGCAATGACCGGCTGGCGCATCGGCTGGATGCTCTCCCCTGCGTACGTCGCGAAGGCATGCGAGAAGATCCAAAGCCAGTCGACCACGAACCCGAGCTCGATCGCCCAAAATGCGGCCATCGCCGCGCTTCGCGGTCCCTGGGAGCCGTTGGAAGAGATGCGCCAGGCGTTCGAGGCGCGCCGAAGCATCATCGTCAGTGGGCTCAACGCGATCGACGGGATCAGTTGCGGGATGCCCGAAGGCGCCTTCTACGCCTTTGCGAACGTACAGGGGCTGATCGGCAAACACGGCGGCGGCAAGAAGCTCGAGACCGACCTCGACGTTGCAGGCTATCTACTCGAAGAGGCGCGCTGCGCCGTTGTTCCCGGGACTGCATTTGGCGCGCCCGGCTTCGTCCGGATTTCGTACGCGGCGTCGAACGAAGTGATTCACGAAGGGCTGAAGCGGATTGGCGACGCAGTTGCGAAGCTGACTTGAGCTTCGCGAGCGTGAGCGGTTAGCGCTGACGATTCGCCAGCGCTATTCCTACACGCGCGAGGAGCGCGACACCAAGCACCGTCATCAGCAAAGCGCTCGGCGTCCTCGGCGCGTAACCGGCGCTGAGTAGCAACAAGAGCGCTCCGCCGAGCTGTCGGCGAACCGCATCCTTTGACATGATGGCGGCGACGGTCACCGCCGCGCCCACGCCCAGCGGAATCGCGTAGAGAATGAAGTCTCGATCGGGCAGGAAGTCGAGTCGCACCGCGCCATAGAGCAAATCGGGCAGGTCTCGCCCGACCGCATGCTTCCAGACGACCATCCCCACTGCGACGACGCCTGCGGCCAGGGCGGACAAGACAATCGCCGTCTTGCCGCGCAGCTCCCGCCAGGGAATCGAGATCGCAAAGCCAATTGCGATCGGTGCCGCCAGGTAGGCTAACTCGCCAGACCAACGAAAGGCGTTGGAGAGGCGCTCGGTGTGCTCCCAGTACGTGCGGTCACCGACGAGGTTCACGAACATCGAGAGAACGCCGCTCAGCGCCGCGACGAGTGTCAGCACCAAGGCCACCGCAACGGGGCGGGTAGAGCGCCAATGCATTCCAGCGAAAATCAGGAGTACGATCGTCGCATGGGCGAGAGCCGCGACCACGATGACGAGCTCGGGTCTGGTCCATGCGCGTGGCAAAAACGTCATCAAGGTGACGATGGGAACCAGAAGCCAGCCGAAACTCGCGATGCCCGCGCGAGCAGAAAACGGGAGCCCGCTCTTGGGCGACGAAAGCGATGTCAGGCAGAAGCCCAACGCCACGAGAGCGCTCACCACGCTGAGATTGCGCGCGAAGCCACCCCACGTTCCGAGTCGAACGAGCGCATCGGGCGACCAGGTTTCATGCCCCAGGAGAATCAGGATGCGATTGAGGATGAGGTCGGCGAAGGCCGCAGCGCCCGCCATCCACGCGAGGGGAGGGGCGGCAGCGAGGTAGCGCGAACCTTGGTCTTCCTCGGGCGTGACGGCGGCCACGGCGGCTAGCGATGAGTCGATGCCCTCGGTCAAGATTCAGGGACCCTACGCGGGCAATCTAGCGTATTCAAGGCTCTCTGCTAGAACTTCGCAGATGACCACCGTCCGCAACGACTGGACAAGAGAAGAGGCCCGTGCGCTTCACGATCTGCCGCTGACCGACCTCCTGTTTCGGGCGCAAGAAGTCCATCGTTCAACGCAGCCGCGCGACGCGGTGCAGCTCTGCTCGCTTCTGTCGATCAAGACCGGAGCTTGCCAAGAGGACTGCTCTTACTGCCCCCAAAGCTCGAAGTACGACACCGGCGTCGAAGCCGAGCGCCTCATGGATGTCGCTGACGTCCTCGGCAAGGCGCGCGAGGCCAAAGAGGCCGGCGCCACCCGTTTTTGCATGGGTGCGGCGTGGCGGAGCCCAAAGAAAGGGAGCCGGCAGTTTCAGCAGGTCTTGGAAATGGTGCGTGGCGTGCGCGCGCTCGAGATGGAAGCTTGCGTAACCCTCGGAATGCTCGATGACGATCAGACCCGAGAGCTCAAGGACGCAGGCCTCACCGCGTACAATCACAACCTCGACACGTCCGAGGAATACTACGGCGAGATCATCACGACTCGCACCTACAAGGACCGCCTCGATACGATCGCGCGAGTCGCCGAGGCAGGGATTTCCGTCTGCGCCGGGGGCATCATCGGCATGGGCGAAAGCATCGACGACCGCGTCGGCATGCTCGTCACGCTCGCCAACCTTGCCCCGCAGCCAGAAAGCGTTCCGGTCAATGCTCTGGTGGCCGTCCCCGGCACTCCCCTGGGCGATCGGAAGCCGGTCGATCCACTCGAGCTCGTTCGTATGTGCGCCGCCGCGCGCATCATGATTCCTGGGGCGCGGGTGCGGCTCTCGGCCGGGCGGGCTTCATTGAGCCGCGAGGCCCAGCTGCTCTGCTTCATGGCAGGCGCCAACAGCATATTCTTTGGCGACAAGCTGCTGACGACGGGCAACCCCGACCACGACGCGGACCTGAGCCTGCTCCGCGATGCCGGGCTTTCTGCCCTCGGCCCGGCTTCCGACGCCGCCGAGTAACGTAATCGGATTGAAATCATTAGGCTTTCGGCACTGCCATCTATTGAATTTGATTCGCAACATCTATCGGCTATATTGAAGCGATGCTCGTGTGCCACTGCCACGCGGTCAACGACCGAACGATTCGCCAATGCGTCCACAACGGGGCGCGAAGCGAGCACGAGGTCCGCGAGGCCTGCGGTGCGGGTTCTAGCTGCGGGAGCTGCAGGCCGGCGATCGATCGCCTGATCGAGCTTCACCACGACTCACAGAGCGGAATCAGCTCCAGCGGCGCGCAGGGCTGAGCTCGCGCTGATAACGCATTTCAAGTTCAGCTTTGACGCATTGCCACGGGCAATCGCCGTCTCTATGCTCGTCCGAAGGAAGATTAATGAAGGGCAACGACGAAGTAATAGCCGTGCTCAACGAGGTGCTCACCTCGGAGCTTACGGCCATCAACCAGTATTTCATTCACTCCAAGATGTGTGACGACTGGGGTTTCCAGAAGCTCGCGGCGAAGAAGCGGGAGGAGTCGATCGAAGAGATGAAGCACGCCGACATCATCATTGCCCGAATTCTCTTCCTCGAAGGCGTTCCCAACATGCAGCGCTACTTCCCGGTTAAGGTTGGTGAGGATGCGATCGAGCAGCACCGGCTCGATCTCGAGGTCGAGTACGACGCGGTGAAGCGCCTGAATGCCGGGATTGCCACCTGCGTAGAAAAGCGCGACAACGGTACCCGCGAACTCCTCGAAATGATTCTTCAGCAGGAAGAAGAGGGCATCGACTGGCTCGAAGCGCAGCTCCACCTCGTCGAAATGATCGGCAAGGAGCGATACCTCGCGGAGCAGATGGTCGCCGGCGCCTAGCACCCGCTCGTCTGCCTGCTAAAAGCCTAGCGATGAACGCGCATCCGCTCGCTGGCCAGCCCGCGCCGTCCAACGTTCTCGTCGACGTCGCGAAGCTCATTGCTGCGTACTACGACACCAAGCCCGACCCTGAAGATCCGAGCCACCGCGTGAGCTTTGGCACCTCCGGCCACCGGGGCTCGTCGTTTCGTCGCAGCTTCAACGAGGCTCACATCCTCGCCACGACGCAAGCGATCTGTGACTACCGCGGCGCGGAAGGGATCGACGGGCCCCTGTTCATTGGCATCGATACACACGCACTGTCGGCGCCCGCTGGCAGGACCGCGCTGGAGGTCCTCGCCGCCAACGGCATCGAGACATGCATGGCGCCCGAAGGCCATTTCACACCAACGCCTGCCATTTCATTTGCGATTCTCGAGCACAACCGAAACAGCCCGAGCGATGGAGACGGGATTATCGTCACGCCGTCCCACAATCCGCCCGAAGATGGTGGCTTCAAGTACAACCCACCGCACGGCGGGCCCGCGGACACCGAGGTCACCTCTTGGATCGAACGCAGGGCCAATCAGCTCTTGGCCGCGGGCCTAAAGGACGTGCGCCGCATCCCGTATGAAACAGCGCTTCGTGCGGAAACCACCCACCTTCACGACTTCATCACCCCCTATGTCGAAGGGCTCGAGACCATCCTCGACATGCGTGCGATTTCAACCGCAGGCCTTCGTATCGGCGTCGATCCGATGGGCGGTGCCGGAATTGAATACTGGCCTCGCATCGCCGAGCGCTACGATCTTCGGCTCGACATCGTCAACGATGTCATCGACCCGACATTTTCGTTCATGACGCTCGACCACGATGGGAAAATCCGCATGGATTGCTCCTCGCCCTATGCGATGGCGAGTCTCGTCGATCTCCGAAATCAGTACGACATCGCGTTTGGCAACGACACGGATTTCGATCGGCACGGCATCGTCACCAGCAGCTGGGGGCTTCTCAACCCGAATCACTACCTCAGCGTTGCGATTAGCTACCTGTTCACCGAGCGAGACTGGGACGCACGAGCAGCCATTGGGAAGACGCTCGTGAGCAGCGCGATGATCGACCGAGTCGCCAAAGACCTCCGCCGACGGCTCGCGGAGGTGCCCGTCGGCTTCAAATGGTTCGTGCAAGGCTTGCTCGACGGCTCCTTTGGCTTCGGCGGAGAGGAAAGCGCAGGCGCCTCGTTCCTGCGCAAGGACGGCAGCGTTTGGACCACCGATAAGGACGGCATTCTTTTGAACCTCCTGGCCGCCGAGATTACCGCCACGACCGGACAAGACCCGGGTGAGTGCTACCAGAGCCTCACGAGGCAGTTCGGCGCACCCGTGTATGAGCGTATCGACGCGCCAGCAACGGCGGAACAGAAAGCCGCACTCAAGGGAATGAGCGAGTCGGATCTCGACGCCTCGGAGCTTGCCGGTGAGCCGATCCAACAGGTGCTCACCAAGGCGCCCGACAACGATGCCGCGATTGGTGGGCTCAAGGTCACGACTGAGAATGGCTGGTTTGCAGCCCGGCCGTCCGGCACCGAAGACGTGTATAAGATCTATGCGGAAAGCTTCGTCGGCCGCGAGCATCTGGCCTTGATCCAAAAGGAAGCCAAAGAGCTCATCGGTCGGGTTTTCGAGAAGAACGCGACGGCTTGAGGGGCTAGCCCAATCGTGTTTCACTCCGCCGCGTGTTAGCGCTCGTAACCGGTGGAGGCGGCCGTCTCGGCAACGTTTTGGTTCGAAGGCTCCTCCGGCGAGGCCAAGACGTGCGGGTTTTGGAGCCCGGAAGCTTGCCCGAGTCCTTGACCGGCCTCGACATCGATTTCCTGTCCGGCTCGGTGCTCGATGCAGCGGACGTCGCCCGCGCCGTCGATGGCGTCGACGTCGTCTATCACCTTGCCGCGAAGATCGACCTCAGCCCCAAAAAAGACCCGATGATGTACAGCATCAACGTCGAAGGTACGCGGAAGGTCGCCGACGCCTGTCTTTCTCGTAATCTCAGATTGGTTCACACGAGCTCCCACCATGCGCTCGTTCGCGAGCCACTCGATCAGCCCCTCACCGAAGACAAGCCGCTCGCACTCGACGAGAAGTGCGAATATCATCGCTCCAAAGCCATCGGCGAAACGATCGTCCTGGATGCCTGTGGACGAGGGCTCGACGCGGTCATCGTGAACCCGGGATCGATGATCGGTCCACACGACTACGAGCCATCCATGATCGGCGCAGTGCTCATCGATATGTACTTCGGGCGTGTTCCCGTCTTGCTCGAGTTGCTGAGCGACTACGTCGATGTGCGTGATGTTGCCGACGGAATGATTGCAGCTTCGGAGAAGGGCCGGCGCGGCGAGCGCTACTTCCTGACCGGTGACGTCATTCCCATCATGCAAATGGTGTCTCTCTATGGAGAGCTCACAGGCGCCAAAGTTCCGACGCGAGCGTTGCCGCTTTGGGTAGGCTGGGCTCTGCTCCCATTGTCGCTGCTCGGTAGCACCATCACCAAGAAGAAGCCGTTTCTCACCGCCGACATGCTCAGGGCCAGCGTTTCGAATGAAGTGGTCTCGCACGATAAGGCGCACCGCGAGCTCGGTTACACGATTCGTACGCTCCGCGAGTCCCTCACCGATTCAGTCGCCTGGTACCGGGAACGGGGTTGGCTCCGCGCATGAAGCGGGTTTCGCCGTTGACATGCGGCTCGTGCTACACATGAATCAGCCATGAGCGGGAGAGAGCCCAAGCGCCATCAAGATCTCGAGGACGTCATTGACGTCATCGCAGGTTCGTACGACGGCGACGAGGAAATCAACAACCTCGACAGTGCCGCCCTTCCGAACAAGCGCGCCGTCATCACGGCCTTCAATCACATCACGCCCGTGCTCTACATGGGTTTCTACACCACTCGCGCTTTGAACCGAACCAACCTGCGCTACGCGATCAGCGAGCACCTCTACCCGGCGCAGGACATCCTGGTCGAGCAGATTGATCGCGCGATACGCTACCAAGAGCGCATGGGACAGGTGTCCGACAAGAAGCCCGAAGGCTGGAGCGAAGATGTCGTTCTACGTCTCTTTCAGAAAATCCCGGAGGTTCGGCGTGTCCTCAATACCGACATTCGAGCGGCGTACGACGGAGACCCGGCTGCTGCCAGCATCGAGGAGGTTATTTTCAGCTACCCGAGCGTACAGGCGATCACTGCGTATCGCGTCGCCCACGAGCTCTGCATGTCCAACGTTCCCATGATTCCGCGCATCATCACGGAGCATGCGCACAGCAAGTCCGGCATCGACATCAACCCCTGCGCGCAGATTGGCGAGAGCTTCTTCATCGACCACGGCACTGGGGTGGTGATCGGTGCAACCGCCGTCATCGGCCGTAACGTGAAGCTCTACCAGGGCGTGACGTTGGGCGCTCTTAGCGTGGCTTGGGACGAGGCACGCGGGTGCCATGGCACGAAGCGGCATCCCACGATCGAAGACGATGTGACGATCTACGCCGGCGCCTCCATCCACGGTGGCGACACAATCATCGGAAAGGGTTCGGTGATCGGCGGCAACGTCTGGCTTACCAAGTCCGTGCCGCCCGGGTCGAAAATCTTCGGCCGCGCAAAGTAGCGAATCGGGCCATTCAGCCGGCTTCGCTGAGCTTCTCTGTGACCTTGTCGTAGACGGCCTTGAGGTTAGTCAGCTCGCTGAGCTCGTCTTCACCGATTGTGATCTCGTAGTCCTTCTCGACATCTGCGACGATCTCGATCGCCATCATGCTGTCGATTCCCAAGTCCGCGAACGGCGTATCCTCGGGGATATCCTCGACTTCCGTCACCTCGGTGATGATCTGCCTCAGCTCTTTTTTAAGCTTGTCCGACATGCCGCCCGTATATGCTTGCCTTCCCGAACAGCGTCAAGCATTTGAAAACTGGCCGATTGGCCTGTTTCGAATGTGGTATGGACCCGAAATTACGGTACGTTTGGGCCCGCAGGTCATATGAGCTGGATTTCTGAAAAGGCACACACCGAGCTGGCGCGCGTGCGCGACGCGCAAGCCAAGAAGATCTATCCGTATTTCCGCCCGTTCGAGTCGGGAGGGCTCCACACGACGATCGCCGGGAAGCCCATCGTCAACTTCAGCTCCAACGACTACCTTGGCCTGACCACTCATCCGAAGGTCAAAGAGGCGGCCAAGGGCGTCATCGATCAGTTCGCCTGCGGTCTCAGCTCGTCGCGTGTTCAGGCCACCGCAACCTTGCACGTCGAGCTCGAGAATCGGCTGGCCGCCTGGTTCGGATTCGAGAAGTCGCTGATCTTCACGACCGGCTACCAGGCGATGGTCGGCACCATCATGTCGCTGGCCGACAAAGACACCACCGTGGTCCTCGATAACTTGAGCCATGCCTGCATCCTCGACGGCACCTTCTTGGCGGCCGGAACGCCGATGCGAGCGCCCGAGGTTCGCTTTTTCAATCACAACAGCGCCAAGGCTCTCGACCGCGTTCTTAGAAAGCGGGACCGCAAGAACGCGCTGGTTTTGATCGAGGGCATCTACTCGCTCGATGGCGATGAGGCCAAAATCCAGGAGTTCATCGAAGTCTGCGCCCAGCACGAAAACGTGGCGATCGTTTGTGATGATGCGCACGGCACCGGGACCCTCGGCGCGGGAGGCCGAGGAATCATCGAGAAGTACGGCCTCGAAGGTCAGATCCCGGTCGTGATCAGTACCTTTTCGAAGACCTTTGGCGGCATTGGCGGGATTCTCCTCGGCGAGGCCGACGTCGTCGACTTCATCAAGCACACCGCGCGCTCGTTCCTGTTTAGCGCATCGTTGCCCGTGCCTATCGTGGCTGCGGCCGCTGCGATTCTCGACATGCTCGAGGCCGATGGCGAGGCCTTAGTCAGCGAGCTGCACGAGAAGGCCGCGTACATGCGCAAGGGCCTCACCGATATCGGTTTCGACCTCGGCGAAAGCAATACCCACATCATGCCGATCATGATTCGCGATGAGACCAAGGCGATGATGACGCACGTCGGCCTTCTGGAAAGCGGGGTGCTGATGGTTCCGATCATGTACCCGGCCGTGAAAGAAGGCCAAGAGCGCCTCCGATTGAATGTCACTCGAGGGCACACGTACGAGGACATGGACATGGCGCTGGACCTCCTGCGTACGTTCGCCGATTCGTTCTCGCTGGTTAGCGAGCCGGCGAAATC
>CBESWY010000040.1:0-15832 GCA_965533395.1 uncultured Myxococcales bacterium
ATTATCCCTGCTTCTCTCCATTGCCCCCAGAAGCCCAACACGCAGGCGGTCTTCAGGGCCCTCGCCTGGATGACATCCTTGAGTAAGGGCTCCAAGCGTTCGGGGCACACCGAGAGCACCTCTTCTGGGTCGACGAGGAAAGGCTCAATCGGCCGGGCGCCCGAGGTGTTTCCGCTGAGGCCCGAGCTCTCTCGGTGGAACTTCACCCTGGGCTTCAGGTCGATAGCCACTGGCGCATTCGTCAGTAACTTCATCCACAGGCAAGTATCTTCGCCGTAGAGCGACCGGGTCCTGTCGTGAAACCCTTTCAGTCGCATGAACTCCGCGCGTCGGATGAGCGTTGACCAAGGGGCCATGAATCGGAGCAAGTAGAGGAACTCGGTGACTGAGGTCCGGGCGGTCACTTCAATGACCCCATCGCGCAGCCCCCTCGACCGCCAGAGGTCTTCGGAGGATTTGCCGGCTGGGTACTCGTAGTATCCAGAGGTCGCGGCCTGCGCCGCCTTCGACTCATCGAGCAAGGCGACCATGTCCTCGAGGAAGTCCGGCATCCACTCGTCGTCGGCATCCAAGAACGCCAACAAATCCGACTTTGCGACTCTGGCGCCGGCGTTCCGCGCAGCTCCAGGCCCAGCGTTGACTTGAGCGATGGTACGAAAGCGCTCATCCGTGAAGCCGGCCGCCAGCAGTTCTCCCCCGTCCGTCGAGCCGTCATCGACGATCACGACCTCGAAGTCCTTCAGCGTTTGCTGCTGGATCGAGGTCAAGGTCCGCAAGATTGTCCCACGCTTGTTGTGAAGCGGGACGATGACAGACACTCTAGCCATCGAGATGAACTGTCACTTGTGCAAGACCATCACGACGTCACCGCCGAAAGTCTTCGTAAACGGCAGGGCACGAAAGACGAGTTGGTCGAGCTGTTCGGTCCTACTCGGCCGCTCGGGATGTCGATTCGGCAGGAACCTGCGAAATCGAGTGAACAGATTGAACCGGATCAACTCGGACTCGGGAAACACCGACTGCACGATCTTCACCTGCTCGCGATTCAGTTTCTCTTCATCCTCCGTACGGTGCTCTTCGAGCGAAGGCTTGTTCGGAACCAGCCAGGTCACGAGCGGCGAGTGTCGCAAGGCGTCGAATCCCGGCACTTCAACGAACTCGTGGAAGACGGCGATGCCCCCCGGCTTGAGGACGCGGCGCGCCTCGCGCAGAGCTGGCTCGACCTCGACGTGATGCAAGATGTCGAGCCCGGCAACGACGTCGAAGGACTCATCCGGGTAGCCGAGGTTTTCGGCAGCTTGGACGGAGAAGTCGGTGCTGCCGCTGAATCCATATCGCTCCGCCCTGCGGCGACATTCAAAGACGTTCTCCTCGCAGACATCGAAGCCTGATACCTGATAACCGATGTGCGCGTAGCACATGGAAGCGTCTCCCCAGCCGCAGCCGAAGTCCAAGAGCCGCTGCGAGGAACCTCGATACGCATCCTGAACCACCTGATAGACGCGCCAGTACGGATTCCATGGGCGCTTCTCGCGACCCAGAACCGGTTCGAATGAGACCTCGGCGTGCTCATGCTGTTGCGCGTACTCGCTATAGAAATCGCGTTCGCGCTCTTGCCTCGCCGTAAACTCTTGCATCACCCATCCCTTTGCCACGCCGCGCGCTGCTCCCTAGGCCTCGAGCCGTGCGCCCAGTTCAATGGTATGGCGAGCTAGCTCACGACCTGCGCCGCTCTCGCAGGACACGAGCCGGCTGAACCCGATGCGCTCCAACAACTGCTGAACCGCGACGGGTACGTCGACGAGTTGGAGACGGCTGCCGCGGACTCGCAGGTGTGAGTAAAGTCGCACGAGCATCGCCAGCCCGGCCTCGTCGATTCGCCGCACCTTGCCTAGAGAAAGCACGACCAACTTCGCACCGGCCAACTCCGAAAGGGGAAGTCGCTCAGCCAGAGACAGGGCGTCGGTACCCCAAAAGTCTCCATCGAGCTCGATCCAAAGTCGGTCGCTGGTATCTGCTGACATCTTCATCATGGATTTATATAAGCACGCATCGTGCCAACATCTCCGTTGCTAGAGGTTTGTTCTGTCTCGGGTTTCCAGATTTCGTATAGGGTCGCCGACTCCGCAAACAAAATGAAGAGGAACCAGCTCCAACACTGCGACAAGAAGAACGCTGCAACGCAGAACCCCATCATGGATGGAAACACGGAACGACGGACCGCTCGCTCTAAAGGGTTGTCCTCCGGCACTTCAGCCTTTCGGCGTCGGTACGCGACCCGAAAAGTGAGGATGACCAGCGCCATGAACGGAATGAAACCCACGAGCCCGGTCTCCGCGGCAGCTTTGATGAACGAGTTGTGCGCGTCACGGGGGTCCCATTGGGCGGGATTGTTGTTGTAGAGCAGGTGGTTGTCTGGGAACTGACCGAAACCCACGCCAGTGACTGGGTTGCGGACCGCCATACGCAGCCCCGACGCCCAAATGTCGAGTCGCCCCTGCGCGGACGCGTCGATCTCGCCATGCTTGTACGCACCACTCGACCTATCATTTAGCCCCGCAAAAACCAGCATCCCGGCCATCAACGCGGCGAGTGTAGGGGCGAGCAGAAACCGAAGGCTGAGGCTGCCCCGGTCGTAAAATGTGAACGCCATCGCGGCCATGAGGCCAAGCACGCCGCCGCGCGACACAGTGGCCATGATCCCAGCGACCAAAATTGTGAGGAGCATTACAGAACCCAGGCGTTGGAGACCGCGGGTCCCCAACGCGAGCTCCGCAAAGAGAGGGACGTAGACCACCAAGATCAGAGCGAGGTCGTTCGGGTCACTCAACAGGCCGACGATTGCGGCTCGGTTCCCTTCCACCGTCGCCAGACCCGAGGCCCGCACATAGACCGCGAGGAGCGCCAGCCCGACCGTACACAGCCCGAGCACGAGGTGGAGCCTGACCGCCTGCGGCTTGGTGTTTACCAGGTGCACCAGGAGCCCGTACATGATCAACATCTTGATGAAGACATCGGCGAAGAGCTCGAGGCTAGCCGAGGGGTGGGTGCTCATGATCGACGAAAGCAGGACGCCTCCGGCGAGGGCGAGCATCCACTTCCCCTGCGGCGCGCGTGACAGCCGCATGTCGCTGTGAAACAGCTTGGTGACCACCAACGAAAGGATGGCGACCACCGCGATGAGCTTGGCCGGTTGCATCGTCGCGAGCGCGGGGAAGTGATCCGCGGGCCGGAGGACGAGGACCACGATGAATGCAAGCGTTGCGTTGAGCGCGTTCGAAAGAATCCAGACGATCGCGGCGACACCGAGCACCAACCCGAGGGCGGCCATGGGATGCAGCGCGGCGGCCGAAGCCCCGACGGCAACCGCAAGGCCCCCGAGCAGGGCTGTGCTGCGCACCTACGCTTCTCCTCGGGGCATCCTGCCGAGGGAGGGGGCCCCGAGGGCCTCGGCGAGCTCCCTCTCACCGCGAAGCGAATCATCGAACGCGGAAGAGAGCGCCACCGCGAGCAGCGCGAGAACCAGGCCCGCGAAGAGCGCGCCGAGAAGCACGATCCAGAGTGGCGGAGTGAGCGAGCGGGTGGGCATCACCGGCTCCTCGACGGTCCAGACCTGGCTGCCCTCGGCGAACATCGACAGCTCTTCGGTCACCAAACGCTGACGGAGGAGCTCTTCTTCGGCCGACGCTTCCTTGAGCTCCATCAGCAGAGCCTGATGCTTCGCGTCCGCGCTCAGTTCTGACTTTGGACCCGCCCCGGAACCGTCCACCTGGGGCTCCGCCGTTTCGCCGGAGGTTTCGTCGCTGTCCTTGCGCTCGCTGTTGACCGCCTGCTGCAGCGAGCGAACTCGCTGCTTGGCTGCCACAAGGTCTGGATGGGTATTCCCATAGCGGTACTTGATAACGATCAGGTCGCCGCGTGCCTTCGTCAGTTCCCTCCTGAGCTGACTACTTCTTACCTTCTTTCCGGGGGCCTGTTGCTTGAGCTGTGCCTCGGATGCCTTGACCTTCTGCTCCGCCGCGGCGAGACGAACCTCGGCTTGCGCCAGGGCTCTACGGACGCTGAGTTTTCCGCTCAGCCTCGTCTCTGATGCCTCCGGTAACTGGGCTACGCTCGGCTCGATGTTGCTGGTTTCGCCCCGAAACCGCTCGAGCTGGTCCTCGAAAAACGCTGCGGATGCCCGAACCGCCTCCCGCTGCGGGCGCAGAATCTGCTCGGTGAAAACCCGAATGAGCTCCGTGTTCGCTTCGTACGCCTCGACTGGGGTCTTTCCGTCGACCTTGAGAAGGACGAGCTCACCCCCAAGACCAAGGACCTGAAACGAATCCTGGAAACGCTCCACCGCCACGTTCACTTCTTCCGGCGTCGCCGCATCGTCCAGTCGTCCGAGTTTCCGAAGCACCTGCTCTGACGTGCCGTGACTTTGGAAAATGCTGTCGACCAGCGGCATGCGCTGCTTCGCCGACCACTCTTGCAACAAGTCTTTCTGAAAAGGGTTGATCGTTTGCTGGTCTTGAATGAGCAGCCGCGCGGTCGACTGATAGCGATCGGGGGAGATCTGCCAGGCGAGCCCGGCGGCCAACAGGGTGAGCAGCGGAATCAGCAAAAGGAGGTCCCAGCGCCGCACGACCAGCTGAAACAGCGAATCCGAGTTGAGCTCTCGCAGCGAGTTCTTCATGACCACCAACGGAACTGTCGCTTGAAGACACCGGGAGGAAGCCGGGGCGGCCAAGTCCGAAGACCCGCTCGGATGGTCCGCAGAGCTTCTGCAGGTGGCGGACAGTCGGAGTCGTTCCAGATGCCACCGAGCACTCGCATGCCGAGGGTGCGGAGCTGCGCTGCGCAATCGGCCACCTCCGCCCGGGTCGTGCCCATCCCACGAGCAACGAGCAGCGCGCCGTCCACAGAAGCTCGAACGGAGGGAGCGAGCACCGCCGCGCCGTCCCCTTCGAGCAAGGCCACGCCATCCACCCAGACATATCCATTGGCGCTCTCGGAGCGAGGCTGCGGGGGGCCGAAGGGCCGAACCTCAAATGGCTCGTCCGTCACTGCGCTCGCGTGCCGTTGGACGCACCGAGCGAAATGGGACTTGCCATCTCCCGTCCGCGCGGAAACCAAGAGAATGCGCCTGGCGTTGGCCGCCTGCGCGGCGTCGAACGCACGTGCGACGAGGCGGTGCTCCGCGCGTAGCAATTGGGGGGACCTGCTCACTCCATCCTCCGTAAGCAAGATCGGATCCGAACGCAAGATGCGGCTCGAACGCACGGAGAATGGGCGAATTCGGCTGCCTTCTCCGCTTGGGGACAAGTTGCGTTTCGTTATGAAACGCACCAACGCCGTGCCGTGCCGATTCGGCACACTCTCAGCGCCTTTCTCCCTGGCTCAATCCTTGCTTCGTATATCGTTTCCTGAAGTCGATTGTTCCCGGAGTCCTGCTTGAACAAGTACCCGAAGTCGCGCCGGCCTCTGCGTGTCGCCCATCTGATGCAGTATTTCGCGATCGGCGGACTCGAGCGCATGGTCGAGCGGCTCAGCGTTGCGTCGAAATCGCGAGGCGTCGAGACCCTGGTCATCGCTTACCTCGGAGACGGCCCGATTCGAGCCTCGCTCGAGGAACAGGGTGTTCAAACCCAGATGCTCGACGGCGGACCGGGCCTGCACCCAGGGCTGATCTGGCGGATCCGCTCTGTGCTTCGCCGGGAGCAGATCGACGTGCTGCACACCCACCATTTGGGCCCGTTCGTCTACGGAGCGCCTGCGGCCGTCCTCGCCGGATGCGGCCGGATTCACACCGAGCACTCCCACGAGCTTTACGACACGACCCGACGGAAGCTGGTGGGGGCGATGATGTCACCGCTCGCCGAAGTGGTCGCCGTTACACCAGAGATTTCCGAGTTCCGGACACGATTCCCAGGTCGGTGCAGTGTCATCACGAACGGGGTTCCGCTTCCCTCGATCGAGCCTTCGATGCGTGCCCGAGGGCGCGCTCTGCTGGGCGCAGAACAAGACCGCTTCGTGGTGGGCTGTGCGGCCCGCTTGTCGCCCGAGAAGAATCACGCCGGCCTCCTCGAAGCATTTTCCCAGCTACTCAGGGACGAGCCCCGTTCGCTTCTCGCATGCGCCGGCGATGGCCCCCTCGCCGACGGGCTTCGCTCGGAGGCAACGCGCGCGGGCGTTGGCGAACACGTGCGATGGTTGGGCCCGGTCGAGGACATGAACCACTTCTACGCGGCGCTGGACGTCTGCGTCCTGAACAGTACGCGCGAGGGTCTGCCGCTGTGCCTGCTCGAAGCGATGTCATTTGGCATCCCGGTGGTTGCAACCGATGTCGGGGGCGTCGGAGAGCTGATCGCGGATGGGGCGGGGATACTCGTGCCGCCGCAAGCACCCCGGGTCCTGGCCAGCGCGCTGCGCTCACTCGCCGCTCAGCCCGAGCGCGCGAACGAGATCGGCCGCGTCGGAAAGTCGCGAATTCACGCACAATACAGCATCGACCAGATGGTCGATCGGTACGTCGAGCTTTACCGCAAGGTCGCGAAAAGGCCGTTTGCCCGCGTCGACGTGGAATCCGCGCCGTGCGCCTGAGCCACATCATCGCGCCGGGGCTCATGGCGGGCGCAGAGAACGTCGTCTTGCAGGGGTGCGCCGCTCTGATCGCAAGCGGACACGAGCTATCCCTTGTTGTCATCGTGGAACAACGCTGCCCCGAGTACGGGGAGAAGTTTCTCGAAGCCGCGCGAACGAGGGCCATCCCGGTGGAACCTCTGGGGGTCCGCGGTCGCCTCGATCTGGGCGCCGTCATGAAACTCCGCGCGGCGCTCAAGGCGCAGCGAGCGGAGGTCGTTCATGCGCACGGGTACAAGGCGCTCGTCTACGCCATGCTCGCCCGGAACCCAACGCTGGCCCTGGTGGTCACGCACCATGGCGAAACCGGTCACGATCCATTGGCGCGATTCTACGAGCGTCTTGCGCGTACGCTGTATCGACGCGTCGACTGCGTGTTTTCAGTGTCGAACGCGACGACCGAGTCGCTCGTGACCGCAGGCGTGAGACGCGCAACGCTCAGAACCGTGCCGAACCCGGTCTCGCTCCCCGCGCCGAGCGCCGGCCTAGAGCCAGCTCCGTCCGAAGGCGCACTTCTGTTTGTGGGCCGGCTCAGCGAAGAAAAAGGGCTCGACGTGCTCCTCCGAGCGCTCGCAGCGGAACGCGTACCGAAGCAGCTCATGCTGAATGTCGCGGGTGACGGGCCCCGCGCCGGCGAGTGGAAGGCACTCTCGACCAGCCTAGGGCTCGATGAAAGGGTGCGTTGGCTGGGCGTTCGGTCGGACATCCCCGCACTGCTGGCCGAGGCCCAGGCGCTGGTCCTGCCTTCCCTTCGCGAAGGGCTGCCCCTCGCGGTCTTGGAGGCAGCCTCTTGCGAGGTTCCGGTGCTCGCCAGCCGAGTCGGCGGCGTCCCGGAAGCCGTTTGGGAGGGCGAAACAGCCATGCTCATTCCGCCGGGCGACGTAGACGCCTGGTCCAAGGCGCTCGAAGCCCTACCCTCGCAGGCCGAAACGCTTCGGAACGGCGCCCGCCGCCGCGGTGCCGAGGTTCGCGCGCGACATGCGCCCGAGCGCTGGGCCGAGCTGACGACGCGACACTACCGTGAGGTCGCAAGATGACACTGACCTCCGCGGAGATTCCAGTCCCACGCGTTTCACTTCGGTAAATGCAGGACGACCGTTGTTTCAGATCAAACCATCCGTGGACGACTGGCTGAAACGATGTATCGGATCCCGGTGAATATCTGAGCTGGCAATTTGGTCTGCAGGTTGCATAGGCGAACCGCACCCCGTTTGAGTCGAAGTAAATCTAGGCGTTCGCATGCCAACTGAGATGGACATACTCATCATAACGTTCCTGTTTCTAGGGCTGGTCTCACCGTACCTGCTCTATCCGCTCCTCGTGCGGTACGGGTTTCGCCCGAAAGAGCGAAGCCTGGTTCAGAGGGCCGAACGCTTGCCCAAGGTCAGTGTGTTGATCCCAGCGCACAACGAGGCTGCCCGGTTAGGCCAGAAGCTGCGAAACACGCTCGCATTGACCTACCCGCGCGAGCACATCGAGATCCTGGTCGCGTCGGACGGCTCCGACGACCACACGGCGGACGTTGCACGGGCGTATGAGGACTCGGGCGTACGCGTCTTCGAGCTTCCAGAGCGAGGGGGCAAGCTCGCTGCGCTGAACTACCTGCTCGCGCAGGCCCAAGGCGAGCTGATTTTGTTCACCGATGTCGGCGCGAACCTGCCTGAAAATACCGTGTCGGAGCTCGTTCAGGACTTGGCAGACCCCGGCGTCGTCGTTGCGATGCCTCGGTACGCCTCGATCGGTAAGAATGGAACCGCGACCGCCGATGGCGCGTACTGGGATCGCGAGACGCGCTTGAAAGAGCTCGAGGCCGATCGCGACATGCTCCTCGGTGCCCATGGGGCGTGTTACCTCATGCGCCGCGATGCGATCGCCACCGTCCCGGCCGATACCATCCATGATGACTTGCTTTGGCCGTTGCTCGCGCGCGCGGCTGGGGGACGCATCGTCTATCGCTCCGACATCGTGGTCCCAGATGTGGCTCCGACTCACCTCTCGACAATCTTCGAGAGAACCGCGCGCATGGCGCACGGCAATCTTCAGATCCTCTGGCGCAACCGTACGCTGCTCGGCCCGCGACATGCGCGACTCGCTACGAGCCTCATCGGACACAAGCTGCTGAAGACACTGGGGCCGGTTTGGATTCTAGGCCTGGCGCTCTGGGTCAACTACCGCGCCTTGAGCGCCGCGACCTTGGTCCCGTTGGCGATCGCCGGTGACGCGCTGATCCTCCTGCTCGTCGGGGCCATGCTCTGGCGAGGAGCGGGTCTTCCGCTGCCGCGCAGCCTAGCGATGGGCGTGCATGCGCTGGTCGCGATCTCGGCATGCGGGGTGGGAATACTGCGTTTCCCTCTCCGAGCAAACGGAACGCGCTGGCGTCGCCCCCCCGAGAACGATGTCCTTGCACTGCATCGCCCCGCCCTTCCCCCGCGCTCGGTAAGAATCGTCAAGCGGGCTCTCGACGTCGCCGGCAGCGCGCTTGGCATTCTCTTCACGTTGCCTCTGATTCCGTTCATCGCTTTGGCCATTCGTCTGACCTCACCGGGTCCGGTCTTGTACCGCCAGGAGCGGGTCGCAAAGGATTACCTGGGTCGGCCCCGTGGTTTTGCGATCTGGAAGTTCCGAACGATGCGAGTCGATGCGGAGGCCAACGGGGAGGCCGTCTGGGCCCTCAAAAAGGACCCACGGGTGACCGCGGTGGGCGGCTTCCTTCGCAAGGTCCGGCTCGACGAGCTCCCGCAGCTCTTCCAGGTTTTCCGCGGCGACATGACCTTGGTGGGCCCGCGGCCCGAGCGTCCTTCCATCACCGATACGCTTTCGTTACAACTGCCGAGCTACGACGATCGACACTCGCCGTGTAAGCCTGGCATCACGGGCTGGGCCCAGGTTCACACCGGGTACGACACTTCTGTCGACAGCGTGCGCGAGAAGCTCCTCTACGATTTCACATACAACGCGCATCTCTACCAGCTGCGCAGTTACCTAGCGATGGAGACGCGGGTCATCATCCTGACGCTCGCGGTCATCATCAACAGAAAGGGCGCGCACTGAGGTCTCAGCGCAGCCCGTACTTCTCGAGCTTCCGATACAGCGTCGTTCGACCGATTCCGAGTGCCTTTGCCGCTTCGGTGAGCCGGCCGTTTTTGTCTCGGAGCGCGCGTTTCACACCCCAGCGCTCCAGGTCTTCGAGGGTCAACGGCAGCTCCTCGAGAGACTTGGGCGTCGGCCGTTCATTCGGCGTTCGGGGCTCGGTCTTGCTCGGATCCGTTGGATCAGGCGAGGCCGCGTCCCCGGGGTCCGGTGGGAATACGGTCCATCTCGGCTGCTGCGTTGAACCGCCGTCATGGTCCCGAACCCTCGTGGGCAGGTCATGAAGATCGATCTCTTCGCCGGTGGCGAGCACCGCGGCGCACTGCAAGATGTTCTCTAGCTCCCGGACGTTTCCCGGATACGGGTAGCGCTCGAGAGCCTCCATTGCTCGCGGGGTCAATCGCCTAGGCCCTGCCCCGAGATCGGCGGACACGTTGTCGAGCAGCCTCGGAACCAAAAGGCGGATATCGCCGTCACGCATCCGGAGCGGGGGAAGCTCGATTTCGAACACGACGATCCGGAAGTAGAGGTCTGCGCGAAACCGATTGGCCTCAACCATGTCGCGCAGCGCGCGATGCGTGGCGGTAATTAGGCGAAAGTCGCTTTCAACCTTGCGAATTCCACCGAGGCGGTCGAAGGAACGCTCTTGGAGCACGCGCAGCAGCTTGGCCTGCACGCCCAGCGAGAGCTCGGCGACCTCGTCGAGAAAAAGCGTGCCGCCGTCCGCCCGTTCAAAGCAGCCGGCCCGAGCCTTGTGTGCGCCGGTAAACGAGCCCCGCTCATGTCCGAAAAGCTCGGAGTCCTGCAAGGACTCAGGGATTGCTGCGCAGTTTATCGCAACGAAGGGGCCGCCCGCACGACGGCTGTTCTCGTGGATGGCCTTGGCGATGAGCTCCTTACCGGTTCCGCTGTCGCCGCGAATCGAGACGCTGATGTCGCGGCCCGCCACGCGATCGACCTGACGAAAAACTTCACGCATCCCGGGAGAGCGGCCGATCACGCCGGCGTAGGAATCCTCTTCGTCGGAGTCGTCGATGTGCCTGTGCTGCTCTTCCTGTGAATATCGCAGGGCGCGCTGGACGGAAGACAGCAGCCTGTTTCGGTCAATCGGCTTGCTCAGGTAGTCGCTGGCCCCTCCCTGCATTGCATCGACGGCAGACTCCGTAGAGGCCTCGACGCTGAACATCAGGACAGGGACGCCCGGATGCTGCCGTCGCACCGCGTCGAGCGCCTGACGGCCACTCATCCCAGCTAGGCTGCAATCCAGGCACACCAGATCGGGCAAGCTGGTATCAAGGCCTTCGAGGAAGCTCTCGGCGTCTGGGCACTCGACCGTGCGCATGCCCGCGTCGTTGAGCCAGCGTGCAGCTGCGGCGCGTGGGTCCGGATCGCCGTCGACCAACACGACCAGCGGGCTGGCTACAGGGGACTCCATCCGATTCACTCCTCGAGGGTTTGCTCTTCGGCGACGCCGAAAAGAGGGGGGGCGAGCGACTTTGGGCTCCCGTGTCCCGAATTGCAACACGGAAGATCCTGCCGTTCCGTTCTGAAACTCACGGAAGAGGCCGAAAAGCCGACGTGCTCTAACCCTGTTGGGCGATCTTCACGACTTCGCGGCTCACTCGAAAGTGGCGGTTTTGTCCAGGTCTCCCGGTTGCTCCAAGCGCCGGTCTCGGGCACGCGCGGCGTAGTGGGCGATCAGCTGAAGCGGGACCGCCAGCGCAATTGGGGCCCAGACAGGGTCGATGTGGCCGGCGGAGATGCACGGCAACCCTTCGCGCTGCGCCATGACCGCGGTCTGGGAGTCACCCACCAAGATGGGCTCTCCGCCTTGCGCGACGACCTCGCGTACGTCCGATAGGGTCTTTTCGAACGTCGCATCGTGCGACGCGACCACGACCACAGGCGTGTGATGCTCCGTCAACACGAGCGGCCGATGTTTGAGCTCGCCCGCGGCGAGACCCTGGGCTTGCGCATCCGAGAGCGCCGTCAGCGTGACCGCGCCTGCAAGCGCGAGCGGATAATTGATTCCTCGCCCGAGATAGATTCCGTGACCCGCCTCGGCAATTCGGCGGCCCACTGCGGCACAGTCGTCTTCGTGCGCCAGAACGCTCTTCATGGCATCCGGAACGGCAAGAAGGGAAGCGAGCATGCCGTCTTGGTCGACGCCCCGGTGCTTGAGTTGTCGAATGGCAATCGACGCCGCCGCAAGTGCACAGAGCTGAGCTGCAAGGCCATTGGTCGATGCCATTCCAACGCAGGGACCTGCCCTGCACTCGAGCACGGCATCGGACTGCCGAGCCATCGCACTCGAGGTCACGTTGACCAGGGACACCGTGGGCACGTCTTGCGCCCTCAAGTATCCGAGCGCTTCTAGCATGTCTGCGTTTTCCCCCGATTGCGAAACCAGGAGCGCCATGGTTCCCTGGGTCAGGATGGGTTCGCGGGTCTCGAGCTCGGAGCCGAGCTCTAGCTCGACCGGGATACCAGCGATCTGCTCGAGCCAGGCCCGAGCGGCATACGCCGCGTAATAGGAGGTTCCGCAACCGATCGCGAGGATTCGATCCGCGTACCAAAGAGGCCCGCACCAGCGCTCGAGCTCGCCGGACTTCATGTCTCGTTCGAGCTCGCCCAGCGTGTGTCCTAGGATCGCGGGCTGCTCGGCGATCTCGATGTGGGTGACGTGCTCGAGGATTTCGCGCTCGCCGCTTTCCCGCAGGCTGTCCAAGCTCTCGATTTGAGTCCATCGGGGGGCGATCTCCTCGAGCTCCGAATCGAAGATGCGCACATGCCCGGGGCCGAGCTCGGCGATCTGTCCGTCCTCGAGGGGCGCGGTTTCATGGGCCACTCGTTCCAGCGCGGCTTCGTCAGAAGCCAGCCAGGAAGTCCCATCCCCACGCCCCACGGCAAGCGGACTCCCGCTACGCGACGCATACACGCGGTCGTCATGCTGCGTGCAGATCAGCCCGAGCGCATAGGAGCCCTGCAGCCGCGGCAGAACATTGCGCAACGCCGCCATGGGATGGGCGCGCTTGGCCAGCTCTCGATCGAGCAACCAGACGACTACCTCACTGTCCGTGTCGCTGCGAAACTGAGTGCCTTCGCGCTCGAGCTCGGCCCGTAGCTCTGCATGGTTTTCGATGACGCCGTTGTGAACGACGGCGACTCTCGAGCTCGCGTGCGGCTGCGCGTTGTACCGAACGGGTTCACCGTGCGTTGCCTGGCGCGTGTGGCCGATGGCGGTCGTCGAGGCGAGCGGCTCGCTGACGAGCAGCGCCGCCAACGACGACAGAGGCCCCTTGGCTCTGCGCCGCTGAATTTGATGGTCGGTCAATACCCCCAAGCCAGCCGAGTCGAAGCCCCAATCTTCGAGGTCGGCCAGGCCCCCCATGACCCAGGGGATCACGTCTTCATGTGCCGTGGCACAAAAGATCCCACTCATCTTTGTCCTTCTGTGTAAGGCCTCGAAATTGAAACCCCAGCTGGACCCCAGTGCTATGCGAAAACCGGGCCAGGTGGCAGGACTGGGATTCGGAGGGGTGACGTTTCACAAGCGAACGCCTCCGTGCCTTGCCGTCCCAAATAGGCACGCGGCCGGAGCCAGTCGAAGGCAGCCGTTTCATTTCGGACGCTGGTTCTCGGAGTCACCAGGCAGGGGGCTGCTCGGCGTCACTCCACCGTCAGCTGCGAGACCGCGTACCAACCGTCCGCCCGGCGACCTGCGATGCCCAGGAGGAGCGGCGGGAGCGCCGGGGTAGCGGGTTTGGTTCCAGCGCGATCCAGCAAGGCGACCTCGACCTCATAGACGCCCTTGGGCAGGTCTGACGGGACGGTGATCGTATCGCGGACTTTCCATCTGCCCGGCAACCAGGTGCGGGTGTCCTGGGTGCTCGGAAAGAGATGCGACTGCGACGCGCCCCGCAGTCGATACGTCAGCGCCCGCGGGAGATACGCGGGTGCCACTCCGAGATTGCTCCAGTTCGCGATGAAGGTGATGCTGCTTCCAGCCTGAACGGTGCTCGGGTGATTGAAATGGTCGATGACAAATCGGTAGCCGTTCTTCTTGAGCAGCTCGTCGATCGGGCCGACGTAGCTTGCGGGGACCGGCTTGGATTTTGCGTTGAGCACCGAGGCATGCTGACTGAGCGCCCACTGGAAGGTCTTATAGAGCTCGCCGTCTGGTCTGGACGCACTCCAGCCTAGCTCGTGCCATTTGCTGAGCGTGCCGCAAATCTCGAGCTGGATTGGCGCCCGCTTCCAGACGTCGACAAAGCTGGGATCGGCGGCCTTAGCGGCCGCGAGCATCTGGGGATACAGGCTCTTTTGGTGGCTCCAGGAACCTCCCCACAACCCCCAGTCGCCCCAACAGTCCGCGCGCCAGCCAGCCCCGCCCCGTGTGGCGTGCAGCATGAGGGGCACGTCCTTTTCGTCCAGCGCCAACATGATCACGGGCGTCTTGGAAAACGCGCGCAGATGGTGATCGATGAGCTGGGTCAGGGCCGTCACGATCTGCTGGCGTTCCTTACGTCCCGTCGGCTTGTAGACATCGATGATGCTGTCGACGTCTGACAGACAGGCGGTGTTCCACTCTCCCCAGCAACCCACCGTGCCGATGTCGACGTGGTCCACCGCGGGATGGCCGTTGTAGCGGTCTCCCAACGCGCCGATCAGGCGGGCGTGCTCACGCTGCAGGGTGGCGTCGCGATAATCCGGCCAGAACGTCTTGCCGCCACCGCCCGGGCGCCACTGTCCGGCGACGTTGTACGGGGCACTGGTCAGCCAGTCGGGAATCCCGGATTGCCCCTCGGCGACGGTCATCACCCGAAAGCCCAAGGTCATCCCGAGTGCGTTCGCCGACTGGATCGCATTGTCGATCATCTCGAAATCGATTTTGCCCCGCTCGGGCTCGATGTCGCGCCAGTGCCAGCGGAAGTAGGCGGTCCCGGATTTGGGGTAATTCTCCGGCCAGTTCTTGATCACGCGCGCAGCGCACTCCTTTGGCGGATAGGTGACCGGCGGCAGATTGCACCACCAGCCAAAATGGAAGCTGGCAAACCCCATGCCCGGGTTGGCCAACACGTCATCGATGCGTTTGGGATCGACGGTAACGGTGCCTCGGTCCGGAGGATCGGCGGGTTCCGGCACAGAGTAGTCTGCGACGGGTTCAATGGAGCCCTCAGAGCCATGGCTGTTCATGGACGCGTTCCGAGCGCTGAACGCAAGCAGCCCCGCCGCGATGCCGGCCGCCGCGAGCGCGAGAGCGTAGACTGGGTGAAAGCGTCGTCGGGTCATTGCGTGGATGTCGTAGGAGGTTAGCACGATCGGTTCCTGTATCGACGTGCCTAGAACGACGTAAGCGTCAAGCCCTGGGTCGTCGCGCAGGTCCCGGTCGTCCCACATGGCGGCGCGTCGTTCCGTCGTGTCAGGCCGATCGCAAGGCCGGTGCCGACTCCCACGGCTGCAATGGCGCCGATCATGATCCAGAACCCGGGTCGTTTCACGAAACGGTTCCGATCGTCGGGAGCCGGGTCGACGGGAGCGCCGCCCAACTCGGTCCCATCGATCGCAACACTCGATGGTGCCAACTCGATCGCCTGCGCCGGGACGGGCGTGCGCGGATGCAGTCCAATCGTGTAGGCCTGTCGGCTGCCGCGTTCGAGGTCGAGCTGTCGCGTCGCGGTAGCGTACTCGTCGTGCGTGACGCGTAGTGAATGGAGCCCCGGGTTCAACCGGATGGTTCGGTCGAGGCCAGTCCCTTTGGTCGGCCGATTGTCGATGAACGCTTCGGCGTCGCCCGGAGTGATGGCCAAGCGGACCCACGCGACGGCGCTTTCCAGCAAGCTTCGCAGCTTTGCTCCTCGCTCCCGGGCGACCGGGCTGCTCAGAACTTCGGACATCGACTCGTACTGCTCGAGCTCCGCGAGGCCCTCGACGGGGCGATCCAGTCGGTACAGCGCATTGGCGATGTTGTAGGAAGTGCTCGGGCGCCGGACCAATTCGGCAGAACGACGAAACGCCGATAGCGCCTCGGGCCAACGCTCCGCCTTGGCGAGGGTGACACCGTCCTGGAACAGGTCGCGGGCCCGGTACTGGGGCGATTGTTGATCTTGTGCCGCGG
>CBESWY010000041.1:0-15722 GCA_965533395.1 uncultured Myxococcales bacterium
ATCGAAAGGGCATCCTAGCTTGCAACGCCGCTGCATACGACGCGGTGCTCCCGGTTGCGCGAAATGCAGCGCGCTCGATCGGACTGACTCGATAGGGTTCGGCGATGGCACCGGTGGATTGGCGACAGGCATGGAAGGCGGGACGCACCCCTTGGGACGCAGGCACCTCACCGCCTGCGCTCCATAGCCTGCTCGCCCGCGGGCAGATTCCTCGGGGCCGGGTCCTCGTTCCCGGCTGCGGTACCGGCTACGACCTTGCAACCCTGGCGCGCGCGGATCGAGAGGTCGTCGGGCTCGACCTTTCCGACGCGGCGCGCGCTGCATTTCTCGCCACACATAGCGACCTTCCGGGTTCGGTCTCGTACGAAGTTGGCGACTTCTTTTCGTACGAGCCGGGCAACGGCTTCGATTTCGTCTGGGACTACACCTTCTTTTGTGCGCTCGATCCGGAGCGGCGTCGGGACTGGAGCGAGAAGATGAAGCGGCTGGTGAAGCCCTCCGGCCTGCTGGCTACCCTGCTCTTTCCTTTCGAAGACCCCATCTCAGGACGTGAGGGGCCGCCCTGGCCGATCAATACCGGCCTGGTTCGACAGCTGATCGAAGACAGCTTCGAAGAGCTCGAAGTCCGGGAGATGGAAAACACCCATCCGGGGCGCGAAGGCCGCGAGCGGCTGGCGCTTTGGCGGCGACGCGAGCCTTAGTCGCTGTCGGGAAGCGGAATCGACGACGACTTCCACTTCACTTCGGAAAAGCCCAGACGGTAATCGGCCGTCGCGCCTTTCTCTTGGACACCGATCCAGACTTGCGTCGTACCGATGGGAAAGTCGGAACGGAGCATCGGGTCGGTGGTGCCGCTGCGGTTGTCGTTACAAAGAACACGCCCGTTGGGCTTGCGCACCACGAGCAGGATGTCGGAGCGTGAACGACCCAGAACGTGAAGGTTGTAGAACGCCGTGTCGGTGTCGAGTAGGTAATCGGGCCTCTCGGAGATCCAACCCCTGCACTTGCGGTGAATCGAGCGCGCTGGGACCTCGCCGACCGCGGTGCCGGACACGACGCGGGGATCGGGACTAAAACCCGCATGGAGGGGCACCGGGCCTAGACGCGACGATGTGTCGTCGAAGAGATCAGCGGTTTTTGATTCCGCCGGAGCGCGCGGGGCGTCGCCCGGATCGCCGCGCCCATGCGCCTCGGTGCAGGCGGCGATTGCCAGCAACCAAGCGACGAGGCCGCCGGCGCCGGCCCAGGGTTTGCTCGACGCGAACACGGTGCGGCCTTGGTACCCGCACCACGCACCAACGGTCAACCACATAGGCAACGTGCAACAGAGCGAAGAAAGCGCCCAGATCATGCCGCTAGGGCTTGATTCCCTTGAAGACGGGGTATAGACAAGTCTTCGACAGGTCCTGAACAGGATCGATGCTTGGCGGGATCCCGAGGACGTAAGTGGCAGACGAGGCGAAATACCGGGTGGGCATGGTCTCGAAGATGACCGGGCTCTCGACCCACACGCTGCGCATGTGGGAGAAGCGCTACGTCGCCGTTCTGCCGAAGCGGACCGAGGCCGGAGGACGTCTCTACACCGACGCAGACGTTGCACGGCTTCGACTTCTGCATGAGCTGGTCGAAACCGGTCACTCGATCGGCGGGATCGCGAAGCTGTCCGATACCGATCTGCGACACATGGCAGCCTCGGTCCCAGCGCCGCCGAGCCAGCCGGCCGTGCAGCACCTTCCCGAGCTTCGCAGTCGCGTCATGAAGGCGATCGAGGAGTTGCGCATCCAAGATGCCGAGCAGATGCTCTCGCGCGCAGCGTTGGGCATGGAACCGAGCGAATTCTTGCAGATGGTCGTCGCCCCCGTTCTCGTCGAAATCGGCGAACGTTGGCAACGTGGTGAGCTTCGGATTGCACACGAGCACGCCGGGTCCACGGTCATGCGTGGTCTGCTCTTTTCGCTGATGCGTCTCTATCCGGCGAACGACTCCAGGCGTCGTGCCGTCGTTGCAACACCGGCGAAAGAGGATCACGAGCTCGGCGCGCTCATGGTATCGATGTTGGCCGCCATGCACGGATGGAGCGTGCTCTACCTCGGCCCCGATTTGCCAGCCGAAGAGATCGCCTACGCGGTTACCGACACGAACGCCGACCTGTTGATGCTGTCGATCACCAACCTGAAGCCCAAGGAGTCGCAGCGAGAGATCGCTGCGATCGAAGCTGCGATACCTGAACGCGTCAGAGTGCTGGTTGGCGGACGAGCGGCAAGCGCTCACCCCGAAAGCCGCGTACGGATCCTGCAAGACCTAACGGTGGTCGAGTCGGAGCTCAGTCGATGACGTCGGCCGGTGCGTCGGGCGGCAGGGTGTCGCGCGTCGCACCCTTGATGACCTTTTGCGCCAACGTTGCGAGACTGCGAGCGCCGCTCTTCTTGAGCAGCGATCGAATCTGGGCCTTGACCGTGTTCTCCGCTACCCCGAGGGATTCGGCGAGCTCCTTCCGGGAGAGACCGTCCACCGAAAGCGTTAAAAGCTCGGTTTCTCGACGCGTGAGCTTGAGCTGACGTGCCAGGTGTTCGATGCGCTGCCCAATGGCCGCGTCGTCGACGCGCGCCTGCGCAAGGGCCCTCTGTATGAACGGATTGAGGTTGTCCGCGGATGCTGGCTTGCAGACGTACTCGCCGCGCATCGTTTGAACTTTGTTAACTACATCACGATTGAGCTCGCCGGTGAGAACCAGCACCGGCAGGTCGCCGTGCGTTTGACGGATCTCAGCCAGAAGGTCCAGACCGTATCCGTCAGGCAGAATCAGGTCGAGCACGACACCCGTCCATTCTTCCTGGCTCTGAAGCTGTTCCCGGGCTGCGCCCATGCTGTGAACGACTTCGACAGGACCATGACGCCCAAACGTACGCGCGAGGGTCCGAGCCAGCGTCGGTTCGTCCTCGACGATCAAAAACCCAGCCGTCATGCGGCGTACGCTACCCCAGTTGACCCCTTCGGTGGTGCCGATTCGCTCCAAATGGAGCGGTTTTTTAACCCCAAGCCAGTCGAGCTGAGGCGCTGAAGCACTTAAAAGTCAATGATCTCATACTTTTCGCGCGCGTAGGCACGGGGGTGAGGACAGATCGACCGGCCTCAGCCGCCGGGGCGAGAATCGGCAATGACTTGACGCGGGCGCCGGCCCCCTCTTGAATGGACCGACGGAATGTACGCGGTGGTGATCACGGATGAGGGGGGCGTCCGGCGCAGGCTTGATTTTAACAAGCCGGAGCTAACCGTGGGGCGCGTTCAGGGCAACGACATTGTCTTGGCCAAGCGCAACGTTTCGAAGCAGCACGCACGCCTCACCCTCGAGGACGAACAGGCTGTCGTCGTTGATCTCAACAGTACGAACGGCACATGGGTCAACGGTCGCAAGATCACTGCCGCTCGGCCGCTGAAGCAGGGCGACAAGATCTACATCGCAGATTTCATCATTACGCTCGAGACTGCGGACGAACGCTCGCAGACCGAAGGTGCGATGCCTCGGGTCTCGGAGCCGCCTCCGCTACCGGCCAACTCCGCCCTACCGGCTGCCAGCTCGGTGCCAATCAGGCGCTCGATCGCAGCGCGGCGTGCGACGCCGGGAGGCTCGAGCGTGACAGGATTACAACCGGACGGGAGTGGGACGGTCAACCCTCCTCGTATTCAACGACGGGAGACGAGCCTGCCGCGCGCTCGCGCGAAGACCGAAACCGAAATCTCAATCGGCGATCCGTTGAACAATCTGCTCGTCCGTCTTGCGGAGCGCGTGGAGATCGACGACATCAATCCGGCGTCGATGAAAAATCAAGAACGCTGGTCGGCTGCTCGAGCCGCGATTGCCGAAACCTTCCTCGCAATGCAGAAGGACGGATTGGTTCACGCCGATTTGGACATGCGCAGTTTGGCGCATGCCGCGCTGCACGAAGCGATCGGCCTCGGCGCTCTCGACGATTTACTTTCCGACGAATCGGTCCGTACCATCGTGGTGAATGGGCACAGGAAGATCTTCGTAGACAAGGGTGAGGGTCTGGAGGCCACCGAGTTGCAGTTTTCTTCCGCGCATGCAGTTCAGAGGGTGGCGGGCCGTCTCGCGGCAGAATGCGGTCAAACACTCGAGGGCCGACCGGTACTCAACGGGCGACTCTCGTTCGGCCCGAGCGTGACGATCTTGCAGCCGCCTCTCGTGATGAGCGGGTCGGTGATCGAGCTCCGCATTCACAGCCCGAGCACTCTGGAGCAACTCTCGGAGAAAGGTTGGCTGAGCGCAGACGCCGCAACCTACCTCACCAAAGCCGTCGCGGAATGCCGGAACATCGTCGTCGCTGGGGCTCGAGGCTCCGGCGTGACGACGCTCATGTCCGCCTTGGTTCGAGAGCTGCCGGAGAGCGAGAATACCGTCACCATCGAGCCAATCCCTGAGCTCGACATCGATCGAGACCGGCTGATCTCGCTGACCGCCACCGACTCGGGGATCCCCATGAGCGAAGCGATCGCGCACGGCGCACGCCTTCACGCCGAGCACATGGTCATCAACGATCTCTCCGGCGCCGAGACGATGGCTGCGTTGACCGCTGTCCTAGGACGGGAACCAGGTCACCTTCTCGGCGTCCACTCCTGGAGCAGCAAAGACGCGATTGAGGGCCTGATGCTCGCGGCTGGCGCGACCGGAGCCGACCGCGCGTACCTCGCCCAGCTGCTCGCTAGCGCAGTCGACCTCGTCGTTTCGATGCAACGCGGGCCAGAGGGGCAGCGCGTGAGCGCGATCCTCGAGATTCGAGGGCACGAAGGCGGAGACGTCAGCTTCCAGTCGGTCCCGTTCTGAGCCGGGCGCCATTTGCGCCTTCGCGAACGACCGCGATCGACGCTTCGCTGACGCCAGGCGCAGGACATGCAGGGTAGGCGAAGTAGTACCCTTGTCCGTAGTCCGCACCGCAGTCGATCACGACTCGCATTTCGGTTTCCTGCTCGATGCCTTCGGCAACGACGCGCGCGCCGAGCTCGTGGCACAGTTGCACGATATGGCGGACTAGGACCTGCGCACGACGATCGTCGGCCAGATCTGCGATCAAGGTTCGGTCGAGCTTGACGATCTCGGGTTTGAGGTCCGCGATGTATTTCAAGTTCGAGTACCCAGCGCCGAGGTCGTCGACGGCGAGCAGCACCCCCTTGCCCCGAATCTCCCGAAGGACGCTGTGGCAGTAGGCGAAATGGGTCAGAGGGACCGACTCGGTTACCTCGAGGTAGACCTGTGAGTCGTGGGTGAAGATCGGATCATCGGGCTGCACGAGCCAAGACTCGTCGAACTCGTTTGGATGCACGTTGAGAAAGAGTGGCATCCCGGGGCAATGCGCTGTGGAGAGCTCACGAATGGCGCGACCGAGAGCTCCGACGCATCGAGACTGGATCGCCTCGTCGAAGAGCTTTGGCGGATTGATCCAGTGGGGTGAGTTGCTTCGAACGAGCGCCTCGTGGGCGAACGGCTCCATCGTCGCAAGCGATACGATCGGCTGATACACGACGCTCAGGTCTCCGAGGGTGAGCACGTCGGGCAGGCCCTGCATCGTGCGAAGCCGGGGTATCCCTGCTCGGCGCGCCTGGGTGTTCTTCAACCAGTTGCGGAAGTTCGTCACAAATGCCCCACCACGGTAAGTTTACACTAACATGGCGGAGTGCGGCCACCCTCCATTTTTGGCGCTCCTGGCGCGATTCGGAGGCCTCTGGTATGCCCCGCAACCATGAAAAACCCAATATCGATCGGCCCGGCACAGGTTAGCCCCATCGGCACGACGCTCGAGCGCCACCTGCTCGATCGCCAGCGCCGGATGCCGGAAGCCACCGGCGATTTCACTGGGCTTTTCCAGCAGATCAGCCTGGCCGCCAAAATCATAGGCAGCCGCGTCAGCAAAGCTGGGCTATCGGGCATCCTCGGACGAACCGGAACGACCAATGTGCAGGGCGAGCAGGTCCAGAAACTCGACGATTTCGCCAACAGCACGATTGTGAGCACCGTCGAGGCGGGCGGCCATGTCTGCGTGATGGGAAGCGAGGAGGTCGAGGAGCCGATTCAGATTCCACCGCAGTACCCGCAGGGCAAGTACGTGCTGCAGTTTGATCCTCTGGACGGCTCGGGCAACATCGACATCAACGCGTCGATCGGCACGATCTTTTCGATTCACCGTCGCCTGACTCCAGATGGTGAACCGGGAACCTTGAAGGATCTCTTGCAGCCCGGCGTCGACATCGTGGCTGCCGGCTACGTGGTCTACGGCTCCTCCAACATGCTGGTGTACTCGACGGGCGATCAAGTGGACGGCTTCACCTACGACCCGGGCGTCGGCGAATTCTTTTTGTCCCACCCGAACATCAAGGTCCCGCAGCGCGGTGGCATCTACTCGATCAACGAAGGCAACTACCACAGCTGGGACAAGCGGATTCAGAGCTGGGTCGACTGGATCAAGACGCCGACCGAAAACAAAAAAGCCTACCGCTTGCGGTACATCGGCGCGATGGTTGCCGACCTACACAGGACTCTTCTCCGCGGCGGCATCTTCGTCTATCCGCCGGATGAGAAGAACGCGGACGGCAAGCTCCGACTTCTTTACGAAGCCTCTCCAATGGCATTCCTGGTGGAAGCGGCGGGCGGCGTCGCGTCGGACGGCAAGAATCGAATCCTCACAATCCAGCCGAAAGCGCTGCATCAGCGCACGCCCGTGTACATGGGCAGCCCGGAAGACGTCGCGGATGTGCTGAGATTCGCAAACGCCTGAGGGGCTCAGAGCTTCGGCATCATTTGGAACGGCACCTCGGTGCGGACGCAGCCGTTTTCGGGCTTCGGGAACTTCCAGGTCTTCGCAACGCGCTTGACGCAGTTGTACACTTGCTGGTCGTTGAGAGAACCGCTCACCGAGACTGCTTTGACGCCGCCGGTCGCACCAATCGTGAGCAGGACCTTCATCGAACCTTGAAGCAAGTTGTCGTCTTTCAAACGTCGCTCGTAGCAGGTCTGCACCTGCTTGCTCGGCTGTCCTCGGATGACCTGGCTGAGCTGCGCGGCTGGAATCGTGCCATTGCAAATCCAGTCCGCCGGTCGCGTCTGCCTGGCCTCCACGGGCTTTGCGTCCACCGTCTCTTCTTCTCCCGAGTCGAGGCCAGCGCCATCCTCTGGGATTTCGATTTCCGGGGCGAACTGGGCTCTGGGCTCGACCTCCGGCTCCGCGTGAGCCTGCTCGGCCTCGGGGCCCGATTTGCAGTCGCGAACGAAGAACCAAAGCACACCGGCGACGACTAGGAGGATTAGGGCGATGATGCCGTACTTGCCGTCGTTCTTCTTCAGTGGCGGTAGGCTAGAGCCCTGGGTCACATCCCCCTCGCTTTCCCCAGTCCAAGATGCGCCGCGCACCTGGGAGCGGAGTGTAGATTCCTCGACCGATCACGCCAACTCTCGAGGCGAGCTGGGCGCAAAAAACCGCTGTTTGCCGCGAGGCTACCTCTCCTCTATGGTTCGGCCTCTTTAATGGCAATTGGCGATGGTTGATAAGTTCAAAGGCTTCTTTCTAGTTCTTCTCGTAGTGCTGCTGTCGGCCGTGTTTGCCCTGCAATTCGGGGGTGGCCAAGCCGAGGGCTGCACTGCGGGCGGCAGCACCTATCTGGCGCGGGTCTATGACCAGACGTTGAGCAGAGGCGACTTCGAGGCTGCGTACTCGGTCGCGAACTTCGGGAGGCTCCCTGAGGAGACGCAACGCTCGATGCGCCTGCCGCAGCTGGTCCTCGACGGCCTGATCGACCGCACGCTTCTCGCGCGGGAGGCACGCAGGGTGGGTTTCGACGTGAGCCAGGACGAGGTGATGGCGCGCTTCGTGAATGATGGAATCATCTTGCTGTCACTCGGAGTCGGCGCACCGCCGATGCTTCCGCAGGGCGAGATTCCGGTTTCCTTCGCGGACAAGGAAGGCGCGTTCAACAAGGACCTCGCCGAGCGCTACATCCAAAACGGGCTTCGCAGAAGCGTGGGCGAGTTCGCCGATGCGCAGGTCGATGAGTACCTGGCGGCGCGAATGCGGGAGCTCATTGCCTCGACGGTCAACGTCAGTGACGCGGAGGTCTGGGACGACTACGTCCGCGAGAACGACAGCGCGAAGATCAAGTACATCCGGTTCTCGCCCGCGTACTATCTCGACAAAAAGCCGCCGACTTCCGAAGCGGCGCTCGACGCATGGATCGCCGACAACGAAGCCCGTCTGAGCGCCGAGTACGACATCAACAAGCACCGGTACACGAACCTCGAGAAGCAGGTTCGCGCTCGCCACATCCTGGTCAAGGCGGGTTCCTACGCAAGCGAAGAGCAGAGAGCGGAGGCGAAGAAACGCGCCGAAGCGCTGCAGAAGCGCGCGGCCGAGGGCGAAGATTTCGCAAAGCTCGCCAGCGCGAACAGCGGCGACCAAGTCACCGCGAAAAAGGGCGGCGACATCGGTTTTCTCCGCAAAGGCACGATGCCCGATTCGTTCGACGCTGCTCTCTTCTCGATGGAGGCGGAGCAGATCTCCGAAGTGGTCGAAACCCAGTACGGCTTTCACATCATCAAAGCGATCGCAATCCGTGAGGGCGACGTCCCGGTCGACGAGGCCAAGCAAGAGCTCGCCGAAGGGCTCTACCGGGCAGACTGGCTCGAAGCCCGAGCGCGCGACGCTGCGACCAGTACGCTGGCTGCTTGGCGCGCGAATCAGGACGACGACGCGATTGCACGAAAGCTCTCGGCGGCGGTCGATAAGAGCGGCGAATCGGCCCTCACACCCAAGCTCGAAGAAACGGTCGACTTTGGTCGATCCGACACTCCAGTGCCGGGAGTTTCAACCTCCGCGCTCCTCGATGCGGTGTTCTCGTCGCCCGAAGGTGAGGCGTTCCCGACGGCGCCCGTGAAGCTTGGCCGCGAGTGGCTGATCTTCCGTCTCGTCGATAGGCAGCTGCCAGACCTCGAGGCGTTCAACGACTCGGTGCAGGCGTCGACGCGGGAAATTCTTCAGACGCTAAAGAAGCGAGAAATCGTCGATCTCTACATTCAGCAGCTCCGCGCGAAGGCGACCGCCGACAAGGCGCTACGCGTCAACCCGCTTCAAGCCCCGGATGGCCGCAGCTAAGAGCTTTCGTCTTCCCGAGCTGCCCACCGAGTCGCTCACGCTCGGGAACAGTCTGCGGGTCCGACTCGTTCCGCTAACACACCTGCAGTCGGCGACGGTGTCGTTCTTCGTGCGTGTGGGCTCCCGCTACGAGACCGCTCGGACCAATGGTTTGAGCCACTTGCTCGAGCACATGCTGTATCGTGGCACCGCGGTGCACCCCGCGGCAAACGAGCTCAACCTCGCGATCGAGCGACTGGGCGGCACCCTCGACGCGGCCACCCACGTCGACTTCACGAGCTACTTCCTCTCATTGCCACCCGAGGCCATCGCGAAAGGCGTGGAGCTCCTCGCCGAAGTGCTGCAACAGCCGCTGTTGACCGAGCTTCGCACCGAGAAACAAATTATTCGTGAGGAGATCCTCGAAGACTTCAACGAGGACGGCGAGCAGATCGATGTCGACAACCTTTCGCGGAGGCTGCTCTACCCGGACCACCCGCTCGGCTTCACGATCCTCGGCTCACTCGACAATCTGGATGGATTTGAAACCGAAGACCTACGGCGGCATCACAGCAGTCACTACAACGCGTGCAACTCCGTGCTCTGTGTCACCGGGGCATTTGACGCTGGGGAAATCGAGCAGACAATTCGCTCGAGCTTCGACGGGATGGCGATTGGCAGTGCGATGGAGCCACGCCAGCCGCCCAGCAGTCCCGCGTCGCAGCGATTTTCGTACGTCCAGGAGCACGGCAGCCAGACCGATGTGAGGCTCTCGTTCCACACACCTGGCGTCGCGAGCTCCGAAGCGCCCGCCCTGCTCTTGCTGGACCGAGTCCTGGACGACGGGCTGAGCACGCGCGTCCATCAAACGATCTGCGAGGAGCGTGGGCTGGCGTATGAGGCTTTCTCAGGAACCGATTCGCTCGAGGATTGCGGTGTGTTCGACTTCGGGGCGTCGGTCGAGCACGGGAAGGCCCCTTATCTCGTTGAGACCATGTTCGAGCTCATCGCCGAGCTTCGACGAAACCCACCGACGGACGACGAGGTCGACAAGGCCAAACGTCGGTACCTGTGGGATCTGCGGACGGTGCGCGATGACCCGGAAGATGCGGCGCAGTTCATCGGAAGCAGCGCGCTCTTGGGTCTTCCCGAACGCGTTGGCACCGTGGCCGATCGAGTCGCGCAGATCACGCCACAGGACATCCAGCAGGTCGCACAGCGCTATCTCGATCCGAAAGACGCCTATCTGACGTGCGTGGGAGTCTTGGACGAAGCGCTTCTGTCGGACCTTCGCGGCTTGGCGGGAACCTAGGCGTCGAGGTTTACCCAATGGGCCTGCCCATCGGGCCCCCACTCCTTTTTCCAAAGCGGCACGGTCTCTTTGATTCGATCGATCGCTTTGCGGCAGGCATTGAACGCGTCGTCCCGGTGCGCGGAGCTTGCCGCGACACAGACCGCGACATCCCCCACGCCCAGCTTGCCCACCCGATGGACGGCGGCAATTCGGACGCCAGAGTGCTCGGCGATGACCCCTTCGAGGACACGCGCCATTTCTTTTTGCGCCAAGCTCTCGTGCGCTTCGTAGTCGAGCCTGGAGACCTGTTTGCCGTCGGCGTGGTCCCGGACGATGCCGTGGAAGATGCAAACACCTCCGGCCCCGGGGTGCTGGACCGCCCTACGAACTTCGTCGAGTGAAATCTCATGGTCGCTGACTTTACAAAGAGCGACCGGGGAACCCCCCGCAACCGGCGGAAGGACGTCGACCCGATCTCCGTCGGATAAGATTTGCGAGGCGTCGACGAAATCACCGTTTACCGCAAGCCGCATGCGCTCGAGGAAGGCCGCCAGAGACGGATAGCGGTCGCCGACAAGGCGCCGCAGTTCCCCCTGCGGCAGGCTTTGCGACACCAGCTCGAAGGTCGAGCTCGAGCATCCGGCAAGCTCGCGGGCAGCTGCGTAGAAGTAGACGTCGATCTTCATCAGCCACGAAAGTCTAGCAGGCCCCGAAATGAGGGCAGCTCGGCCCGACGTGTTAGGGTTGTGGCCAGGTGAGCGAGTCTTCATTCAAGCTGATCGCCTGGATCGTCGGAGCAGGGTTTGCGGGCGCCATGCTCGCCCTCCCGCAGCCCGTCGATCCCTGGGAGATGCCGAGCCTGGTTCTCGATCGTGCCGCCGTGTCGGACGCCATCGCGCTCGACGAAACCCTTTCAAAGGAAGCTCCGGACAGCGAAGAAGCCGACGCACTGCGCTCGCTGTTTCTCGACCATGGTCGGTCGGAGGCCAACCCTCCCTATGGGCGACGTGAATACGATCGGCGACAGGCTGCGATTCACCGTGCAAAGAAAGCCGTGATCGAGAAGCACGGAGAGCCCGCGTTCGAGGCGATGCGGGCCGATGCCGTCGAGGAGCTCATGCGCGTGCTTGGCGATGGCAGCCGCGAGGCTCGGAGCGAACGCGAAGAGGGAATCCTCGGCGGCTTCCCGACGGTGTTGAAGCAGTACGGGGCCCTCCGCAGCGGCGTGATCGTCGCGCCGCCACTCACGCTGCGCGTCTTCTACAAGGCACGCTGGAATTCCATCCATCGGCGACCGTTCGTGGAGGGCTTTGCTCCGATCGAGAAGCAGGCGTATTGGGGCTGGCTCGCGCTGCATGGCTGGGGAAAGCCGCTCGAGAAACGAGAGGAAGCGTTGCTCGCGTTTCGTGACTCCGGTGGCTTCGGTAGCCTGGAGGCCGCCGCCCTTTTCGATCTTCTCGAGGGGAATCCCGCTCGAGCGTCGAATTCACTCCATCAGCTCTACGAAGCGAGCGGGCAGCTGCGCTTACGAAATTTCTCGCTTGGCGTCGTTCAGGCCGGCCTTTTACCCACGGGTTCGCCGTGATACGACCGTCAGAGTGGACACGAAATTCCCGTTCTCGTAACCTGGAGGACCCGCTCACGCGGGTAGAGTCGAGCATGGCGTGAAAGTCGATCTCAAGAAGAGCCTCTTCATCCTCCCGAATCTCTTCACACTTTCCAGTGTGCTTTGCGGTTACAACGCCATCTTGATCCTCTCGGACCAACCGACTTCCGACGATTTCTATCGCGCGGCGCTCCTCATCGTTTTCGCGCTCTTTTTCGACGGGATCGACGGCCGCGTCGCGCGCTTGACCAAAACGCAGTCCGCCATTGGCGTTCAGCTCGACTCCCTTGCCGACGTGATCTCGTTTGGCGTCGCGCCTGCGATCCTCGTGTATCACTGGTCGCTGGCCGAGCTCGAAACGGCCGGGATGTTCATCGGTTTCCTTTATGTGGCTGCTGGCGCTGTCCGGCTCGCGCGCTTCAACGTCTCCTCGACCGGCGATGACGGGCAGCCGGAGCATCCTGGAAAGTACACCCAGGGTCTGCCCATTCCCGCGGCAGCCGGAATCCTGATCTCAATCGTGGTCGCCAATACGCTCACAGGGAAGCTGCCCTTTACGCCCTATGTGATTTCGGCTCTCGTACTGGCGCTCTCGATTTTCATGGTGAGCGCGATGCCGTTTCGCTCTTTCAAGGACTTGCGTCTCAACCTGCGCACGGTGCTGTTCATCGCGGTTGCGCTCGGCGTGACGGTGTGGATCGCCCTGAAGGTACACCCTTCGATGGCCCTCGTTTGGCTGCTTGCCGCGTATGTGATCATCGGCATCGTGGAGAGCCTCATCGTTTTGATGCACAAGGCCAAAGCCGGCATCGACAAGGCCAGCCAGCGCTCGGCTTAGCGCTCGGCTTTCGCCGGGTTCTCGTACACCGAAATGATGGGCACACCGTCGTACCGCAGAACGTAGGCCGGTCGGACGCTCCCAAGGGCGACCCAGGCCTGATAGTCGACCTCTGCAAAATGCGTTTCGTGGTGCACGAGGACCAAATCGGCCGCGCTCATCGATGCCTCCGCACGGATGTTCGACGGAATGAGACCGTCACGCTGCATCATGGCCCAGGACCCGTGGGTCGTATCGCAGGTCCACACCGAGCCGCCGTCGGGTAGCCTCTCGGCAATCCAATCCACGAGGCTGCCGGTGGTGAAGCCCCAGAACTGGCGATTCATGCCCAGGTCGGCCGCGCCGGGCACGCCACCGGCAAGCGGCGTGTAGTGCGACAAGCCAAACGGATGGCTGTGCGCGGTTTCGACCACCGCGGGCAGAAGGCAGAGAGCCGCAAAGGCCCAGGTCGCCCAGCGCCGGCCTAGCCAAGATGAAATTTCTGCTCTCTCCACCACGGCAAGAAAGCCCAAACCTGCGAAGAGCGCCAAGAATGGATACGCCGTCATCCAGTGCTTGGTGCCGCCGAAGATCGGTGAGCTCGGAAGCGCGATCACGAGGAGAGGGGCGAGCAAGCAGCCAATCCAAAGCACCTCTGTCCTGCGATTTGTCACGGTGTTTGGCTTCGTCTGCCATGGCGGTCGGAGCGCTGCCCGCCGATCGTAGACGCCGAGCACGCACAGGGCGAGCACGGTGAGCGACACGGTGAAGAGTGTCATCACAAACGGAACCGAGATCGGCAGCGGTGGTTCGAAGTAATTGATGCCCAGATATTCGTAGGTGTAGTGAACGTGTCGCAGGTGGAAGCTCGCATAGGCCAGCAAGCGGCGGGCGGTGTCGTGCCATAGCCACGGCCAGGTGCAGAGCAGCACGAGCGGGCCGAGGAGCAACATCGACGGCAGCCAGGCGATCGACGCTCGCTCGCTTCGCCCGGAACGCGCCTGGTCGCGACGCACCCAGAGAAAATGAATGAGGAAGATTCCGGGTAGGATCCAACTGTTGTGCTTGGTGGCGAGCGCGAGGCCGAAGGACAGACCCAGCCAGGGAACCCAACGCCAGTCGGCCAAGGAGCGCCAATACGCGTAGGCGGTCAGCGTGACGAAAAACGCAATGGGAATGTCGAAGCAGGCGAGGTGGCTGTGATAAAAAACTCTCGGCATCGAGGCGAACGCCAGAGCCGCGAAGAGCGCGGCGTCACGGCGCATCACCGAAGCGCCCCAGGCATAGATCAGCCAAAGCAGGAGCGCGGCCGTGAGCATGCCGGGAAAGCGAAACGCAAGCGACTCGCTCGGAAATAGGCCGAGGTGCTTTTGCGCCAGCCAACTCCAAGCAAAGCTCAGCTTCATCCAGGCTGGGTGCTCCCAGTTGTACCGCCACGCTCTGTCAATGCTGTCTTGATTGAATGCCGATGCGGGGTCGGCGAAGACGTCGCCGATCCAGCTGGCCGCGTTCTTCGAGGCGTGAACGTAAAAGCTCTCGTCCCGGGACATCGCTAGATCCGATGCCGTAGCGAACAGAAGCAACAGGTAGCCAATGCACAGGACCGCCCCAATCAGATGGTCGCGGCCGTTCAACGCCCTGGCGTCATTCATCGCGAATTCTCTCGGAACGTCGGCTTCTCACGCTCGATGCGGACCAGCAGAACAGGCGGGAGGTGGGATCGTCGGCTGTGGTTTCGAAGCGAACGATGGCGGGATCGCGGGGGAGCTTGGAGGTGTCGAGCTCGAGGCCCGACCAGCCGTCGCCGTCCTCGTGGACCAGCTCGGCCGCCATTCGATCGTTGATGAAGACGCGTAGCGTGACCGGAGCATGGACCCGTCGCCGTTCCGCCTGGTAGTCGATGCCTGCACGGATGAGAAGACGATCACCCAAAGGCACGTCGGTGAAGGTCGCGCGGACGGGATCGGGGCCGGCGGGGTGCTGCCAGATGCAGCGCCTCGGCTCGAGCTCGAGGTCGGCGAGGACAGTCGCACCAACCCAGAGCCAAGGACGGCGCGGGTCGCAGACGAAGCGCTCACGAGGCGTCATGGGCCCTCGCTCGAGGCCGCCCGGCGACTGGCGCGCAGCCACCCAGGGGCAGGCCTTGGAACGTTCCGGGCGGACGAGCTCCACCTTTGCCCCCGAAATCTCTTCCACGAAGTCGTAGATGAGCTCGTCGCCGGGTAGTGACCACATTCTCACATGCACACCGTCGAACTCTTGCTCGAGCGTCGGGTGCTCGTCGCGGCTGGCTGCACCTCGAATGCTCAGCTCCCAGACGCGATCGATGCCCGCAGTGTCCGGGGGAGCCACCATGCGCAGCGATAGAAGGTCCCCGAGCTCGCTGCGGACGATCGGTCCGACCCAAGCTGGCGCCGCAACGATGCGGTCCGAGGGCTGGAAGCGCGCGCGAACGAACCCAGCGGCCGCCTGCCAGGACTCGTCGCTTGGAGTCGCCGCGCCGATGATGGGGTGCGCGACGAGCTCGAGCACCGCAAGAGCGGCGATCGCCAACCAGACCCAGGCGGCAAGGCCCAGCTTTCGCCCTGCTTCAGCCACGCCGGTCCGATGCTAGCAGGGCTCAGATCATTGCGCAGCTTCGCAGACGAACTCGAAGGTCCAACCATCCAGTGTCGGTGTCGCCGGCGGGCTGGTCGACGGGATCAGAACCGCCGTAATCTGGATGTACGGCAATCCAACCGTCTGACCGGCCGCGATGAGCTCGTCTCGAAGGTCGAACGTGCCGCCTGAGGCACCGCCGGTGATGGAAAGGATGACCGGAACCGCGGTGGGCAAGTCTTCGGGAGCAGGCGCAGTCCGAATCTGGAAGTC
>CBESWY010000042.1:0-15690 GCA_965533395.1 uncultured Myxococcales bacterium
GTCCACCCCCTGCTCTTTCGAAAACGCCGCGAGCGCCTCGACCTTCATCTCCGCATCGGCGAAGACGCGCCGGCGCCGGAAGCGAAGATTTGCGAGGCCGACGATGCGCTTGTTTAGAAAGCTGCTGAAGGGCACCCCGGGGAACCCATCCTCGAGGTGTACATCACTCACGTGCATAACCTTGATCACGGCCATTGCGCCGGCGCCTGCAGTCCCGCCCCTTCATCGAGGCCGAAACGAACGTTGAGGCATTGAATTGCCTGACCCGAAGCGCCTTTGACGAGATTGTCGATCGCGCTCATCGCAATGACGGTGCCGCCACGACGATCCTGGGCATAGCCGAGGTGTACTCGGTTCGACCCACGCACCCAGAGAGTGTCCGGGTGTTGGCCTTCCTCGAGAACCACCACCGAGGGAGACCCTTCGTAGAGCTCGCGAGCCGCCTCGATGCACTGAGCCGCCGTCAGGCTCGAATCCACGGGCTGCGCATAGCAGGTCGCGAGAATCCCACGCGTCATCGGAAGCAGATGAGGGACGAACGCGATCCGGATTGGGGCTCCCGCAAGCCGACTCAGCTCCTGCTCGATTTCGGGCCCATGCCGATGCGCTCCGGCCTTGTAAGCTCGGACGCCTTCCGCTGTTTCCGAAAAATGGGCCGCGCTCGAAATGCCGCGACCGGCGCCCGATACGCCGCTCTTGGCGTCGACGGCGATGCCTTCGGCCCGGACGAGACCGTTTTTCACCAGGGGTGCGAGGGCAAGCGTCGAAGCGGTTGGGTAACAGCCCGGTACGGCGACGAGGTCGGCGTCATGGAGCTCGTCCCTGTGAAGCTCCACCAGCCCATACACTGCTTCAGACAATCGCTCTGGAACTGGATGCTTGCCGTACCAGGCCTCGTAAACCGAGAGGTCTTCGAAACGGAAGTCCGCCGATAGATCGAAGACTTTTTGCCCTCGCTGCCTCAGAGCGCTGACGGCCTTCGCGCTTGCCGCATGAGGCAGCGCGCAAAACGCGACATCGGACTGCTCGGCGATCGCGTCCGGGTCAAAGGGCTGCACGTCACCGTGCACGATCCCCCGAAGGCTCGGCAAGACTTCGGCGACCGATTTGCCGGCGCTGGCGTTCCCCACAATCGAAGCCAGCTGCAGCGACGGGTGAGCAAGAACTAGACGCACGAGCTCCGCTCCGGTGTAGCCGGTTCCTCCGACGATGGTCGCGCGTATGGGCTTCGACGTCATCTGCTCCACTCCATCCTGATACTCACATGTGCGTTGTCTACAGCATTAAGCAAAAAAGCCGCGGCACTGAAGGCGCCGCGGCTCGAGATTGGAGATCCGAAGTACTCAGCGCTTGGAGTACTGGAACTTCTTGCGGGCGCCGGGCTGACCTGGCTTGTTACGCTCCTTCTTGCGGGCGTCGCGGGTCATGTAGCCAGCCTTCTTGAGGACCGGTTTGTTGTCTTCGTCTATGCCGACCAGCGCGCGCGCGATGCCGTGTCGAACGGCCTCGGCCTGCGCCGAAATGCCTCCGCCGGAGACGTTGACCTGCACGTCGAACTGGTCCTGCTTCGACAGAGCCGCAAAGGGTTGCATCGCGATGATCCGGAGGATCTCTCGAGGAAAGTAGTCTTCGAAGGTGCGACCGTTGACGGTCACGGTGCCGGTACCCGCACTGAGGAAGACGCGCGCGATCGCGTTCTTTCGCTTTCCAGTGCCGTAGTTCCGTCCGTCTATGACTTTAGCGTGTGTCATTAACCAATTCTCTCGAGATCAAAGGGGAAAGGGCTCGGGCTGCTGCGCCACGTGGGGATGCGTCCCTTCCGCGTGGACTTTCAGCTTGCGAAACATCTGACGGCCGAGGCTGTTCTTGGGAAGCATGCCCTTGACGGCGCGCTCGACGACAAAGCTCGGCTTTCGCTGGAGCAGGTCACCGTAGCTCTCGGAGGTGAGGCCGCCCGGGTAACCGGAGTGACGCTGGTACTGCTTGTTCGCAAGCTTGTTCCCCGTGAGACGGACCTGGGCAGCGTTGATGACAATCACGAAGTCGCCGGTGTCGACGTGCGGCGTGTACTGGGGGCGGTGCTTGCCACGAAGAACGTGGGCCACCTTGGACGCAAGACGGCCAAGCGGTTGGCCCGCTGCATCGACGACATACCATTTGCGCTCGATTTCAGACGCTTTGGCACTCTGAGTAGCCATGAGATTCGCTCCTAAGACCCCGTTTATGGGCGCGTTTCCTAGCCGCCGGTCCAGCCAGTGTCAAGCGGGCACAGCGGAACAGCCGTCGGTGGAAACGCTGGGTTTTCGAGCCATCCCGAATCGACTGTCCACCCCAGGCTCGAATTGGGTTAGAAAGGCTAAGCGGTGAGAATTCTTATCCAAACGGTTGGCGAGGCGCGAGCGCGCTTCCGTCGGACCTCGCTGCCGTCCTTGTTGATCGGGGCCGCGCTCTTCTTTGCGGCGGGGGGCGCCCAAGCGCAATCCGGAGCGATCCGCTGCTCGGTCACGGAGAATGGTGCCCCTGCCCGCGGCACGGTTTCGGCGACGCAAAACGGAAAAGATGTTGCCGCGGGCTCGTGCGGCAACACCCTTCCGGTGCCTGCGGGAAAATGCAAGGTCACCGTGAGGTTGGACGGCGCCCTCGACAATCCGTCGCAGGTCGTGGACGTGGAGGTCAGCCGGGGACAAACCGCACCGTTCACCGTCGACTTCAAGACCGGGGTGCTCGAAGTTCGAATCGAAAGCAAGGCTCAAAGTGGCACCGGGCTCGTCACGGTCAACCGCGGCACCCAACGCATTGGCACACTCGGGAGCGGTGTCGCCGCGCGCCTGAGCGCGGGGAAGTACCAGGTCGTGGTTAGGCTGGGGGGCCAGGAACGCCGCTACGACGTCGATCTCAACCCCGGGCAACGCCGCCTCGTTCGCGCGCAATTCTGAATCGCCTTTCCATAAATCGACGTAATACAAACGAAACTACGTATACTCGACCCGATCCTGCACACTGCTAGGGTCTGGACCAGCGATGACCAATCTGCCGGAGCTCGCGCGGCGGTCACCGACGCCAGCGCCCTATTCGCCCAACGCGATCCTGCGATGGCTCTACCGGCGCTTCTTCGCGCACATCCGGGTCGATGAAAACTGGAGCCGAGGCGTGCGAGAGGCCGCGAGCCAGGGCGTGGTCGTATACGTGATGCGGTCTCTGTCGTTCCTCGACTTCCTCTGCCTGGACTTCCTCTTGAAGAAGTTCGGCTTGCCCTTGGTGCGCTTCGTAAACGATTTGGGCCTGTGGATCCTCGAGCCCTTCGGCAAAGGCGAGCGTCGATTGAGTCTGAGGAGACAGATCCCAGAAGAGGAGGCCTTAAAGCAAACGGTTGGTGACGGGTATAGCGCCCTGCTCTTCCTGAGACGGCCGCCGAAATTTGGCAGCCAGGCTCGCCGTGGCCGTGAGCTCGAAGTCGATCTCATCGAAACGCTCGTTGCAAAACAGCGGGTCAACCCGCAGCCGATCCTCCTGGTCCCGCAGACGTTCGTCTGGAGCAAACAGGCCGGGACCGCGAGCCCGAGCCTGCTGGACCTGCTGTTCGGCCCGGTGCAGTGGCCGGGACGGCTGCGTGTGTTCTGTCAGTTCCTGATGAACTACCGGGACGCCAAGCTGCGTTCGGGAGAGCCGTTCAACCTCGAGGAGTTCCTAGAGAAGAACCCCGAGCTCACCGACACAGAAGCCGCCGACAAGGTTCGCTACGCGCTGCTCCGGCGAATGGAGCGCGACCGGGCAGTCATCATCGGCCCGATGAAAAAGACGACCGCTCGCATCCAGGACGAGCTTCTGCGCAGCCCTCGGGTCCGGACCCAGATTGAGCAGTATGCCGCCGAAAAGGGGATTTCCTACGCCAAAGCCGAGACCATCGCCCACAAACAGCTGCGAAAGCTGTGCGCCAAGCAAAGCTTGTTCGTCGTGGACCTGATGCACCGGTTCCTCACCTGGGTTTGGTCGAGGATGTACGACGGCGTCGTGATCGACAAAGAAGGCGTCGAACGAGTTCGCGAAGCAGCCCGCGATGCCTCGCTCGTACTCCTGCCCAGCCACAAGAGCCACATCGATTACCTGGTCTTGAGCGACATGCTCTACGGGCACGCGCTGATGCCCCCGTTGATTGCGGCCGGGGAGAACCTGAGCTTCTGGCCTATCGGCGTTCTGCTTCGACGCGGTGGTGCTTTCTTCATTCGCCGAACCTTTCACGAGGATTCGCTCTACCCCGTGCTCGTCGAAGCCTATATGCGAAAACTCATCGCCGAAGGCTTCACCGTCGAATTTTTCCTCGAGGGCGGCCGTTCGCGGACGGGCAAGGCCATTCCCCCGAAGTACGGCCTGCTGTCGATGGTAGTCGACTCGGCGTCGAAGCTCCACAGCACCAAAGTCAAGCTCGTCCCAATTTCGATTGGCTACGAACGGATCATCGAAGAGCGTTCCTTCGTCCACGAGCTGTCGGGCGGGGACAAGCAATCGGAAAATGTCGGAGACCTGATCAAGAGCTCGAGCATCCTTCGGTCAAAATGGGGCAGGCTCTACGTTCAGTTCGGTGAGATCATCGACTTCGACGAGTTCACCGAGGGTCTGGTGAAGCGCGGGGACGGCGTATCGCCGAAGGCCGGCCCGATCACCGCGGACCAAAAACGGAACGCTGTGCGCGCCCTCGCGCACAAGGTGATGTACTCTATCAACGAGGTCACCGTCGTGACGCCGGCCGCACTCGTGGCCACCGCACTTCTGAGCCATCAGAAACGCGGCATGACGCGTGCTTCGTTACTCACCGCTTGCCAGGATCTTCTCGCCACGCTCGATGTCATGGACGCCCGGATCGCTCAGCAGCTGCGCATCGGCGATGCGCGCATCCGTGAAGACACGATCGACGAAGCTCTGCACTTGTTTTTGGACGCGCGCCTAATCGTCTGCCACGACACGGGCCCCGAACCGATTTACACAATCGATTCAGAGCGCCGAATCGCGCTCGAATACTACCAAAATACGATCATTCACTTCTTCGTGCCGCGTGCTTTGATCGCAGCTGGCCTGCTGGTCGACATGGATCAATGGGTCGACATCGCGCGGCTCAACGACCGCGTCCAGCAGCTGTCCCGGGTGTTCAAGCATGAGTTCATCTATCGAACCGATGCCACGTTCGACCGGATCTTCGAGGATGCGCTCCGCGACATGGTGGAGGCAGGCGAGATCGAGGTTCGCGAGGGCCATGCCCAGGCAACCGAGGGCACGATGCGGCACAGGCTCGAACGATACGCCGCGATGCTCCAGACCTTCTTCGAAAGCTATTTGCTCGCGCTGCGCGGCGCTGAAATCGTGCTCGATGGGCCGATACCGAAGAAGGATTGGTACAAGCGCACCCTCGCGCTTGGGCAACAGATGTACCTCGCGGGCGAAATCGAACGACGCGAGTCCTTGTCGAAGCTCAAGCTCGAAACGGCGCTCAAGGCGCTCCAGGACTACAAGCTGGTTCAGCTCAGCGGGGACATCCTCGAACGCGGCGAAGGTGTCGAAGCGGTGAGCGACCTCCGGGCCCTAGAGCCGAAGCTCACCGGATTTCTTCGTTGATCGTCGCGGACGGCTGGTCTTCCAGACGCTGCAGACGTCCTTGAGGACGCACCGCCCGCACTTGATGAGGTCGGGCCGGCTCGGGCAGTCGCGCGAGACGCCCAGATGGCAGAGCGCGAAGTCGTATTTGACTGGATCCTCCGGGTCGAACTTTCGCAACGCGGCCGTAATCTCCTCCGCGGTTGCCCAACTCGCAGTGCGGCGATCGGTCAGACCGAGGTTCCTGCTTATGCGGTGGATGTGCGTATCCACGGGAATCAAGAGTGCAGAAGGGGAGATGGGCCAGAGGCCAAGATCGACCCCATCGGCGGAGCGAACCATCCAGCGGGCATAGAGGACGAGGCGCTTGCAAGCGCTGCCGGCTCGAGGGTCGCTAATCAGATGCCGCAAGCTGCGACTTCGCGTGTCGCCGCGAAGAGCGTCGGCAAAACGTGCAAGGCTTTCGCGAAAATCTCCATGGCTCGCCCGATGGAACCCGGCGAACACGTTGCCGAGGCTTCCTTGGTCGCGCAGCAACGCCCCTGCACGCGCCAGCATCGAGGCGAGGTGCTCACCCCGATAAATGCGGTGGGCGAATCCCCGAAGCCGATGGCGAAGCTCGACCTCCCCGGTGCTGGCGACGAGTCGAGCCGGCTCGGGCCCAAGTGCGGTCAGCACCCTTTCGATGCTTCGCCGTGCGGACACCGCGTTTCCAAAAGCGAGGCTTGCCGAGATCAGTCCGACGATCTCCTGGTCGCTAGGCTCATGATAGCGGTGCACGAGGTCGACCGGGTCTCGCTGGCGTGTAGACTCCGCGTCGCAGGCGGCGAGCAGTCCGTCTAGGCGTTCTTGGGTACGGTCCACTTCGCTCAGGTTCTTGCTATATTGCCGAGTCAACTGCAATGACCAAGCTCAGTCTTCCAAAACGCTCCGTCTGCCTGATCGCGGTTCTCGCGCTGATCGGCGCGGGTTGCGCGCGCGGTTCGGACAGCGCTCGCGAGACCACGCCGGCATCGAGGTCCAGTCCGAGGCTCGACCTGGGCCTGCGTTTGACCGACGGCCGCTGGGTGGAGCTCGCCGAGCTACGTGGCACCCCGGTTCTTCTTTTCGTATTTGCGACCTTTGACGCGGTCAGCCAGGCATCGCTCAGGTCGCTCCGACCCTTTGTGCCGCAGCATCCAGAGCTCATCGTCGTTGGCGTCGCGGCGCAGCCGAGAGCTGGGCAACTCGTCGAAGCCTGGGACTACGCCCTCGATCCACCGTTCGTGGTTGGCACCAATCCGTACGGGCGTGTCGAAAACGCAGAAAGCATGCTTGGCAAAATCGAGACCGTGCCGACTTATATCCTCTATGACGCCGACGGATACGAAATCGATCGAACGACCGGCCTGCTGAGCGAAGGGGATCTCGCGCAGCTAGTGAAACCCCTGCCGCGCCCGGTAGACTAGACCAGCCCTTGGTCTTTCCAAAGGGCACCCAGCTCGGGGCCGAGACCCTCCAGCAGCAACTGGCGAACTGCGTCCGCGGAAACGCACTCGAGGGCCTTCTGCGCAACCTCTGCCGCCGCGTCGAGATCGATGTTACGAATCACTGCACGCGCAAGCGGAACGACGCTGACCGGAACCGAGACCTGACGGTAGCCGAGACCCAATGCCAAGCCCAACGAAACAGGATCGGCCGCCATGTCACCGCACATCGAGCAAGGAATTCCGGCATCGCGCGCCGCGGTGACCGCGCTTTCGAGAAGCGCGAGAACGGCCGGATCGAACGGCCCGGCCGCATAGCGCCCGTCGTGCCGATCGATACCCAGTGCGTGGTGCGCCAGGTCATTGGTCCCCACCGCGAAGAAGTCTGCATGTTTTGCGAATCGATCGGCCAGCAACGCCGCCGATGGCACCTCCACCATCATCCCCACCGGAAGAGCGGCGAGCCTTGCGCTTTCATCGAGCAGCGTGGCCCTGCATTCCTCGACCAGTGCGCGGGCCTCACAGAACTCCAACAAAGTAGCGACCATCGGGAACATGAGCGCAGCCGGACCCTCCTCGCTCGCGCGCAGCACCGCCTTGATTTGGGTCTTCAACCATGCGTTTTCGCGCCCGCCGAGAGCGTCGCCCCGCAAGCGCTTGTCTCCTCGCCAATCGAAGGTGCGGAACACGACCCGCTTCGGAGCCATCGCTCTGATGACCCCGCGGTATATCTCGCACTGTTCCTCCTCTGATGGTGGCTCGCGCCGATCGAGGCACATGAACTCGGTCCGGTACAGGCCTATGCCCTCGGCCGCGTTTTCGAGAGCGGCCTCGACCTCGGTCGGCAGCTCGATGTTCGCCGTGACCGAGATTGAAACGCCATCTCGAGTAACCGCGCTCGTCGACCGCTCGGACTTCAGGAACGCGCTGAACCGGTCTCGCCGCCGCTCTGCGGCTTGTCTTTCATCGGGCGATGCGCCCAGCGTGACTTCGCCAGAAAAACCGTCCACCAGGACCAGGTCGCCGTCTTCGATCTCGATGGGCAGCGGACCCAGGCCGACCACTGCCGGCACGCCGAAAGTGCGCGCGAGAATCGCGGTATGACTGCTACCGGCACCAAGCTCCGTCACCAGCCCCACCGTCGGGGGCGCCAAGACGTGGACGGCATCGGCCGGGGTGAGGTCGCGCGCGATCACGACGGTCGGGCCGTCGACGGGCGACTCGCGTCGCTGCTCGCCGCTCAGGTGACGGAGCAAGTGCTCTTTGACGTGGTCGATGTCACTCGCGCGTTCCTGGAAATACGAAGAAGCGTCTTCGAGAAGCGGCTTCTTGAGACGCTCGGCAACTTCCGACACGGCCCACTCCGCGTTGACCCTCTCGTCGCGAATTAATTTTGAAATCGCATCGATGAGGAGCGCGTCGCCGTGCATCAAGAGGTAGACGTCGAGGATGGGTGCGTAGGTCGGACCATGCTTTTGCGTGAGCTCCCGCTTTGCTGCTTCGATCTCCCCCCGTGAGCTCGACACGGCCCTCGCGAATCGGGCGAGCTCCGCCGAAATGGAGGCCTGCTCGATTTGTCGACGCGGTCGCGGGCGATGCTCCCGTCCGATCACCCGAGCCTGGCCGACCGCTATGCCGATGGATGCGGCAATGCCCCTGAGGCGCGCTGGTCGACTCATTGCAGCTCCCCAAAACCATCCGCGACCAGGGCGCAAAGCGCGGCGAGGGCGGACTCTGCGTCGGGACCCGAAACCCGAAACGCAATACTGGCGCCCTGCCCGCCGCAGAGGAGGAGCACGCCCATGATGCTCTTGGCGTCGGCCACCTGGTCACCCTTGCTCACCTCGATGTGGGACTCGAATCGGTTGGCCAGGTTGACGAGCTTGGCAGCTGCCCGCGCGTGGAGGCCCAGGCGGTTCGGAACCTCCACCGATTCAATCAGCGCCGCGGTCACGAACCCGCCCGCTGGGCGTCCCGATGCGACACCACGACTTCGTTACAGCCACCGAGCTGACGGCCGAGCTCCTCAGCCATCGCCACAGATCGGTGCCTCCCTCCGGTGCAACCGAGGGCGATCGTCAGATAGGCCTTCCCCTCTCGGGCATACTGCGGAAGGACATAATCGAGCAGCGGCCGCAAGTGCCCGAGCAGCTGCTGGGTCTCGGGAGCGTTCATCACGTATGCGGACACCTCCGCGTCCATCCCCGTCTTGGGCCGCAGCGAATCGACGAAGTGAGGATTGGGCAAGAACCGAAGATCGAAGACCAAATCGGCATCCACCGGGACCCCGTACTTGAAGCCAAACGAAAGCAGGCGAACGACCATGGAAGGGCGGTTGGGATCGCGGCCGATGTAGTCGATGAGTCGGTGGCGAAGGTCGTGGACGCTGAAATCGGTGGTGTCGATGACGATGTCGGCGCGCGCACGAAGGCCGGCCAGCCGCTCGCGCTCCCGGCGGATGGCGCCCTGAAGATCGCCGGTCCGGGACAGTGCGTGTGGCCTCCGCGTCTCGCTGAAGCGGCGAACGAGGACCTCGTCTGCGCAGTCGAGAAAGATCACCTGCACACGATGGCCGAGCGCCTCGAGCTCGGAGAGCGTTTCTTCGGCCCCGCTAAGGAAGGCTCCGGTTCGAACGTCGATTCCCAACCCAATTCGCTCGAGCTTTCCCTCGCGGTCGACGAGACCAATCAGGGCCGGCGCCAAGCCCGGCGGCAAGTTGTCCACGCAGAAGAAGCCTGCATCTTCGAGCACGCGAAGCGCAGTGCTTCTGCCAGCACCCGAGAGGCCGGTCACCACGACGATGTGAGGGCGTTCGCTCAACGGGCGGTCCCCGGGCTGGGGTCTTCCATGTCTTCCATCAAGGTGTTGATGAATTTCTGCGCGCCGTGATGCCCGGCGGCCTTGAGGATGTGATTGCGCGCCGCGACTTCGAGAATGACCGCCATGTTGCGCCCGGGTCGAACCGGGATTCGTAGCATCGGAATAGATGCGCCAAGAATCTCCATCGTGGAGTCGTCGAGACCCAGACGCTCGAACGGCTCGTCGTCGCTCCAGGGACAGATCTCGACGACGAGCTGCACCGTTTTCTCGGAGCGGACCGCGTTAGCGCCGAAAAGATCGCGTACATTGATGATGCCGATGCCGCGTACCTCTAGGTGATTGCGCAGCAGGGTGGGCGCCCGCCCGAGAATCTGCTCCGATGGAAGCAAGGAGAGAATCACCTGATCATCGGCGACGAAGCGATGCCCGCGCTCGACCAAAAACAGGGCGCACTCGCTTTTGCCGATGCCGCTAGGCCCCAGGAGCAGTGTACCGATGCCATGCACGTCCATCAGCACGCCGTGACGGGTTTCGGAAGGTGCGAGAATGCCATCGAGTACCAAATGGATCGCCTGAATTGCCCGGCTGGAACGGGGCTCAGCCACGGCGAGCGGGGTAGACGTTGCCTCTGCGACCTCGAGGAGCGCGGCCGGCGGTTCGATGCCGCGCGTGACGACGACCAGCGAGAGCCCGAGCCCGAACAGTATTCGCAAGCGCTCGAGTTGCTCCTTGGGAGACAAACCTTCGAGGAATGTGATCTCGGTCTCTCCGAGAATCTGAACCCGGGTGGGAACCACGCCATGAGTGTGGCCAACCAGCACGAGGCCTGGCTTCTGCACCCTCGGATGATTGAGGACGCGGTCTTGCCCCTCGTGACCGCCGACCAAGCGGATGATGGCATTGAGGCGCGGCTCTGCGAGCAGGTGTGCAACAGTAATGCCGCGTTCGACCCGCATGCTGGGGAGGCCGACGTGCCGTGAGAAGGAGGACTGAGTCACGCGCCCATCATACGCGAGTGCGCCCAAACTGTCTGCCCATCAGGGCTGGGTCAGCGCGCGATAGGCCTCGGCATTGTCGACGGCCCGCAGAAGTGCATTGCGCTTCTCTTCGCTTCGAAGAACGCGAGACACACCTGCAAGAGCTGCCAAGTGCTTCTGAGGCATGGACTTCGGCCCCACGATGCCGACCAGTATGTACACCGGCAATCGGTCCACCGCGTCGAAGTCGACACCAGCGGGGCAGATGGCAACGGCAGCTCGAAGCTCTTCGACGCCGTCGAAGCGGCCGTGGGGAATCGCGACACCGCTGCCGATGCCCGTGCTCGCAAGGCGCTCGCGCTCGTCAAGGACGTCATTGAGGACTTCTTCGTTGACCGTTCCCTCAGGCATCGTGAGGAGCGAGGCGATCGCGCGCAGGGCGGCGTTTTTGTCGCCAAGCGTCAGGCCGATCCGGACGCGTTCGGGATGGAGGAGGTCAGCGAGCATGACGGGCAGGCGATACACCAGCCGTCACAAGGGCGCAACGCGGTTCAGTCCTCGGGATGGCGAAGGGACTCGCCGCTGTGCCGCCGGCGGTCGGTCTCCGTTGCCTTCGTGTCACGAACCTGACGGTCGATCTTGTCGACGACCTGGTCGATGGTCGTGTACATGTCCTCGGACTGACCGTGACCCGCGTACCGGTGGCCATCCCCAGTCAGGTTGAGGTCTACCCGGTGAAGGTGCCGTTCCATGGAAAAAGTAAACTCGGCATGCAGCGGCGCCCGCATATACTTCTGAACTTTGGCAACTTTTTCTGATGCGTGATTCTTGATGGCGTCGGACGACTCCATGTTGCGAAATGTGTAGCTAATACGCATCGAACCTCCGGCAGCTAAAAGTACTTCTTCCGTTTGGATGAGCTAAGAATGCCGAGCATCTCGCGATACTTCGCGACTGTGCGGCGGGCAATCTTGATGTCGTCTTGACCGAGTATTTCAACGATTCTTTGGTCTGACAGGGGGGCCTTGGAGTCTTCAGCCCCGATAATCGTTTTGATCGCCTGTTTCACGCTCTCCGAGGCGATGTCGTTCTGGTGGTCTCTTCTTATGGCGCTGTTGAAGAAGTACTTCAACTCAAAAGTGCCCCGGGGTGTATGGACGTATTTGTTGCTGGTTACGCGGGAAATCGTGCTCTCGTGCATGCCCACGGTCTCGGCGACGTCCCGCAAGATCATGGGCTTGAGATACGCGATACCCTTGTCGAAGAAATCCTGCTGCTTCTCGACGATGCACTCGGTGACTTTGACTATGGTTTTGCGGCGCTGATCGATGCTCCGGATGAGCCACTGCGCACTGCGCATCTTGTCCTGAATGTACTCCTTGGCCTTGGGGTTGTCGGCCATGGCGGAGCGGTAGAAACCGCTGATCTTGAGCTTCGGCATGCCGTCGTCGTTGGCAACGATGTAATACTCGTCCCCCACCCTGTGCACGTATACGTCCGGGATGATGTAACGTGGCTCCTCGGTCTGGAAACGGCGAGCCGGACGGGGCTCGAGCTCGGCGATGATCTGAGCCACGTCGTACACTTCGTCGAGGGCGCAGCCGCAGGCTTTGGCTATCGCTGGGTAGCGGCGCTTTTCGAGGTCCACCAAATGCTCGGAGAGCACGCGGAGCACCAACTCGTCCATGCCGTAGTGCTTCGCTTGAATCATCAGGCACTCTTCGAGCGAGCGTGCGGCGACGCCGAGCGGGTCGAACTGCTGAATCATCATCAGGACCTCTTCGGCATCTTCGGGATCGAGGTCCGCCTCCGCTGCAAGGCGCGGCACCACTTCATTCGGCGCCAACCCTTCGACCTTCAGATAGCCGTTGTCGTCGAGGTTGCCGACCACGAGCCCCGCAAAACGGCGTTCGTCCTCGACGAAGTCGCCCATGCGAACTTGCCATCCGAGATGATCATCGAGGCCTTCGGCGATCGAGAGAGTCGCTTCGAGCCCCGGCATCTCGTCGTCCGGCCCACGGCGGATGGACGGCATTGGCGCTTCGGTCGACTGGTTCTCTAGGTACCGCTCCCAGTCGATCTCGTCCTTCTTCTGCTCGTGCGCCTTGACCTCGGCGGAAGCCAACTCTTCGGCCCCGGGGCTGTTCGAGTCTCGTGGCTCCGGACCCTCTTCGAGCACGGGGTTTTCGAGCAGCTCTTCTTGCACCAGCTCGGTGAGCTCCATGCGCGACATCTGCAGCAGCTTGATCGCCTGCTGTAATTGCGGCGTCATGATTAGCTGCTGCGATAATTTGAGTTGCTGCTTGAGCTCCATTCAGGTCCCACGCCACCGAAAGTGCGTCAATCGGCAGTATAGACTCCTCGTGCCCTCAGGGAAACTCGCGGACCAGGCCTCGCGGATCTTTCCTTGCTCGGCTATTCTGTCCAGGTGGGGAGTGCTCGAGCCGTGGAGAAGGCCGTGGTCGTCGTTGCCGATGACGATCGGGCTACACGGGACCGCATTTCGGAGCTACTTCGCACGCGGGGCTTGACGGTGGTCGGCGCGAACAGTGGGCAGAAGGCCATCGATGCCGTTCGCGCACAGCCGGTAGACCTCGTCGTCCTCGAGCTCAACATGCCTGGTCTCAGCGGAATCGATGTGTGCAAAGTCGTCAAATCGATCGCAAACGATCGTTTCGTCCCGGTCGTTCTGCTGACGTCCATGTCCGAGTCGAGTGCGCGCGTTCTCCGGAGCGGCGCAGACGACCACATTGCAAAGACGCTCGAAGACGACGAGCTCATGGAGCGCCTCGAGAACATGATTCGAGTGAAGAGAGCTCACGACGACGTGCAGTTCGCTAGACGGGAGCTCAACAACGGCTCTGTTGGTGAAGAGCTCCAAGAGCTGCCGGATCATCGCCAATTCCACGACTGCCTCGAAAGCGAGTTTGGCGAGGCGCAGCGGCATCTGGATCCGCTGGCCTGCTGTATCGTAGCGGTCGATGAGTTTCGAGAGCTCGCGTCCGAGCAGGGGTCGGATTCCGCGGCTCGCGTTCTCGAAGAGGTGTCGTCGCGGCTGCAGAACACGGTCCGCGCAACAGACGTTGCGGCGCGGTTCCGGATCTCCGAGTTCGGTCTACTGTTACCGAATACGCGACCTGCAAGAGCCCTCACCTTGGCCGATCGCATCGTTTCCGAGCTTACGCTTCGACCGTTCGCGGTGGGCGGGGCGAGCATCGAGCTGACGGTTTCGATCGGAGTCGGCCTCTATCCGAGCGGCAGCATCCGTACGCACAGCGAGCTGTTGGACGCGGCGAGCATCGCGGTGGCCCGAGCAAGGATCGCCGGAAAAAACCGCGTGTGCGTGGTGCAGCACCAGGGCTACATCTACCGGCCGACGTTGCCGGGCGCAGCAGCCTAGCGGCTCGATCCAAGACGGCGACTGCCGACCGCAATGACCAAGAGACCCGCAAGCATGAGCCAGAGGCCCACGAGCCAGTCGACGGTCGCTCCATCGAACTCGGCCATCAGGCCGATACGGCGGCAGGTGTAGATGATTGGTAAGAGGCCTCCGAGCGCGAGTCCGAGCACGGCGGCCCTCGCTGCCCTCATGGTATCGCGGCTGCGTCGTTGCCATAGGATCCAAAGAAGCACGATCGCGGCTCCGGGCGTGAACCAGAGATTGACAGCACCATCGATCGCGACCTCCAAGGCGGACGCTTCGAGCTCCAGTGATCGTACGAAGGGAACGATGAATCCGAGCAGCACGAGCATTGCGCCCAACAGCGCGGGTCCACGACCCAGACGCGGGTCGGCGAAAAACGTGACCTGGCCCAAGGGGCGATCCGCATGGCTCGGAAGCTCATCGAAGGGGATCAGCGTCAGCTCGTGCTCGGGGCACTCGACGCGGCCCTCAAAGGCTTCGTGACAAAAAGGACAGAACGAGGCCTCGGCGCGCTCCGATGACGCTGGGGACTGGGACATGATTGGATCGGGGTCTCCGTGCGTTCTGCTCGCGTTCGTGTTATCCGCCGACGTGGACGATGGAGATCAGGGGACTCACGAAAGCCGACTACGACTATATCATCTCGGTGCTCGACCAGTGGTGGGGCGGGCCGGCGGGACGGCGCGCAGATCCCATGTTCTTCTACGAGTTCGGCGAACATGCGCTCGTGGCGGAGCTCGACGGGCAGGTGATCGGCTTCCTGCTCGGGGTGATGCTGCCCGGACCGTCCGCAACCGGATACGTCCATCTGGTCGGAATTCACCCAGACCACCGGCGTCGCCAGGTGGGAAAAAAGCTTTACGCCCAGTTCACCGAGCGGTGCCGGGCCGCCGGCATGAAGCGTCTCAAATCCCTGGCTTCTGCCGGGCATGAAGGTCCGGTCCGGTTTCACCAGTCGATGGGTTTCGAAAGCACCGAGGTCCCCGACTACGCAGGTCCAGGACGCTCGCGAGTCGTATTCGTGAAGGAGCTTTGACCTGCTGGCGAGTCCCGGTATCCTTCGGGCTAGGTAGACGGGGGAAGGCCAGGCATGGGTTACTCATCGGCGGGCAAGGCGCGACAAGCTCGTGAATCGCTCGGCAAAGCACTCGAAGCGCTGCAACAGGACGCCGACGTTCCCGAGGAGGTTCTCGGACTCACGCAGAACGTGGCCAAGTCGATCGGCGCCCTTTTCGAAGCGGAGTACGCGTCTACCGAGCCTGACGGCAAGACCTGCGTCAAGAACGCGCTAGGCACGCTAAGCCAAACGCTCGCCCTGCTTCAGGACGTGAACAGCGACCATGCGGCAGTGCAGAGCACGACCGAAAGCATCGCAGACGTCATCAGTGTACTGTTTCCTCTCACGACGAAGCCGACT
>CBESWY010000043.1:0-15684 GCA_965533395.1 uncultured Myxococcales bacterium
GACGGTCAGCAGAACAAGGCTCGGCGAGCTCCCTCATCCGTGAGCCAATGAGGCGTACCCCCCGCCGCATCGGACTGAACTTCTGAATCGTCCGTTGCGGTCGTTCTAAGGAACGCGGAGAGACTTCGCGTGTTCGCTCGCGATCCGATGAACGAGCTCACGGAGCTCGCGCCGAGTATCCCTCGGGACATCTCGGTACTTCTTCTGGATCTTGGAGAACGCTTTGCCGAGTCGACGTCGCGTAGACGTATCGAGCTCATCCAGGATCTGGACGCCGTTTTCGTTCGATGGTGGCAGCTCTTTTTTCGCATGGGCCCAGGCCTGAATGCGGTCGAAATGATCGAGCGCCCGTGCGAGAAGGACGAACGGGAAGTTGAGTGAAGGGTGCGGCCCAACGCGGACTCGGTACCCGTCTTTCCGATTCTTCACCGCGGAAATCGCTTGGTCGGTCACATTGGACGCACTGGCAAATCGGCGTGTGAGCTCGTAGATCCCAACGCCAAGCCCACCGAGCCCCCCAAGCACCGTTCCGGCGAACACGGACGCGAAGCCCACCGCCGCGTCGACCGCCCCACCCGCAGCGGCCCCCGTGAGCGTCGTGAGCGTCAGGAGCGCGCGTGGTGAAAGCCCCATGACGTCCCAGGTCTCTTTGGCGAACAGATCGTCGTGCGACTCCAGCTCGATCTCGGTTTCGGGTGACCAGTCGTCGAGGCGATGCAAGTAGACCGTAGCGATCTTTCGGTGCGCCTTCTTTTCGATGGCGCGAAGCTTGTCGTGGAACTCTCGCTCGAGGCGCGATTTCTCGTGCGGCAAAGCCCGTTCGTCCGGCAGTACGAAGGTCAAATGCAGCGTGAGCGCATCGACCAGCATGTCGGAAATGAGGTTGGCGACTTGATAGCGCCGGTGCTCTTCCTGGGCGCGCAATGCATCCACGGCTTCAACGATGGACCGTTCCCAGGATGGCCGAAGCGTCGAAAAGGCTTCGAGCAGCTTGCGGCGCTCTTCCCATGTCACCGCATGGGCGTCGAAAAGCCGCACGAGCTTGAAGTACTGATTGAGCGCGCGTCGCCAGTCGTCGATGTGCTCGCCCGATCCGCTGCGGTTGATGAGTGCCATGGCCGGTTGCCCGGCATAGCGGAGCACCTCCATTTCCGTTTCGTAGTTCTTTCGGTAGGGCTCGTCGCCATTGACGACGTAGAGGATCGCCGCGCCATCGAGAATGGGGCGAAGCAGACGTCGCTCTTCGACGAAATCCTCGGTGCCGTCAAACGCGTCGACGAACTCACGCACGCGCTCGACTCGATCGGCGGCAGTGACCTCTCGCTGCTTGATCCAATGAAGCGCCCGCGGTGCGTCTTCGAAGCCGGGCGTATCGATGACCGAGAACAAGACTCGCCCGTCGACCTCGACGTCGTATCGAACACACTCGGTAGTTGTCCCAGGTCTCGGTGAGATCTTGACCGCGTCGTTTTCGATGAGGCTCGCGATGATGCTAGACTTGCCCTTGTTCACTCGACCAACGACCGCAAACCGCGGTGCTTCGACGCTCGGTTCGCTCATAGCGCGTCCAATGCAATGTACGGGTCGGCCAGCTCTGCCAGATACCCGGCCCAAACTTCACGCTGCGCATCGTCGCCACCCGCCGTGAGCAACACGTAGATCTTTCGTGAGGGTGGGCCGTTCTCACGCAGGGTCCGCACAAAGCGCTTGAAGGCCCTGTCGGGCGCGTTCCATGGCTCGGCAAGCACCAGCACCGGCTGCCCGCTGCCTTCGAGTCGCCGGAGCAAGGCCTCGTCTTCGCTGTGATCGTGGCCGCCAGCGCTTGCGATCGGCGATTCGACGAGCGCGCCGAATCGTTCTCGCAACCGCATGGAGAACGTGTCGGGTGAAATCTCGGCTTCGCGCCAACGAACCGCGATGACCGGTTGGTCGCTGCTGAATTGCTGCGGCCGGCTCAAGGGCTGATGCCCTTCGCCGAGTGGTGCGACGTTGCCGGGGTCCTCTTCCTGCACGCGACGCACTCGTGGATGGGTGAGGCGCGCGATGACCTCAACTTCGTCAGGCGTGTCGAAGGGGAGCTTCCGAAAGGCGCGATTCATTCCGACGCTACCCCAGACGACGAGCGCCAGCCTTGGAAGCAGGCCGTACACCAGGAGAGACATGAGCAGGAAAGGCCACCATCCGCCCGCAACCGCGGCATCTTGGACGCGCGCACCGGCCGGGGCGTTCACATAGGCTGCGTCTAGGCGGTAATACTGCGTCGCTTGGACGAGATCGAGCGTTGGAACGGCATCCGGCAACCAGAGTCGCCACGGCGCAGCCAAGCCTTCGCAAAATCGCTGAAGACCCTCGGCGCCGACCTGCAGAGTCGTGCTCCAGGCGAACGCCAAATCGGTGAACGATACGGCGGCGATGAACGTGGCAATTGCGCCAACGTTGAAGGCGACGGCGCCCACTTGCAGTGCTCGAAACAAGACCCAGCGCTCGACCCCCGCGTACAGGGAACGCCTTGCGAGAAACCGCCCGGCGTCTTCGGCGTCCACCATGCCCACAATCAGCCGCCGGATAAACGCGCTCAGCGGAAAGTGGCCGAGAAAGCCAGGGGAGAAACGCGACCAGACGAAGGCAATGAGGGTCCCCAGCAAGTTGATCCACTGCAGAAACACGAACACGCCCAACACGACCAAGACGTTGATCGGATGGTCACCCGTAAATTGCAGCACCGCGAGCGCGATTGCCGCTCCGACTAATCCAAACAGCGCGAAGACGACCCAATTCGCGACGGCATGCACACGAGCGATGCGCTCGCCGCGGGTGGGCGTAGTGCCCTGGGTCTGTAGCGAAGCCAGCCAGCGAACAACGACCTCCGGAGTGGACTTGGGATCGTCCTGCCAACGCAAGGCGAGCGCGCGATCACGGGCAATGAGCTCCTCGGGGGGTCGATCGCGATCGGACGCGAGCTGCACCTCGAAGTCGATCAATTCCGCGAGGCCGAAGCGAGCCGGGGAGAAATGTCGCTCAGGCGCCGTCACCAAACGAATTGGTACTATACCCCCGGGCCTGAGCCAAGCGACCTCGCGCAGGATTTGCGCATGGACGCGGCTCGGGGCCCGTGGATGTCGCCACGGTTCTTTTTGGGTGCTTCTGGCCTGAAGCCCACATAGGCTGCGGGGCGCGAGCCCAAGGAGCTGGAGCATGACCGACCCACCCCACTTCGAGTTAGAGGAAGTCATCACTTTGACCCGCGTCGCCAGAGTCGGCATGACCGTGGCCGAGGTGTTCGAAGAGTGCGTGACCCACCGCGTTCCCGGCATCCCCTTCTGCAACGACAGGGATGAGGTGATCGGCCGAGTGTCGCTTCGGCACACGCTCAAGATGACCTGCATCCCCGAGTTCATGGTCAAGGGCGCACATCTCCTCGGTGACATGATCGAAGCCATACGAATCCCTGACGTCTGGGCCAAGGAGGTATTGCAGATGCCTGCGGAGCACTTTGTGCTGGAGCCGTTGGCCGTCGTGACTTCTGCAGCCCCGGTGGTGAAGGCCCTCGCCATGATGGAGCACTTCAACAGCAGCTATGCCTTCGTCGTCGATGGCGGTGAGTACAAGGGGATCGTTACCCGTATGTGGATCGCATCGCTGATGCTCAAGGTGCGAGAACGCTGAACCGTGGACGTCGCAGCCACTTCCCTCGATGCGAACATGTACATCGCGGCAGGCATTCTGCTCGCGGCGTACGCCCTCATCTTTAGCGAGGTTTTGCACCGCGCAAATGCCGCCATCATCGGCGCGGTCGTCATGATCGGCGTCGGCATGGCACGGGGCTTCTATTCCGAGGAAGCCGCCTTGGAGTCGATCGATGCCAACACGATCTTCCTGCTCCTTGGCATGATGCTGGTCGTGGCGATGCTGCGGCCGACGGGCGCCTTCGAGTATGCCGCGATCCGCGTGACCAAGCTCGCGGCCGGGAGGCCAATGCTGCTGATGGTCTACTTGGGTCTCGCGGTCAGCGTGATCAGCATGTTCCTCGACAACGTCACTACGATCATCATGTTCGCGCCGCTCACGGTGCTCATCACGCGCATCCTCAAGCTCAACCCAATGCCCTACCTCGTTGCCGAGGCCATGCTCTCGAACATCGGCGGCGCAGCGACCCTGGTCGGCGATCCCCCCAACATCATGATCGGCAGTGCGGCCGGCCTTAGTTTCAACGACTTTCTCGTACACATGAGCTGGCCCATTGCCGTAGTTTGGGTCTTCACGACGGGGCTGTTGCTGCTGATGTTTCGCAAGCAGCTGGCGAGCGATCGGGCGGTCAAACCCATCGATTTGGACGAAGGCCGCGCGATTCGAGACATGCCGGCCTTGAAGCGAATTCTGGTCGCGCTGGGCGTCATCATCGTATTGTTCTTCACTCATCACCGCCTGCATATGTACCCGGCGTACGCTGCATTCATCGGCTTGGCACTTGCTCTCGCGCTGCTGCGACCGTCGCCAGACAAACTGTTCGGCCAGGTGAATTGGTCGGTATTGGTTTTCTTCGCGGGCCTGTTCATCATCGTGGGCGGCGTAGAACAATCCGGCCTGCTCGATCTAGTTGGCTACAAGCTCGCCGTCCTGGCCCAAGAGGCAGGCAAGCCGCTGGTGGCCGCCCTGCTCCTCATGTGGATTTCCGCTGCGCTCAGCGCGGTCGTGGACAACATCCCGTTCACCGTCGCCATGATCCCCATCATCGGCGGGCTCGAATCCAAAGGCGTCAACATCACTCCGCTCTGGTGGGCCTTGGCCTTTGGGGTTGCCCTGGGTGGCAACGGCACCCACATCGCCGCGACGGCAAACATCATCGTGGTCACCGAGTCGGAGAACTGCGGTATCCCGGGGGCGCGGGTGACGCCCAGCAGCTGGCTGCGCTTCGGCTTGCCAGTCACCTTCCTGAGCCTGGTCGTGGCCAGCGTCATGTACGCCATTTTCTTCGATTTCTTTCTGTGAGCATGGCGAGGCCTCGGTCAGTCGGTCGGCGTGACCAGCCCGGCTGAACACCTGAGCGCCCGGTGCCGCGCCCGCATTGTTATGTTATTGAAATTACATGGGCACACCGGCGGTATTTCCGTTCCGCACCAAGCTCACGGTCCTCGGCGCACTGCTCACGATCGTGCCGCTTACGGCGCTGGGGTACGCCTTGATGAGCGAGGCAAGCGAGACGGTGCGCACGATGACCCGGGAGTACCAGCTTTCGGTGGCTGGCGATTTGTCGCGGACGATCGAATCAGAGCTCGGAGAAGCAGAGAACGGACTCGAAGCGGTTGGGCGTGTCTTGACGAACATCGACCTTCCCGAGTCCGTCGCGATTCAGCTCGCGATCAATCTCGTCGCCGCGCATGAAGCGATCGACCACGTCGGCGTCTACGCGCTCAACGGCGAATTGGTGGATGTGATTCGCGAAGCGTCAGCACAAGACGTCAAACCGCCGGAGCGGCTCTCCGAGGATATCCGTGAGGCGGCCGCCGCTGAAAACGTGGTCACCGGTGCTGCGGTCCCAGGCAAAACAGGCCCCCGAGTCCTGCTGGTGCTCCCCATTCGCAGGGCGGAGGTGGTGACGGGCTTCGTAGGGAGCTTGGTCTCGCTTCGGCGCGTGCAGCAGCGGGTCGAGCAGCTGTCGATCGAGCGCCTCGAGGGGTTACCCGGTTCGCTGTTCGTCATCGATGACAACATGCGCATCCTCGCGCACTCTCGCGTAGATCAGTCACGAGAGCTCGCCTCTGCGCGTGGCGCAGGTGCGCTCGAAGGGGTTGACACCAGCAGGTTTGCCGGAGCAATGGTCAAGTCTGGCGAGTACGTCGAAGCCGATGGCACCGAGATGGTGGGCACCGTGAGCGGGCTTCAAACCCGCCCCTGGGCGATCGTGACCCAGATCCCACGTGATTTCGCGTATGCCTCGGTCAACACCATGCGGCGCGTAGTGTTCGTGGTCAGCCTCATCGCCATCATCATCGCGCTGATGGTGGCCTTCGCCGTAGCGCGGCAGATCACTCGGCCCATCCAGCAGCTTTCGACCTTCGCGGACGACCTGGCCGCACGCCGTTTCGATCGACGGGTCACGGTAAATACGCGGGACGAGCTGGCGGTCTTGGGAGACGTGCTCAGCTCCGCGGCCGCCGATTTACAAGCGAGTGAAGTGCGAATTCGCGAGGAAGAGGCGATACGGCGAGACCTTCGGCGGTATCTCGATTCGGATCTGGTCGACCGGGTGGTTCGTCGCGAGCAGGACATGAATCTCGGCGGCGAGCGGCGCGAAATTTCGGTGCTCTTTGCCGACGTCGTCGCGTTTACACCGATCGCCGACTCGCTCGCAGCCGAGGAAACGGTCGGCCTGCTCAACGAGCTGTTTACGATCCTGACCGAGATCGTCTTCCGGTACGAAGGCACCGTCGACAAGTTCATCGGGGATTCCGTGATGGCCATCTGGGGCGCGCCCCAGCTCCAACCAGACCACGCCGCCCGAGCGATCGCTGCCGCCGAAGATATGATGCGCTGGCTCGAGGCGGGAAATCAGGGCTGGCGGGAGAAGTTCGGCGTGACCGTCGAGTTGGCGATCGGGATCAACTCGGGGCACGCAGTCGTCGGCAACGTGGGCTCCGAGACCCGAATGCAGTACACGGCGATCGGAGACGTCGTCAATGTCGCGGCCCGGCTCGAATCCATCGCTCGACCGCAGCAGATTCTGGTTACACACGCCACGAAGATCTCGGCCGGCGACGGTTTCGAGTACTCCTCGCTGGGGCCCAGACAACTCGTCGGCCGCAGGGACCCCGTCAAGCTCTTCGAGGTCCGGGTATGAACGGAGTGGCTCGATGAAGCGAGGAGATCTCGCGCCGGGAACCGTCATCGCCAACCGATTCGTGATCGAACGCCAGATCGGTTCGGGCGGGATGGGAACGGTCTACGCAGCGAAGCAACGAGGGCTCGGACGCTCGGTCGCGATCAAAGTGATCGCTCCGGAAGACGCAGCGAAACCAATGGCCCGGCGTCGCTTTGAACGCGAGGCCCGCGTGGCGGCCGCGCTGAGGCACCCGAATGCGGTCGAAATTTACGATTTTGGAACCCACGAAGACACGATGTACCTGGCGATGGAGCTTCTCGATGGCCTGAGCCTTCGTTCGCTGGTCGACTTCGATCTCCCGCCGCTCAGCCCACGCCGTGCCTGCCAAATCGCAACGGATGTAGCCAGCGTCCTTGCTTCGGCTGCGTCCATCGGCTTAATTCACCGGGACCTCAAGCCGGAGAACATCATTTTGGACCGAACCCAAGACGGCGAGCGAACTGTGGTGGTCGATTTTGGGCTTGCGTACATCTTGGAAAGCGAAGAGTCAGGGCGGCTGACCCGCGTCGGCGAAGGGCTCGGCACGCCCGACTACTTGTCTCCGGAGCAAGCGCGAGGGGTCAACCTTTCCCCAGCCTGCGACATCTACTCGCTTGGCTGCATGCTCTATGAGATGTTGACATCGAAGCCGCCCTTCGACGGAAAGCACGCCGTTGTCCTCTCGCAGCACCTGTTCGTCGCCCCGCTTTCGATTCGCGACCGCGCTCCAGAGATCAAGATTCCAAGCGCGCTCGACGAGCTCATCCTTGCCATGCTGGCCAAGTCCCCCTTGGACCGCCCGTCTTCGCAGGGAGTCTTCGAAACGCTGCGCTTGCTCGACCCAAACGCGCCTCAGCGAAAGGGAGAGGCGACCGGCGACCGGCTGCACGGTAGGCCGGCGCGCATGGTGTCAGCGCCTCCCGTCGAAGATGACGGTGCCACGATGGATGGGGACGCCTGGTTCGGTTCCAACATCAAGATTGCCGTGTGCGGTGGCGTCGAAGCGGAGCTGGCACTCGGGCTTGCGGCCAATGGGATCGAGGCGGTGGCGATCGACGCCGAGCCGGAGGACATTCCCTTGGGCTTCCTGGCTGTGTTTGCACCTGGCGCGACTGCCACGCAGGTTGCGGCCTTGGCAGACACCGGGCTCCCCGTCGTGAGCGACGCGGACCCCGGAGATATTGAACGGCTCGCGGACATGCTTCGCGCCGGTGCGTCGGAAGTCGTGATTCAGCCGTGCCCGCCCGAGGATATCGCCCGAAAGGTGTGGCGCGCGGTTCGAAAGGGGTAAGGAGGATACATTGCTGAGGTACATCGCAAGCTTGACCATGTTCGGCATCGTCGTGGGCACCGGATCGGTCGGAGCGGCCCAGGCCGCGGAGCCTCCGGAGACGTACGAATACCGGATTCAACCCGGGGACACCTGCGCGGGCATCGCCGAGCGGCTCTTCGGCAACAAGCGACGCTGGGATCTGATCCACAAGCACAACCCGAACATGGGCCCCACTCCGCACCGCTTGGTGCCGGGCCAGGTGCTCATCATGCCGCGGCTCGAGCAAGGCCCCGACGCCCTCCTCACCGACGTGCAGCGCACCGTGCAAGCGCGAGCGCCGCAAAAGCCCGAGTGGGAACGCGCGCGGCGGGGCAAGGAGCTCTACCGCGGATGGCGTGTCAACACGCTGGAGCGAGCGTCCGCGGACGTGAAGTTTCAGGACGGATCTCTGGTGCAGATGAGACAAAACACGCTCATCATCATCTACGGAGGCGTGTACCGCGAGGCGCGGCGCAAGACCACGGAAGCAACCTTGGAGCGCGGCACGCTCCGAAGCCGCTTGAGCGAGTTTCGTCTGGAGGTGAAGACGCCGACCGCCGAGGCGGGTCTCGACGGAGGAAGCTCCGTTCTCAGCGTCGACGATGAGGGCACGAGCCTTCTCTCGAACCACGAAGGTGGTGAGGCCCAGTTCAAGGTGTCGACGGGCGAAGCGGTCCGCGTAAAACCAGGTTTCGGTTCCAAAGTACCCAAGGGCACCCCTCGCCCGAGCAAGCCGAAACCTCTGCCCCCAACACCCAGTTGGAACAGCGGGCTCGCGGTGATTTTCTCGGGTATTCGCACCGAGGGAGGCACCGTGCGTGGCGCGTGGAGCTCGGTGAAGGCCGCCGCCTCGTACCACGTCGAGATCGCCAAGGATCGCGAAGGAGGCGAAGTCGTCGTGGCGACGACGGTGCCTTCCTCGGTCACGAGCTTCGAGATTCACCGACTGCCCGAAGGGGTCTACTTCGCCCGCGTCTCGAGCATTGACGGCGATGGATTCGAAAGTCCGCAATCTGCGGCGCATCCGATGAACGTGCACTTGGTTCAATTCGATTTTCCCGGCCAAGACGCCAACGAAACTGCAGTCGCAGCGCTCGGCGACTCAAGCGAAGCGCCCCTGCCGGCCCGGGTGCTTCCGGGCACCAAAGTCATCTCCCCCGGCGGATTTCGCTGCGGCACCGGAAGCCATGAAAAGGCTGCATCGTTCGAATTGGCCGAGGCTGGCGTCTATGAAGTGCTCTGCATGAGCGACGATGGCGCCGCTGCGCCCGCGGTCGAAGTTGCCGTCGTGGCGCCCGTCTTGGAAATCCTAGAGCCGGAGACGAACGCGCCGCTCGTTCGAGACGAAGTTCCCATGCGCCTGACAGTAGCCGTGCAAAGCGAGCTCCCTCTGCCCGATGACGCGCGTTTTCGAGCCGCCGATGGGCTCGTTCTCGATGGAATTTCCAGCAGCGAGAACGCGACCACGATGGAGCTCAGCGCGACCAAGGAAAGCCCTGACGCGCTCGCGCTCGAGCTGGTAGCCGGACCGGCAGACGACGCAGCGGTGCTTGCGTCCCTCCGATTCGACGTGATCGAAGCCGAGCGACTGGATTTCGCACCGAACGAAGCCCTCGGCCTGATGCTCACGCCGAACGTTCTCGGGCTTACGAACGACCGACGCGAAGGCTCGGGCCCGTTCGCAACGATTGCTTACCTCGGCGACCCAAAATCCGACAATGGCAAATGGCGGCTGAGCCTCGGCGGCGAGATCGCACCGGTTCGACGCGCTCGCATCGGCATCGCCATCCCCGTCGATGTGCACCGTTCCGGGGTTTCTCCCGTGCCCGTCCGAGACGAGGGGATTCTCGTCTGGGGCGGCTACCGCATTTTCATGCGCCGAGACTTCTCGCTCTACACGGAGCTCGGCGTATGGTTCCCAAGCGCGGAGGGAAGCAGGAGCGTCGTGCGTACGCGATTTGCGCCCGCGATTGAAGGCTCTTACTTACTCGTCGATCGCGTTCTGTTCCGCAGCCGCCAAGGGGCGATACTCGAAACCTCCTCCGGTGGGCCGTTTCTCTGGGCTTCTGCATACGGCATCGACATCAAGCTCGTTCGTCTGCTGTCGATCAGCGCGGAGCTCGACGTGGTGCTTGGCAAGTCGGGTGGCGACACTGTCACTGGCGTCGGGGGCGGCCCGGGCCTGAGCGTGTTGGCCGGCCCCGCCGCGATCTACTTCGCGACGCGCTTCGCCGCCACCGACGATTTTGAAGCGTCGAACGGAAGGTACACCTTCAGCGGCGGCGTACGACTCACCTTCGAGTAACCCTTCTCGGCGTCGCGAGCGCTAGGTGGCAGCCGCCGGGCCTTGGTAGCTGTCGCCACCAAAAGCCAGAATCGGATAGAAGATGAATCCGAGGAAGAACAGACCCAAGGCAAACGCCAGGTCGTGGCCGAACGACCTCGACAGGTCGAGCGCGACGAGGAACCCAACGACGACGTTCACCAGCGGAATGAGAAAGAGGATGATCCACCACCAAGGGCGTCCAACGATTTCGAGAAGAACGATCACGTTGTAGATCGGAACAATCGCCGCCCAACCCGGCTTGCCCGCTTTCTCGAAGATCTTCCAAAGCACCCAGAAGAAGAACGCGATGACCGCGAGCTGAATGATCAACCCAAAGAAGCTTCCGTCCCCTCCGTCCATTTCCTACTCTCCTCTCGCGGCCGGCCGGCCGTCTGGGCCAGCGTATCACGATCCTCTGCGGCTCAGCGATGGCCGATCGACGCCTCCAAGGCGCTGGTGTCAAACCCTTCAGGGGCCTTGCCATCTCGCATGTAGAGATAGAGGGCGGCTTGGAAGATGCCCTGGAGCGCCGACTGCGCCAGCGCGATGACGGTGAAGTAGACGACTGCCACGACGATGAGCACTGCGCTTTGGGCTGCAAAGCCTAGCACCAAGAACAGAATGCCCGGCAGCGCCAGGAGCAAGAAAATCAAGCCAAAGCTGAAGTTGCCGATGAGCTGCTCACCCCAGGTCTTCTTGAGCATGGAAGCCGAGCGCTTGAGCGCGCTCAGTGGACCTTCGTTCTCGATCACGAGAATCGGAACCACGAGAAAGCTCGTGAGCGACCAGGCTACGCCCAACAAGCCAGCGACGATCTTACCAACCAAGTTGGAGCGCTCTTCGATCATCCGAAGCACGAGGCCCACGGTGGCGGCAACGAGCGCCCAACCAAGGATCGCGGGCAGTCGAGCCCAGGCTGCCCGAAGGCCGTCACTGACGGTTGGGTCGCCGCCCTCCATGCGAATTTCCGCGCAGGCGATGAGGCCAGCGTTGAAGAAGATGATCACGAAGTAGTTGCAGCAGTAGAACAGAAACAAGCCGAAGATGTGCAGGGCCGGTTCTCCGGAAAGGTTCCCGCCGGACCCGCTCAAGCTTTCGACCGTGCCTGCCGTCATGCTTTCGCTAGCCGCCTGCCAATCGGTCAGAGCAAGGATCGGTGCGGCAAACGAAGCCAGAACCAGCATGCACCCGATCGCAGACAGGAGCGGAAACACGAGCAGCTCCTTGTCCTGCTTGAGCACCTCCCACGATGCCCGCATCAACGAAAACGTTCTAGAAAACTTGCCCACGGTATCCCCCTCTTGCCAGATGCGGCTGCCCTACAGGATATCGCAAACCGGTCTCCGACCAAAAACCGGCCGCTCCGCGTAAGGGTTTGGGCCAACCGCCGTGCCGTCGGCTCCCTTTGCCCGCCATCAGGGTCGATTCAGACACCGAAACGCCTCCGGTAGTCGATTCAGCCGACGAGGTCAGCGGAAAAGGCGCCGCAACGCCCAGATGGCGATGATAAATGTCGCAGCCGCGCCCAGACCGAACAGCAGGCGCGCAAGCGCGTCGTTGACCTCCGTGGGAATGAACGGAAGATAGCGTTCGATGGTCCCATCCGGAGCATAAAAGGTGAGCCAGCCGGCGAACGCGGCGATGCCCAGCAAGATGACCGTCGTCACCGCGTCGGAGGCTCGGTGGTCGCGCGCGAGCAGCAAGAAACCGGACAAGACAGACACCGCTCCGGCGCCGAAGACCACCTGGCGGGGCGCCTCGAAGATGACGTAGTCCTCAGGCAGAAGCCCGAGCGACGCCGCACAGGCGGCAACACCGCCGACCAGGCACAAAGATGCAACCAGCTTCCCCACCGAGCATCAGCATAGCGGATCTAATCGGCAAGCGCGCTACCCCAGTAGTTGTAGGAGAGAACGCGGACCCCAGGAATGTACATTCGCTCGTCGACGTCGATGCGGAAACCGCCCGATCGCAGCAAATCGGGGATGTCTCGATTGACGTTACAGCCGCCGGAAAACATGCGCCAGGCCGGATTGATTCGGTGCTGCCACTTCTGAACAGCCTCGTCTGGGGCTAAGCCGTGCTCGCAGAAGAGCAGTCTGCCGCCGGGGCGCAAAACGCGGTGCATGCCACGAAGCGCGCGCTGCGCGTCAGGGATCGTGCACAGCGTATAGGTAACAACCACCGTGTCGACGCTGTTCGTGTCGAGGGGGATCTCCTCGCCGGGGAGATCGATGACTTCAATCTCGAGATCGGCCCCATCAAAGTTCTTTCGCGCGAGCTGGCGCATCCCTTCCGAAGGTTCGAGTCCCCAAACTTTGTGGACCTTCTTGCGGTCATAAAAGCCTAGGTTCAGGCCGCTTCCCATTCCGATTTCGAGAACCTCGCCCTCGGCAAGCGGCACGATCTTCTCTCGTTGCTTCATGTTCGGCTTGGAGGAGCAAGCGAGGTTGATGGCCCGGGGAAGGATGTAGCGATCGTAGAAACCCATCTGCTCGGAGGTGTATCAGCTCGGCCGGTCCTGCGCCCGAGCCTGCACCGGTGCGCCTCTCAACCCACCGAAGGCGGGGGGAATTTCACGTATTCGTCGACGAGAAGCTCGGCGAGCTCGCGGTTTGGAGGGCGCTTGCCGTTGATCCGTCCGCGCTTCGTCAGGTCGGCGCAGAGGGTGTCGAGCACGGTGTTCGCGTCCAAGTCGTTCGTCTGATGTCGCCAGGCTTCGCGCTCGGCATCATCGCGGAAGCAGTACGCTTTCCACGAGATCGAAAAACGCATGTCGTCCCATCGATAACGACCGACTTCCTCTTGACCGTCGCGCACGACCCAGTTGCCGTCGCCTAGAGCGTAGAGGCGCATGCGCGGAAGGAATTTCGGAATCGGCCGGTCGATCTCCGTTACGCGATCGACGCCGTGAAATACGCTGTCGGTGTCCATGATGACCGCGGTGTTGAAGTGCACGTCATAGGCTCTCGCCACACCGTCGATGCCATCCGGGTAGAACGCGAACTCGCCACCGTTTGTGTCCTGGTACCAGGAGACGGAGGTCGCGATCGGCATGCGATAGTCGTCGAAGAGGCCAGAGTGGTGCGCAACGACGATGAGCCACTGCGGGTGCAGCTTCCGATTGAGTCCGCGAAACTCAGGCACGTCGGTGTGGACCGCGAGCTCCTGCCCCGGAAGCAAGAGGTTCGCATAAACGATGGCGGGTTCGATGATGGGGCGATCGAAGATTTCTCGGGCAGCCTCGATCAGGCGTTGGTTCTGGTACAAGGCCTCGATGCCTGGTGCGAAAACCTGATCGCCATACGCATATGTCTCACGAAAGTAGTTGGTTCGCGCGACGAGCGTACCGAGATCGGCATCACGAAGCCCCAACCGGCCGCCGGTGCGCAGGAAATTGAAGGCGGCGTCGAAGCGCTGCGGCAGCCCCTCTCCGATACCGTCGTTGAGGCCCTCCTCGGAATACATGCCGTAGTTGCCAAAATCCTCACAGAGCTGAACCAGCGAGCGCGCGTGCGCCTCATCGAGAAACGGGTCGAGCTCGACGTAGCGATTGAAGAAATGACTCTGCATTGGCACTTCCAGCGTTGCTGTTGCCCTTGTATCATGGAGCAGCAGTTTGGAAGCGAACCATCCGAGCAAGCGCGGGGCCTCGAGGCCGCAGGAGAATCCTCATGAAGCAGATACCCGAATCACATACCGACATCCTCGATAAGCCTGCCTTCGCGCACCTGTCGACGATCATGCCTGACGGCAGCCCCCAGGCCAGCGCAGTCTGGGTCGACACCGACGGGCCGACGATCTTGGTCAACTCCGCTGAAGGGCGGCTCAAGGACCGTAACGTCCGCCGCGACCCGCGGGTCGCCATCTCCGTGACCGACCCGGAGAACCCCTATCGCTCTCTCATGATTCGTGGCCGCGTCGCGAAGATCACCAACGAAGGCGCGGACGAACACATCAACCGAATGGCCAAGAAGTACATGGGTGTCGACGAATACCCATTCCGACAACCCGGCGAAGTTCGCGTCCTCTACTACATCGAGCCCGAGCGCGTCGCCGCGATGGGCTGAGCCCGGCCGCAGACTAGTTGCGGGGAAGCTCAGCCCAGAAGATGCCGCGGAAGTCGCCCGCGGCATATCCCGTCGCTTGGTCGGTCGGGTAGAGCTCACCAAGCTTCGTTTGAAGGTTCGGCGCAAGGGTCGCGCCATGGCAGGTAACGCAGAGCGGCTGCATGAAAATCGGCTCGGCATAGCCGACTGTGTTCTTGTCGATCGCGACCACCGCCGGTTCTCGACGCTCGGGGTCGGTCTCGTAGACGTCGAGGATCGACTGCATCCAAGGTTTGGCGGCGTTGCCCGGGTTGCGAAGCTTCCCGCTGGCGCGGCCGACTTTGACGCCCCCGAGGCTCGCTTCGGCGGCGAGCTTCGGCGCCTCGACTCGACACGTCGAAATCGCGGCCACCGGTCCCTGCTCCAGCCCGCTGACCAGCGCGCCTTTGAGGCTCTGCTTGAGCGGAAGCACCGCCTCGGCGCCTGCCGCTTTCCACTCTGCTTCATTCAACTTCGAGCCCGTGCACGCCGGCACAGCCACAAGAAGCGACAGGATCAGGGCAATCCGAAACATAGGGTTCTGTTTGGCCCGTGAAGATGATGCGATCAAGGCGCCGCAGGAGCGTGCCTGCGGCCGATCGCTACGTTAGGATGTTCTCATGCGATTTTCGTGCCTCGCGCTCTTCATCGCCTTCGCGACGCTTTCACCGGCGTACGCGCGCGCCCACTTGGGGCTGGACGTCCCCACGTCGCGCTATGGTCCCGAGACCCTCAAGACCGGTCCCTGCGGAGCCGGCGGCGGCGAACGGACGACCAACGTGACGTACTACGAACCCGGCGAGACGATCGAGGTGCGTTGGGACGAATACGTCGATCATCCGGGGCACTATCGAATTGCCTTCGACGACGACGGCGTCGACGATTTCGTGGATCCCGCGACGATGATGGCGCTCTACGCCAACGACACCGTGCTCCTCGACGGCATCATCGACAAAGGTCAGGGGGAGCGCGACTACGTGGCAACCGTCACCCTACCCGAGCTCACGTGCGACAATTGCACGCTTCAGGTCATCCAGGTGATGTACGACAAGCCACCGTATACGACGCCCGGGAACGACATCTACTACCAGTGTGCCGA
>CBESWY010000044.1:0-15614 GCA_965533395.1 uncultured Myxococcales bacterium
AGAAACCGGTCGTAGCCGGTTTGTTCGAGGAGATAGCGCTTGAAGTGAGCCACCATGTAGAGGTTCTGGAGCCTGTGCGCTTCAGCGATGGGAAAGACATCATCGGTGCAGGTGTCGTTGTACGGCTGTATCAGCGCCTCTGCGCCGAACGTGGCCCAGCTGTCCTGTGGAAACATGAGCTCGTCGATCAGCAGGTTTCCAATCGCACATACGTTTGCGAAGTGCGTGTGATTGGCGCCGGTCACCTCGACCTTGAAAAGCGGTTCCGCATTCGGCATTCGATCGAACGCGTAGTTGTGATTTTCGAGCGCGTTCGGGTCCAAGGTGCCGACGAAGAGGATGGTGGGCTCGGTGACCGCCGCGAGCGCTCCGTCACCGAAGCTGCTTGCTCCGACGCCCCCGGCGATGACCCCAATGGCCTTGACGCGCGGGTCCGCGTCCGCGCCCGCCCAGCCGGCGACCATGCCCATCGCGGTGGTTCCGCCAAACGAGTGCCCGAGCACGCCGACCTTGGATTCGTCGATGCGACCTTCGAATGCATCGCCAGCGGTGTTGGAGCGTGCGAACATCTCGTCGATGACCGCCGAGACATCCGGGACGCGCTTCTCGGCTGGGCTTTCGTCGCTTCCGTCGAGTGCCGTATTCCCGGTGTGCTCCGGCGAAGCGACGATGAAGCCGTGGCTGGCCAAGGCTTCCATCAGTTGCGTGGACTGCGTGTTGATCCCACCAAAGCCGTGCGAGAAGACCAAGAACGCAAGCGGACCCTCCGAAGAAACCGAAAGGTCATCGACGGCTACCTCCGAGGCAAGCGTGAAGACCGATTGGAGAGGGTATTCGGTCAGAGGCCCCGTTGCTGCATCGGCCGCATCGACGGGGTACCAGACATTGACGATCAGCTCGCGACCATCACGCGCGTCGTCGACCAGCATGAACGTCGTATGACCCACCGCGTAGGCCCCAAGCGCATCGGGCGCATCGACTGATGCTGCCGTACTGCTGGTGCCGCTCCCATCGCCGTTGCAGGACGCGACCAGCGAAACCAAACCAAGGATTGCAAGCGCCGATCGCCAGCGCCTAGATCTTTGTGTCATCAAACCCGTCTCAATTCTTTCGCCTGCCCGATGCGTGCTCATTGTAACGCCACTGCGTGCATTTTTGGAAGCTTGACGGGAGGTCGCCAGGCGCGCTAACCGAAGAGCACCGATGCCGGACAAAATCAGCCCAAGCCAAGCCGCATGGAATCGCTTTGCCGATCGGCTCAAGGAAGTCGGCGACAAAATCGTCGGGCCCATCGGGGCGCGAAGCCCCCGAGAGCGAGCAGACGGCTTTCGCTATCTGGCCTCCCTCATCGCCGCAGGCCAAGAGCTCGAGATGGAGGCCGATCGCCGCCATCCGGTACTGACGCGCGCGTTCACTCCGCTTCGGAGCTTCGTCGGCGACGGCCCCGACACGCTCTACCACGACGCAAAGCTCGACGGATCCCTCTCCTACGAGTTCACGATTCGGCGGGGCGACGACATCTTTTTCTCGATCGTCGTCTATGCAAGCGATGACGAAGGCATGCGTTCGATGGTGAGCTTTTTGATCGACAAAGACATCGCCTTCGAACGAGACGGCGACGCTGAGCATGCAACGATTCACATCAGCGCCAAACGCCCCGATGGCGCGAAGAACTGGCTAGCGCTCCAGGGCAACGAGCCCTTCATCATGACCCGGCAGTATTTCCCCGAGTGCGTGATCGAGGTCGACCAGGGCAGGTACCGCCCTGCCATCATGAACATCCAATGCCTCGACGAGGTGCCACCTCCAAGCGAGTACTCCGTCGGTGAGCTCTCCGCGGGGCTCGACCGGCTCATCGCGTTCATGCACGACACCGTCGACGCGGGCTTGGGGGTGTCGGCGATCGTGGGCATGAGCATGATCGAGTACGAGGGCGACGCGCCCTCGGCGCCGACGAGAATCGGGGCGGATGGGAAGCTTGCCGTCGAAGAAGGAGAGCACGAAGAGTACTCGCCCGATGAGGTCTTCGAGATGATCGACCCCAAGGTGGTCGCCAACAATCTGCCCGGCCCGGGCATCGGCTACTCGGGCGTTTCGTTCAAGCTCGCCGACGACGAAGCGATTGTCATCGAAGGCAAAGACGTCCCGTGCCGGTACTGGTCGTGTCAGGTCTTCGACCACTACCTTCAATCGGGGGACTACCGGCACCATCCGGTGGCGCTGAACAATCGCCAGACGGTGTACGACGATGACGGCTCGTTTCGGATTTACGCCTGCGGAGAGAATCCGGGCGTGAAAAACTGGATCAGCACCGAGGGCAGGCCGCGCGGCCAGATCGTCCTCCGTACGCTGCTTGCCGAGACCGACCTCCTCCCGGAGATGCGGGTCATCAAAATCGCTGATATCTCGCGACGCGACCGCGTCTACTAGGGCGCACCGGCGCTTTGCGCGGTGATGGTCACGCTGACGTTGCCGAGCCCTTGGCCGCGCACCGTCACCTCATCGCCGACCTCGAGGAAGCGCGACGTGTCGCCGTCGAGCTTGGTAGCGAGCTTGCGAAAGCGGCTCAGGCCTACGAGGTTGCTCAAGCGCACCAGCCAGCGAGGCGTGCTCATGGCAACGCCTCCGGGAGTGCCCGTGAGCACGATCGTGCCCTTCGAGAGCAGCGCTTCGGGAAACTTGGCGTGAACGAAGCGCAGCATCTCGGCCGGTGTGTAGATCAGATCCGCGGTCGACTGGTGCTGACGAACTTCCCCGTTGACGAGGCTTTCAATGTCTACGCACGGAATGCCGTTGGGCATGGGCTGCTCAGGCATCCAGGCCTTGTCCGCAACCGGCATGAAGCCGGGGAAGCTCTTCGATAGGCCCCAGTACGCGTGACGGTTCGGTCGTCCCTCGCCGAGAATGCCAATCGACCGCGCCGAAAGGTCGTTGGCGATGAAGAACCCGAGCCGCGGCGCGAAACTCGGGTCGTCGAGCCGTGACGGGTCGATGTCCTCGAGCAAGACCATCCCCATCTCGACTTCGTAGTCGAGCAACGGGGCCAGGTCGGGGAAGTCGCTGCGAAGGGTGTCCCCAAGCCCGAGCTCGAGCGAATCGGCGCTTTCGATGAGAAGCGCCGGGGTTGGGAACGGCACTTCGGCGCCCGACCGCGCAAAGCTAATGCGACTCTTCACGAAAACCGGCGGCGCGGCGTCGGGATCGAACGACGAGGCCGTCTCCTCGATGTGACCCGCGTACGAAAGTCCGACACCGAAGGCATGGGTCGACGCATCGAGGGGCACGTACGCCCCCTGCCCGATGTCGTAACATTGGAAGTCAGCCGGAACCGGCACCTGGGAGAGCGGCCGAAGGAGGAAATAGCCGAACGCTGCGATAGCAAGCAACAGCACGGCCGCGACGTTGAGGAGGGTTCTTTTCATCTTCCTGTCCGTCGCATAAATACCTCAAGACGAGCGACCCCGAAAGTGGACTCCTCGGTGAGCAGCTTCCTTGGCAATCTCAACGCACGCTGTGCACGGGGGCCGGGGCTTGTCCCACCCCCGAGCCCGCACTAGGGTCGCCCGGTGCGTTTCGATCAGGTCTCGATCTCCAGCGTCGCCCATGTCGATGGGGCCGACCGCGTCACGTCTGAGGAGCTCGAAACGAAGCTTTCAGGGCCCATGCGGCGGCTGGGCCTCCAGCCTGGTTTCCTCGAAGGGGTCACCGGCATCCGAGCGCGCCGAATGTGGGGCGCCGAGTTCCAACCTTCGCAGGCGGCGACGGCGGCGGGAGAGCTCGCGATTGAGCAGGCGGGCATCGACCGCAGCCGATTGGGAATCGTGATCAATACCTCCGTATGCCGGGATTACATCGAGCCGTCGACGTCGTGCATCGTCCACAGCAACCTCGGCCTCGGCCCTGACTGCATGAACTTCGACCTCGGCAACGCCTGCCTCGGCTTCCTCAATGCCATGGACATCGTCGGGAACATGATTGAGCGCGGTCAAATCGAGTACGGGCTGGTTGTCGACGGCGAGAACAGCCGGTTCGTCGTCGAGAGCACCATCGCACGACTCAACGACCCCGATCTCGATGAGGCGACGTTTCGCGATGACTTTGCCACGCTCACGCTTGGGTCGGGCGGGGCGGCGATGGTCCTCGGCCGGAGCGATCTCGTGACCGATGGGCATCGCTTCGTGGGAGGCGTGACGTCGGCGGCGACCGAGCACCACCAGCTCTGTCGCGGGCAGGTCGACCAGATGCAGACCAAGAGCAAAGAGCTGCTCATCGCCGGGGTCACGCTCGCAAAACAGACCTACGCAATGGCAAAGCGAGAGCTTGGTTGGAACCCCGACGTCGTGGCCGAATACATCTTGCATCAGGTGAGTCGGGCGAATACCGACAAGCTCGCAGAGGCGCTCGAGCTTCCGACCGACAAGTTCATGCATGCGTACGTAGAGCTCGGCAACGTCGGGCCCGCCGCCGTTCCGATGGTCCTTTCAAAGTCAGCGGAGGCTGGGCGCATTCAGCCGGGCGATCGCGTGGCACTGATGGGCATCGGTTCCGGGCTCAACTGCAGCATGTCCGAAATCATCTGGTAAGCGGCCCGTGAAGGTTTCCGAAGAGCTCTATCCGTTCGAGCCTCACTGGCTCACCTTGCCGTCCGGTCACCGGATGCACTACGTCGATGAGGGCCCGCGCGACGCGCCGGTGGTCCTGATGCTTCACGGCAACCCGACCTGGTCGTTCTACTGGCGACGATTGATCTCGGCGCTGAGCCCCACTCATCGCGTCATCGCGCCCGATCACATCGGCTGCGGGAAGTCCGACAAGCCAGGCGACGAGGCGTACTCCTACCGACTCGAGCAGCGGGTGCAGGACATCGAATCGCTGGTCGGGCAGCTCGGCCTCCAAGACATCACGCTCGCCGTGCACGACTGGGGCGGCATGATCGGCATGGGCTGGGCGCACCGGCACCCCGATCTCGTCGCGCGCCTGGTCGTGCTGAACACCGCGGCTTTTCCGATGCCGTCGACCAAGCGCCTGCCCGCTTCGCTGTGGTTGGCGCGTGACACCAAGGCGGGCGCACTCTTGGTGCGTGGTTTCAACGCGTTTGCGAGGGGTGCGACGCGGTTTGCCGTGACCCGTGTCAGGCTTCCGAAAGCGGTGCGTGACGGCCTCTGCGCGCCTTACGACAGCTGGGATCACCGCCGCGCGGTGCTTCGCTTCGTGCAGGACATCCCACTGAAAGAAAGCGACCCGAGCTTCTCCATAGTCCGCGAGGTGGGCGAGCACCTCCATCAGTTCAACGATCGGCCCGTGCTGATCTGCTGGGGCGACCGCGACTTCGTCTTCGACGACCATTTCTTGAGGGTGTGGAAAAGCGCCCTACCGGATGCGGCGGTTCACCAGTTTCCCGACTGCGGTCACTATGTCCTCGAAGACGCGCCCGAGGAGATCGAGCAACTCGTACGCAGTTTCTTGGGAGTCACCGAATGAGTCCAGAGCTTTCGACGGTGGCCGACGTGCTGCCGCAGATGGCGGCGACGCAGCCCGACACGACGGCCATCTACTTTCCGACGAAACGCCGCGACGCCGCGGGCGACCTCATCTACACCAAGGTCTCTTATCGAGAGCTCGATGAACGCAGCAGCCGAATCGCTGCCGGTCTCCACGCCGTTGGCATCGAACGCGGCCATCGCGCCGCGCTCATGGTGCGACCGAGCCCCGAGCTCTTCGCCCTCACCTTTGGGATGTTCAAGGCCGGCGTGGTTCCGGTGATGATCGACCCGGGTCTGGGGATCAAAGGCTTGGGCAAGTGCTTGGCGCGCGCCCAGCCCAGCGCATTCGTCGGGATCCCAGTCGCGCACGCGGCCCGCATCGCTCTTGGCTGGGCGCGGGCATCGGTCGAGCGAACGATTACCGTTGGCGGCTGGGGTCTGGGAAAACACACGCTCGCCCAGGTCGAAGCGCTCGGCGCAGAGCGGCTCGCGGCAGGCAAGAGGCCGGTGCCCACCGGAGGCGACGAAGTGGCGGCCGTCCTGTTTACGTCGGGCAGCACCGGGCCAGCCAAGGGCGTCGTGTACCGGCACCGTCACTTCCTCGCGCAGGTCAAAGCGATTCGAGAGATGTTTTCGATCGAGCCGGGCGAGATCGACCTGCCTACGTTTCCACTCTTCGCGCTCTTTGATCCCGCGCTCGGCATGACGACGGTCATCCCGGACATGGATCCGAGCCGGCCGGCCGGCGTCGAGCCGCGGAACATCATCGAGCCCATTCAGCGTTTCGGGGTGACGACCATGTTCGGCTCTCCGGCGCTGCTCAATACGGTCGGTCGATACGGTGAGGAGCACGGCATCAAGCTGCCGAGCCTGCGCCGCGTGATCGCCGCCGGCGCACCGATGCCGGGGCAAACGCTCGCCCGCTGGCATGCCATGTTGCCCGACGACGGCGATGTATTTCCGCCGTACGGCGCCACCGAATCGCTTCCGGTGGCCTGTCTGCCGGGACGCGAAATCGTCACAAAGACCTGGGCCGAGACGGAAAAGGGAGCCGGTGTCTGCGTGGGCCTCCCGGTCCCCGACATCGAGGTGAAGGTGATTCGCATCAGCGACCACGCGATCCCAGCCTTCTCGGATGATCTCGAGCTCGAAGACGGGGAGATCGGCGAAATCGCGGTTCGCGGCCCAATGGTGACAGAGGCGTACTTCGGAGACGAGCACAACACAGCACTATCGAAGATCCGAGACGGCGACTTCGTCTGGCACCGCATGGGCGACGTCGGTTGGCGCGATCGCGAAGGGCGCCTTTGGTTCTGCGGGCGCAAGAGTCACCGCGTGCTCGTCGACGGCGCGACGATGTTCACCGTGCCGTGCGAAAAGATCTTCGACGCGCACCCGGCCGTCTATCGCTCCGCGCTCGTCGGCGCCCGCGGCATGCCGACCCTCTGCGTCGAGCTCGAGCCTGGACACGACGAAGCTGACTGGTCCGAGATCGAACAGCAGCTGCGAGGCATCGCCCAGGCGCATCCGCAGGTAAAACGTATCTCGCGCTTCGTCCGGCACCCGAGCTTCCCGGTCGACATTCGGCACAACGCGAAGATTGGACGCGAAAAGCTTGCGAAGTGGGTCGAGGCCAAAGGCCCATCATGACCATCCTCGTGACCGGCGGCGGAGGCTTCATCGGCCGTTCGATCGTGCGGGCGATGCTCGATCGGGGTGAGCGCGTGCGCGTGCTCTGTCGCGGCGACTATCCCATTCTTCGCGAATGGGGCGTGGACCTTCAGCGAGGCGATATTCGTGACCACGATGTGGTGTCCGCGGCCGTCGAGGGCTGCGACGCCGTCTTTCACACCGCAGCGCACATCGACCTATGGGGCCCGTACGAAACATTCTTCGACGTAAACACGCTCGGCACGCGCCATGTCATCGACGGGTGCAAACAGCATCGCGTGCCGAAGCTCGTCTACACGAGCACGCCGAGCGTGGTGCACTCGGGAGACGCGGTGTCCGGTGTCGATGAATCCGCGCCCTACCCCTCCCACTTCGAAGCGCACTACCCGGCAACCAAGGCCCTTGCGGAGCAGGAGGTCTTGGCCGCCAACGGCGACTCGCTGTCGACGGTCGCGATTCGGCCCCATCTGGTCTGGGGCCCTGGGGACAGCTCGGCGCTGCCACGGCTGGTCGCCCGCGCCAAAGCCGGGCGCCTACGAATGGTCGGGGAGCCGCAGCAGATCGACACGACCTACATCGACAACGCGGTCGCAGCCCATCTGTTGGCATGCGATCGACTCGCACCAGGCTCTCCGGTCGCGGGCAAGGCCTACTTCATCACGCAGGGCGAACCGCTCGAAGGCCCGGCGTTCATCAACGACATGCTGGACGCGGCGGGCCTGCCGCCCGTCACGCGAACCGTTCCAGCCCCCCTCGCCCGCTTCGCCGCCACCGTGGCCGAGGCCATATGGAACACGTTCAAGCTGCAGTCGGAGCCCCCGGTAACGCGGTTCTTGGTGAGCCAACTCTCGACCGCGCATTGGTACGACATCTCCGCGGCCCGTCGGGACTTGGGTTACGATCCCGAGGTCAGCTACGCAGAGGGCATGGTCCGGCTCGAGGCATGGGCTCGGAGCCAGACCTGGTAGCTGTGGTTCGAGCTAGCGCTCGAGCAGCGCGGCAATGTCGAAGCTCTGCGACAGCGCGTGGACGATGCTCCGCGGCTCGACAGACTCGAGGAACGGCAGGCGAAGCTGGGGCAAGCCCGGATACTTCGTCGAGAACGCATCCGTGATGCGCGAAGCGGCACGGTTGCGCGTCGCCCGTTCATCGTTGAGCGTCGAAAGAACGTCGTCGACTGCCGGGGTGGTCTCGCCCGAAGCTTCGAGCACCTGAACCCAGTCGCGCTCCGGCACGAACGCGGAGTTGAGGATCAAAGCCTGTGGAGCGATGCCGAGCTTGCCAAGCTTCCTAATCAGGTAGTCGACATCATCTCTGGCGGCAGCGGTTGGAGAAGCGACGGGGTAGTACCGCGTCTCGGGTCGAAGCAGCAAGTCACTCGTGTGCTCGTTCAGCAGGATGAAGCGTTTGCGAACGCGCGCCATCTCGGAAAACAAGCCTGCGACGTCCCGCGCGACGGGACCCAATGCGCGCACCAGGAGCTGCTCCACGCGTCCCATCTTGTCCTCTTGGGGCGCGACGCTCGTTCGCTTCCCGATCGCAGCCATCCAACCGACCGCGCGGCCGCCGAGAAGCTTTGCCAAGCGCTTCGGGTAGGTGATGAAATCGACGGCGTTACGAGAGGGCGCCGTGTCGATTACCACCGCATCGACTTCATGCTCGATGATGGCGCGCCAAGTCAGGCTTATCGTGGCGACCTCGTGGATTCCGGGCACCGCGGCTTCGAGCACGCGGTAGAGGCGATTGTCGAGCAGCCGCTCGAGCGCCTCGGGTTCCTCCGCAAACAAAAACCCTACAAAAGTGCGCAACGCATCCTCGGGGTCGGGCATGAGCCCAAAGAGCTGGCCGCCGCCGGAATCGAGCGAAAGCTCTCGAGCCTGTGTCCCGAGCTCGACGCCCATCGCGTCGGCAAGCCGGCGTGCCGGGTCGATGCTTACGATCAAGGCCCGGTATCCGCTCTTGGCGAGGGCCAGCGCGAAAGCCGCCGACGTTGTCGTCTTGCCGACACCGCCGCCTCCGGCGCAAACGATGACGATTGGTTGTTTCATGCAGCCCCTGCGCTTCGCAGCCACTCGGCCACCGTTCGGGCGGTTGGGTCGGTGGATGCGAACGGAAGCAAGGTCAGCCCACTGTCACCGCCTTTTTCTTCGCCATACCGGTGCACCGTCTCGTCCAAAGCCTCCATGACTTGCTTGCGCACCGCGTCGCGAATCGAGAGAAGCTCGGTAAGGCTCTTTGCCGCCTCGCCAACTTCGCCTTCCGATTTCGACATGGCAAGCGCATCGGCGAGCGCGTTCTCGGGAGGCGCGTGGGGCACGCGATTGACGACGAGCCGATCGACGGAGAGCCCCACCTCTTTTTCGATCGTCTCGCAGAGCGTCAAGGTTTCCCACAGGACGAGGCGCTCGGGCAGTGTCACGACGACGATGGAAGCGCGCCCTGGTGAAATCAGCTCGGCCTCGAGCTTTGCGCAGAGGTCATGAACGGGCCCGCGGCCGGTCAGCTCGCGGCCCTGCCGGGCGACTTTGAGCCATGCCACGCTGTGCCCAGTCGCAGGCATGTCGAAGACCACCCGCTTGCCTGGATGCTCTGCGACGACCTGGCGCGCGAGCTCCAACACGCCGAGCTCACGAACCGCGGGGGCTGCACGAATCAGAGGCCGCATCGCAAAGTTGTCAAGCGCGAGCTTCGCGAGCGTGGCCGACCCGAACACCGGCGCGGCGGCTTTGGCCACTGCGCGGCTAGGGTCGAGTACCACGTGCTCGAGGCCGCTAGGACGATCGCGGAGCACCCTTCGCGCTCCCGCGCCGTCTCCAAACTCGACGTAGACCGCTTCGCCTTCCGCTTCCGCAGCCGCGAGCGCGAGCCCCGCGGCCACCGTGGTCTTGCCTACGCCACCCTTTCCGGTGACGAACACGGCAGGCGCAAGCGGAACGTGCGTCCCGATTCGTGAACCGCTAGTCGGCAAGGCCCGACGCCATCCCTTCGAGCACCTGACCGAGCATCAACACATAGGCTTCGCGAATGAACCCGACGTAGTGGGGCGCGGTATGCCCGCCGGCGCGCGTGAGCGCCTCGATGCCACGCACCGTTTCGTGCCAAGTCCGGCAGATGTCTGCGTACTTCCACTGACCGGTGATGACCGGTGTCAATCGCCCGTCCGCGAGGTCGGTCTCGATGTCGACGTAGTCGTCGATCATCTGCACGAAGAGCGAAACATCGTACATCCATGGACGGGCCCCTTCGCCCGCGTAGTGGTGCACCGGAAACAGCAGGCCGTCGATCGTCCCCTGAATGCCGGCCAGCCGATGGCCGAGCCCGGTCGCGTCGCTCACGCCGGTCATCCCGGCCACCTCGGAATCGACCCAGTCCTTGAGTCGTTTTACGGCATGTTCAAACGGCACGCGCTCCCGAGGCGTCAAACCTCGTTCCATCTCGACTTGCAGGGCACGCGTTAGCCGAAGCTCGGGGGTATCCGGTTCCCAATCGCCATCGAGGAGCGCGTGAAGCTTGCGACCGCGCTCCTCAGGCGGGTCCTCCATGCAGTGGTCGAAGGCATGGTCGATCATCGCGATGAACGCCGCGATGAGGATGATTCGACGGTGCTGGTCGGCTAGCGCCACGTGACCGAGCACGTTGAGCGCCGCGCGCGCCGCAAGAGCGAGCACCGCGTTGGGCAAGGGCAGTCGGTTCCCGAACCCGGTAATGAGAGCCACCGAAGCGGGCCTCTTCGGCGCGCAAAACAGCACCGTGTAGGGCGCCGACGCGTACAGGTCGCAGGCGGCCAGGCGCATTTTGACCGCAAAGGGGTCGCGGAGCATCGCCGGCCAGTGCTGGCGAATCAGCGGCACCACGAACAGGTCATAGTGGCGGGAAGTGACCTCGCGAATCCCAACCGTGAGCTGCGCGACCGAGGGATCGGCTTCACCCATGAGCGCACGGAGCTGTTCGATGCGCTCGTGGCGCGAGAGCGCCGATGCGGGGACGACGGCGATGGAGGATGGCTGGGCACTGGGATTGAACATGAGTCCACGCGAGCCTAGCAGCAGAAGTTACCTAGGGCCGCCCTCGGTTTGGCCAGTTGGTCACAGCGTGAGTAGCTCCTCCGGGCTCTCGACCCAGTGGCTGGGGCCCGCGGCTTCCAAGGTCTCTCGCGCGAAAGGGCCCCAGCTCACCGCGACGGTCTCGACGCCTGCCCGTCGGCCGGCCTCGATGTCGTGATCGGAGTCGCCAATGAAGACAGCCTCCGACGGCGACGCATCGAGCGCGGCCAACGCCTTGAGGACGGGTTCGGGGTGCGGCTTCCCTTGGACGACGTCGTCTGCGCAGACACGAACGGGAAACTCCAGCTCGAGGCCGAGCAGTCGCAGCCCTCGAGTCGCTCCGCGGCTGAGCTTGCTCGTCACCAATGCGAGCTTCGCCTCCTTTCGGTGGAGCGTTTTGACAACCTCGATGACGCCCGGGTATGGCTTGGCCATCGCATCGTGATGCTCGAGATTGTAGTCACGGTAGGTAGCAAGCAGCGCGTCGAGATCCTCGTCGGAGCTCGCCATCTCGCTGAGTTGAACCCGAAGCGGCGTACCAATGCCCGCAAGCCAATGGGCGTCCGACCGCTCGGGGCGTCCATGGACGCGGGCGGTGTGATGGAACGATTTCAAGATGAGGTCGATCGAGTCGAGCAGCGTTCCGTCGAGATCGAAGAGGTACGTTTTCATGTCGTTGAGCGAACTGTGCACCGTGAGCTCACCAAGCGCCCGTGTCGGGCTCGCCCTTGAAGGGGCCGACGACATCTGGCGTGACCCAGCCTCCGTAGAAGCCTCCAGGTTGTGCGGAGACGCGGTGCTCACCAACATAGCACTCGAGCTTGCTGGGGTAGAAGCCGAGGTATCCCCGGATCGAAACGAAGTCGATAAACGGCTCCTCGTAGCTCCAGGCCGCTTGGTCGATCTCGTGTCCGTCGAGGTCGAGCGACCAATACGTCGCCGACCCTTTCCATTCGCAGAGCGAAGCCCCTCGCGCCTGAGACAGCAGCTCCATCCGAACGTGCTCAGGGGGAATGTAGAATGTGGGCGGGCTAGCGGTTTCGAGAACGCGGATCGTCTGGCTCGACTCTGCGATGACCTCGTTCCCGCACAGCACCCGAACGAGACGCGTATCGGCCTCGAGTCGAGGCGGCCTCGGATAATCCCAAACCGACTCCTGGCCCGGGCTCGGTTGGATGGCCCAGTCCGGCCGCCCTGAGCCGCGATGGCTCCACTGAGCGCGCGCCTGTGCGAGGTCGTCTTCGTTCATCGGACGACGATAGGGCCGCCACGCTCGTCCGGGAGTGACCCGTCACGATTGCCAAGCGTTTCTCGCGCCCTATAACGACCGCTGGGAGGCTGAACCATGAGGGCGATGATTGTACGAGAGGCCGGCGGGCCGTTCACCATGGACGAGCGGGACATCCCCGAGCCCGGGCCGGGCGAGATCCGTATCAGGGTCGAAGCATGTGGCATCTGCCACAGCGACGCATTCGTGAAGTTCGGGCAGTTTCCCGGTCTCGAGCTTCCTCGCACGCCGGGGCACGAAGTGGCCGGTGTCGTGGACTCGCTCGGCGAAGGCGTGGACGCCTTTGCGGTCGGCCATCGCGTCGGCGTCGGCTGGCACGGCGGGCACTGCTTCAAGTGTAACCCCTGCCGCCGCGGCGACTTCATCAACTGCGTCAACGCCAAGATCGCTGGCATCAGCTACGACGGCGGCTATCAGGAGTACATGGTCTGTCCGTGGGAGGCCGCCGCTCGAGTGCCCGATGAGCTCAGTCCGGCCGAAGCCGCTCCTCTCCTGTGTGCTGGCATCACGACGTACAACGCGCTCCGTAACAGCGGCGCTCGCCCGGGTGACCTGGTCGCCGTGCAAGGCGTCGGCGGGCTCGGTCACCTCGCGATCCAGTTCGCGAATCGAATGGGCTTTCGCACCGTGGCCGTCTCGCGCGGCAAGGACAAAGAGCAGCTCGCGCGTGACTTGGGAGCTCACGAATACATCGATTCAAAGTCGGCCGACGAGGTCGCAGAGCTCCAAAGGCTCGGCGGGGCACATTTGATTCTGGCGACGGCCCCGAACGGAAAAGCCATCGAGGGCATCCTCAATGGCCTTCACGGTCGCGGTAAGCTCATGCTCGTCGCGGCAGCGCCCGATCCGATCTCGGTCAACGCCTTCGCGATGCTGTCCGGCAAACAAATCCACGGCTGGCCGAGCGGCACGGCGGTGGACAGCGAAGACACGATGAGCTTCGCCGCCCTTGCCGGCGTGCGGCCGCAAATCGAGCGCTTCCCCCTGGAAGCCGCCAACGAAGCCTTCGCCAAGGTCATGGAAAACACGATCCGCTTCCGTGCGGTTCTCGACCTGGCTAGCTAGCCCCATGAGCACGCGAGTGCATCGCGGCATGACGACTGGGCCGCCTTTGAACCTCGCGTTCGGGGCGCCCCACGCGCCGACCCACGAGCAGGTAGGCGACGGTGCAGACCACGAACGCCACGAGTGCGCAGACGCTGTAGCAAAGCAGAACCGGGTCCACCATCCACTGGGTTCGCGCCACCTCTTCGAGCAGGCTCTCACTCACAGCATAGCCTTGATAGATAGAAAGCATGGCGTGACCTCCCTTCCTGCTACGCGTGTGGTCTCGATTCCAAGGCCCCCACGCACAATCAATATAGGCCCCCTGCCAACTGCGAACCATACGCAATTGTTGCCGATTCATACGTAATTCTTTCCTCTTCGATCACCGTGAAACGAAGTCGTAGTCCTCGTTGCGGAAGTCGAAGTCGCGGGCATCGAGGTCGGGATTCAGCTCGAGCCCCCTGAGCTCGTAGCTCTCGTAGAGCCGCTCACGGTGGTCCCAGGTCACGGCCTTGATCATCACGTGCGTGCGCTTGCTGAAGAAGAACTCCCCGCGGCTCCCGTAGTAGCGGGGCACGAATACCTTCTGTCCCGGTCGGACGTCCCGAGGGGAGCGGACGTCGTCGTTGTGATGCAGAATCACGTACATGTCTTGCCCAACGCGCTTGGCGAGCTCCCATAGATTCTCAGAATCCCGCACAGTCACATGGTGCCCGCCCGGTTTGGTCTGCATGTCGATGCGCCAGGTCGGATTGCCGAGGACCATGCCACCGTCCGAAAGACGGACCGATGCATCCCCCCGCGCGATCGCCTTGTGAATGCCGTGGGCGGCGACTCGAAGCATACGTTCGAGGCCAAACGACGTGATCGGATGATGGTTGCCCCGCATTGAGATGCGTCCGTATGGACTGAGGCTGACTGGAATATCGGGGACCGAGCCCTTGTGCGCGCGGACCTTGTTCCTGTTTGCGCCACGGATGTAGATGATCTCGCGCCCGGGGTATGGCTCGACGTATTTGACGTACACCTTGAACGGCCGGGAGAACTTGAATTCCATGGTTTGCCCGATGAGCTCGTCACCGAACCGCTCCCGCTTCACGAGCGTCCCTCGATAGTCGAAGACATCGGCCAGCGCTTCGGATGACCGCTGAAGCAAGGCCTGGATCTGATCGATCTCGGAGGCGGGGGCCTGCGCTGACACCTGGCCGCCCCACAGCAGGATCAATGCTAGCGGCGCGGCGGATAATCCCCTCGTATGGCCCGTCGACAGTGCCGGGCTGGCTGCTTGGCAGCCTTGGACGTTCACTGCTCGCAAGCTTTTCGCGTCACCTCGTGTCGGAAGTCGAACATGCGTTCGAGATTTCGCCGGGCAAAGCCTCCGCCAAAGGTACGGCCCAGGATGCCCATCGGCAGCTCGTACTCGATGTCATCGGTCAACACGCATTGATTGTCTCCCCGCGGCGTGACGATGTGCTTGTGTAACCAACTGGCAAACGGGCCTTTCACCATGCGGTCTGCAAACATTTGCCCAGGCTCGTACGCCACGTGCTCGGCGACGATGGTCTGCCACAAGGGCCCGACCTTGACCTGCAAGATCACCTGCGTTCCCACCTCGAGTGAAGTCGGTGGCTGAACGATTCTCGTCGTCTGCCACGGAGGCTGCAGCCGCTCGAATGCATCCGGTGCTTCGTGGAATGCGAACACCCTTTCGGCGCTCGCGTTGATCGGGCTTTCTTTTACGAATCGCATGTTTTTTCCTAGTGCAGCCCTAGCACGCGTTCGCGTCGTCCACGATGGGATCTTCCCTGCCGCTTGCCCAGCCCTCCGTCGGTGGTAACGTCGTTCCCTCACAAAGACGGAGGCGTCGCCTAGCGGATGACCCGCACTTGGCCCTGCCTGTGTCGAGAGGCGCGTAGTGTCCGAGGCTGGACGAGAACGATCAGGACGATGGCTTGCGGTCTTCGTCGCCTCGTTCGCCGCACACCTTCTCGCACTCTCGGCTGTGAGCGTCGACTCACGCGCCAGCACCAAGTGGGATTCGAACGCGGTGGATATCACCTTCACGGTCGCAGATCCGCCGCC
>CBESWY010000045.1:0-15498 GCA_965533395.1 uncultured Myxococcales bacterium
GACCCCGAAATGGACGCCAAAGTCGACCTGGTTGCGCGCCACTCACTCCGTGGGAGCAACGATGACGTGACTGTCATCGTCTCTGGTCGCCTCAGCGACCCGACAATCGAGTTCAAGTCGAGCGTGCCCACGACCAGCCAAGCACAGGTAATCGCCCTGCTCGTCACGGGGACGACGCGTCAACAACGCGGGGTCAACACGTCGACCGCGCAAGCTTCCCAGGACACGACGGACTTCCTGAGCGGCGTAGCAGCCGGTCTGTTCTCTGCTTCCCTACAGTCTCAGTTTGGCGGATTTGCTCCGACGTTTGGCATCACACAAGGACAAGCCTCCGCCGACGACACCGAGGGGGACACCGCAGTACAAGTCGGTTTCAACGTCGACAGCGTGCTTCCTGACAGTGTGCCAATCCGTGGGCTGTACGTCGAAGGGCAGTTCGTGGCGCGGCGAAGCGAAGGCGGTCCGAACACGACGGCGCAGGCCCAGCGCCCTGGTTTTTTGATCGAGGCTCTTTGGCCACTAAACTTCGTGACGACGGGAACTTTCGCTCCGCCGTCGAACTGGAGCATCGACATCACCTGGGAGCCATGAAGTAAACATGAGTCGCAAACTATTCGGAACCGACGGCATTCGCGGCCTCGCCAATCGCGGAGACATGACGCCGGAGGTCGCTTTTCGCATCGGCGCCGCCATTGCGTATCAGGCCGGTAAGCGAGTGAAACACGTGCCCAGGATTGTCGTCGGAAAGGACACTCGCCTTTCAGGCTACCTCTTTGAGACGGCCGTCGCCTCGGGCATCTGTGCGCTGGGCGGCGAGGTGCTGCTGTCAGGGCCGTTGCCCACGCCCGCCATCGCGCACCTCACGACTAGCATGCGCGCGGATGCGGGAGTGGTCATCAGCGCATCGCACAACGCCTACCAGGACAATGGAATCAAAATCTTCGGCTCAGATGGCTTCAAGCTCCCCGACGAAGTCGAGCTAGAAGTCGAGGCTTTGATTTTCGGCTCAGAGCTCGACAAGAAGCGTCCGACCGGAATGCGCGTGGGCCGCGCCGAGCGATTGGACGACGCGCCGGGGCGTTACGTCGCGTTCGTCAAGGCGTCCTTCCCACAAGAATTGACCTTGGAAGGCGTGAGGATTGTCGTCGATGCTGCGCACGGCGCCGCGTATCGAACTGCGCCGCTCGTTTTCTCCGAGCTTGGTGCGACGACCCACGCAATTGGGGTGCGACCCAACGGGAAAAACATCAATCACAAGGTCGGTGCGCTGTACCCGGATGCCTGTGCCAAGGAGGTGCAGAAGCGTGGCGCAGATCTCGGCATCGCCCTAGACGGCGATGCGGACCGCATCATCATGATCGACGAGAAAGGCAATCAAATCGACGGGGACGCGATCATGGCTCTGTGCGCGACGCGCATGCTCCGCTCCAAGCGCCTTCGGCGACGGACCCTCGTAACCACTGTCATGAGCAACCTCGGCCTCGAGCGCGCGATTGAAAACGACGGTGGTAAGCTCCTACGGTGCAACGTTGGTGACCGCTACGTCGTCGACGCAATGCGGCGACGGGGCCTCAATTTCGGGGGAGAACAATCGGGACATTTGATCTTTCTCGACCATGCGACGACGGGCGATGGCCTGGTGGCGGCCATGCAGGTGCTCGCCATCGTGCTGCGCGAAGGGCGACCGCTGTCCGAGCTCGCCAGCGAAGCGATGCAACGGGTTCCACAAGTTCTGGTGAACGTCACCCTCCCCGATCGTCGTGCCCTCGAAGAGCTGCCCAAAACTCGTCGAGCGATCGCTCGTGCGGAGAAGTCCCTTGGCAAGAACGGGCGGGTCCTGGTCCGGTGGAGCGGAACCGAGCCAAAGCTTCGCATCATGATCGAGGGCCCCAAACAGGACCGCATCGAGGCTTTGGCCAACGGCATCGCCGACGAGGCCAAGAAAGAGTTCGCGGCAGCCCGCTAGCTAAGAAGTGGCTAAGGGACGGCGGGCTCGTTGAGCAGGACGGTGATGGCCGACGGCTCGACCCCGAGCACTTCGATGCCGTCGGGCAATCCGCGCAGCTCGACAGGGACCACTACCGCGCCCCTCTTCGTGGATGTCTCGCTCAGGCTCACGATGGCGAGCACCGAGGCCGGATTCAGGGCGTCGACTAGCGTCTCGGGGCCACGGATGCGGGCGGAAACCGCACGCGGTCGAAGCGCACGAGGAACGACCCCCTCGGCGTCGACCCGAAGTGGCGAGAGCACGCGAACTTTCAACTTGGCTTGGACCCGCAAGGTCACCAGAACCGTTTGCGTGTCGAAGCTCGTGTTGGCAGGAGCTGCCACAAGTTCAATTTCCCGCTGAACGACGCCTTCTTCGAAGTCCGATACGTCGACCTGCATCGAGCGAACGGTGCGAATCGAGTTGACGACATCTCGCGGCCCGTCGACCTCGACGGCCTCCGGAAACACTTCGGCCTCCCCCGCCCACTCGAGGCCCGGAGCCAGATTGCCATCGACGAATACCTCGACCGGAATGTCGCGGACGGCCCGAGGCACCCATTTGAAGACCAAGGACGGCGGCACGACCTGCATGACCGAAACGCCCGTTGGCAAATCGAACATCTCTTTCTCGAAATAGTATCGCGAGTCTTCGCGGGACTTGAGCTCCACATCGACCGCAGGCAAGGCTTCCTGGCGCAGTGAATTCAGTCGGGCGCGGCTGCCTTTGAGACGCACGCGTACCCGGTCCGGCGTCTCTGTTACCAGAATCATGTCCTTGGCGTCGGGTGGCGGCCGGACGGCGACGTCCACGTAAATGTTTCGCTCCATGTCCTCGGCGCCGTGCACGAGCGAAAACATGAGGATCGCGATGCCGAGCGCGCTGGCTTTGAGGCCCAGGTTTTCGGTTATCAAGAGCCGCGCGGCATTTAGCGCTTCTGCGATGGTGCTCACCGCGATTCCTCGGCTTTCTTCACGGTAATGACAGCCTCTGGGGTCTGCGGGCGACTGGCCTCCGGAGGCGCCAAGGTTGTGCGCCGATCCGCGGCTTTGCGGCGACTGCGCTTAGGCGCGTAGAATAGGCCGTAGAGCGCATCCCGCAGCGAACCAACGTCGAGGTTCCGAACGATGTTGCCGTCGAAGCAGAGTGAGATCGCGCCACGCTCTTCACTGACGACCACCACGACCGCATCGGTTTCTTCGGTGATGCCAATGCCAGCGCGGTGGCGCGCACCCAGGGAGCGGTCGCCTCCGGCAGAACCTGCCATGGGCAGGAACACGCCTGCCTGCCAGATGCGACCTTCACGGATCACGACGGCGCCGTCATGCATCGGGTTTTCGAAGCTCGGTACGAACACGCTGTGCAGGAGCTCTTTACTAACCGCCGCATCGATCTCGGTACCTCGCTCGATGAATTCGTCGAGCGCGGCGCTGCGCTCAAATGCGACCAAGGCGCCGATGCGTTTCTGTGCGAGCGTTCCTGCAGCCTTGATCACTTCTTCGATGTTTTGCGTCTCCTTGGCGGTACGCTGCCCCCGAAGAAGGGGTCTCCTTCCCATTCGCGCGAGCGCACGTCGAATGTCGGATTGAAAGATGATGACGACGATGACCGCCAGGTAGGCGAGCACCGAATCCAGAATGGTGGTGACGGTCACCAAGCCGACGCGACGCGCGAACAGGTAGCCGACGAAAACGAGACAGAGTCCGATGGCCACCTGCATCGCGCGGGTTCCACGCAAGATGACCAGCGCCCAGTAGATGAGAACCGCCACGAGGCCGATGTCCAGCGCGTCATGGAGCACGTCCCAAGGGCTCCGCTGAAAGAAACTCGAAAAGCCGGAGCTGAACTCGCTCAAGACGCTGGTGAGCACCTCGATCACCCTTCGCCTCCTCCGGCTTCGTGAATGGCCTGCGTTACTCGAATCAGCTGGCGCATCGCAAAGACATCATGGACGCGTACCGCATCGACTCGCGCAGCGGCGCAGATCGCAACCGCGGCTGCCGTGCCGCCGAGGCGCTTGTCGGCAGGCGGGGGCTCTCCGCCTCGGTTAGGCGCAAGCTCGGCGATGAAGGATTTCCGCGAAGGCCCCACTAGTACACGGTATCCGCTCTTTCGGAAACGCCCAAGAGAACTTAGCAGCACGGCCGACTGGGCGGCTGTCTTGGCGAATCCGAGCCCGGGATCCAGCCAGACGGATGCCCTTGGCACCCCGGCACGCTCCACGCGTTCAGCAGCCGCCAGGAGCTCGGCGAGCACGTCCTCGACGACGTCCCCGTAGTCGGTGTTGGGCGAGCGCACTTCGCCTCGGCCGCGATTGTGCATGATGACGTAGTCGGCGCCCTTTGCCGCGGCGGCCTTCGCGAGCTCGGGGTCGTCAGCACACCGCACGTCATTGACGACGCTGGCGCCGGCCGCGAGCGCCGCGGCAGCGACCTCCGGCTTGACGGTATCGATGGAAACGCGCGCCCCGAGCCCTCCCGCCAGAGCTTCGATGACCGGCACGACGCGCCGAATCTCATCGGCGGCTGACACCTCATCGAAGCCTTCGCCATAGGTTCGGCCCGCAGGCCTCGAGGATTCGCCACCAATATCGAGCAGGTCGGCGCCTTCCTGCAGCATACGCCGGCCGTGCTCGATCGCTGCCCGGGGCTCCAGGTACTTACCCCCATCGCTGAACGAATCCGGCGTCACATTGAGGACGCCCCACAGCTCGGGCATCAGGACCTCCGTCGTCTACCCTGCGCTGGGAACCTCGCGCGGACGGGGCTGAAAGATTGCGCCCTTTCGCTTTTCTTCGTTTTCGCGGCGCTTCTCCGCGTACGTCGGCACGCTCACGGTGACCGACGGCGGCAAGTCCTTGCCGGACATGATCGCTTCGATCTCTTCGCGACCGAGGGTCTCCCGCTCGAGCAGGGCCTCGGCGATCGCGTTGAGCTCGGTGCGGTGCCCTTCGACGATCGCCTTGGCTCGATCGTACTGGGCGCTGATGATGCTGCGAACCTCGTCGTCGATCTCTTTGGCGGTCTCTTCGGAGTAGTCCTTGTGATAGGACTGGCCGAGGAAGCCCGTCTCCTCTTTTTCGACGTAGGAAAGCGGGCCGAGGGATGCGCTCATGCCCCACTCGGTGACCATCGAGCGGGCGAGCTGGGTGGCCTTCTTGAAATCGTCGGCCGCGCCGGTCGTGAGCTGGTTGAAAACCACCTCTTCGGCCAGACGCCCGCCGAGCGCCATGGCGATTCGGTCGAGCACCCACTCCGCGCTGTAGCTCAGGCGGTCCTCTTCTGGGAGCGACATCGTTAGACCAAGCGCGGGGCCACGGGGAATGATCGTGACCTTGTGAATGGGGTCGTGGTTCGGCAGCTTCCAAGCGACCAGGGTGTGACCAGCTTCGTGGAATGCGGTCGTCTTACGCTCGTGCTCGCTGATGACCAAGGAGCGGCGCTCGGAGCCCATCATGACCTTGTCTTTTGCCATTTCGAAGTCAGACATGGAGACGATGTCCTTGTCCTGACGCGCGGCGAGGAGCGCGGCCTCGTTGACTAGGTTCTCGAGGTCAGCGCCTGAGAAACCCGGCGAACCGCGTGAGATGATGTCGAGCTGGACGTCGTCGCCGAGGGGCACCTTTCGGGTGTGCACCGCGAGGATGCCCTGGCGTCCGTTCAAGTCGGGCCGGGGCACGATGATGCGACGGTCGAAGCGGCCGGGACGAAGGATCGCCGGGTCGAGCACATCTGGCCGGTTGGTCGCCGCGATGATGATGACACCTTCGCTCGATTCGAAACCATCCATTTCGACCAGGAGCTGATTCAAAGTCTGCTCGCGCTCGTCGTGCCCACCGCCCATGCCAGAGCCGCGATGACGGCCGACAGCGTCGATCTCGTCGATGAAGATGATGCATGGCGCATGCTTTTTGCCCTGCTCGAACAAATCACGAACTCGCGAGGCACCCACGCCGACGAACATCTCGACGAAGTCGGAGCCGGAAATGCTGAAGAACGGAACGCCGGCCTCACCGGCAATGGCGCGCGCTAGAAGCGTTTTACCAGTGCCAGGCGCACCCATGAGCAGGACGCCCTTCGGAATGCGGCCGCCAAGCCGCTGAAACTTCTTTGGGTCTTTCAGGAAGGCAATGATCTCTTCGCAGTCGTCTTTGGCCTCGTCGATGCCGGCAACGTCTTTGAAGGTGACCTTGTTCTGGGACTCGTTGAGCAAGCGCGCGCGCGACTTGCCGAAGCTCATCGCCTTGCCCCCGGAGGCCTGAAGCTGCCGCATGAAGAACAGAAGGATGCCAACGAGGAAAATCATCGGGAGCCAGGTCACTAGAATGCTCGTCCACAGGCTGTTTTGATCTTCGGGCAGGTACTCGACGCTCACTTCGTTATCGAGCAGCCGCTGGTTGATCTGCTCGCCCATGATCCCAACGGTGACTTTCTCGTTGCGGACGCCACGCTGACCCTGCGCGCTTTCGTCTGCAGACTTGAGCCAGTACGTGTACTCGCCGCTGTTGTCTTGTGGACGGATTTTGACCTTCTGAACTTTGCCGGCGGAGACGTCGGTGACGAACTCACTGAACGGTACGCTCCGGGGCTGTTCCTCCCGCGCGACGAAGTTGAAGATGACGATGCACATCAGGATCACGAGGACCCAGAAGAGCAGTGTTTTTTGGCTTTGCTTCATATGGTAAGGCGGGACGGGACGCCGAGCTGTCGAACTAGCTGGGGGCCACCATCCCTGGTTATCTTTGTGAGGCCGCGGAGCCCACTTGGCAACCTTCGCCGCCTTTGGCGACTCGTGGACGGCTCAAGAGCGGTTGCTGCGTGTCCTTCGATGCTCACGATATTCCAGCGAAAGCCCGCCGCTTTCCCGACGGACCGACCATCCCGATCCTAGCAGAACCTCCCCCTGACCCTTAAGAAGTCGGCCCATCTCGACCAGGTGGCTACGGTTTGGGGTTAATCCAGTTTCCTGGCCGATCCAACGCCGCAGCCATCGAATTCGAACGGGCGCGGCGATTTCGGTCAGGGTCTCGAGCGAGATCTTGCGCTCGCCCGACGGCAGCGCTTGGGGAAGCTGTGCGTCGAGGTAGGCGTTGAGCTCGCCGGCCTCGTCGCCGAGCGCCGCGAGGTGTTCCACCAAGCGAGAATCCTCGGCAAGCAGCGCGGGCAAGACCTCGTGTCGAATGCGAGCTCGCTCGAAGTCCCTTTGATGATTTGATGGGTCATCGATGAAAGGCAGACCGCGATCGAGAACGTAGTCGCGAACGTCGGAACGACGGCAGTCGAGAAGCGGCCGGATCACCCCGTCCGGCCGCCGTGGCTCGATCGCCCCGAGGCCGCGGATCCCGGTTCCACGCAGAATCCGTGCGAGCACGGTTTCAGCCTGATCGTCCTGGCTGTGACCCACCGCGACGCGCGTTGCGCCGTGTGTCCGGGCGATCTCATGGAGCGCGCGATATCGGAGCTCGCGGGCCCGACCCTGAATCGACGCCCCCTGCCTCGGCACCTCGACCTGTCCGCTGTAGAAGGGAATGCCAAGGTCGTTTGCAAGCGCCGACACCTGCGCCACTTCAGACGCGGATTCCGGACGGAGGCCGTGATCGATCGATGCAACGCTCAGGGTGATGCCCAGCTCTGCGCGCAGGCGATGGAGCACATGCACGAGGGCGGTCGAATCCGGCCCACCGGAGCAGGCCACCAAGACGTGATCTCCGGGGGAAACCAAGCCGCGCTCGCGAACGGAACGCCGCACCGTCGAGGTGATCATGAACAGACGCTAAAACACGCCCGACGCGAGGGAAAGCCGCATCTCCGTGCGGTCGCGGAGGCCACCCATTCGAAGGGTTTCGGCGTCCTGCACGGCGCGTCTGGAAAAAGAAAAGGCAGGGGCAGCGACGCGAAGGCCGGAACGGGAACGCCGAAGAAGCCCGGGCCCGGCTTCAGCGGTGTCGAGGGCTCTTTGCTCCTTCTCGCTTCGAAGCCGAATCTGCGGGGTGGGCTCCCAGTCGTCTTGCCGCTCTTTTCGGACGCCCTTAACCGTGAGCAGGATGGCGGGCATCACGCCGGCGAGGCCAACCACCAGCGCCGCAACCGAACCCTTTGAGCGGCCAGGCTTGTCTAGCGCAAAATAACCAGCAAGCGCGCCACCCGTAGCGCCGACGATCGGAAACACCGAAAGAGCCCAGGCTTTGTTGAGGCCGGACACCGACGGGATGATGAGCCCGAGCTCGGCGCCGACCAGGCCCAAGCCGATGGTGCCCTTCGGCGTGGCCCGAAGGTCGTCGAAGACCACGGTGGAGTCCTGGGCTTCGGCGTCGAGGGGCATAGCCGACAGCGAAACCACCGCCAGCAGTGCGAAGGCACATCCGATTCGTTGCACGTTCAATTCCCCCACCGGCTCCAAAGCGTACAGTACACGCAGGCCGAAACCGCTGCAACCACGCGACATTACGCGGGGAATCATTTACCTTGAATTTGCGGGATGGCCGCCCAAGAATCTCGCGATGGAGGAGCGCGACTTTCAATCCCTGCTGGTGCAGCAGGACGGCCACATCGTCACCCTGACCTTCAACAAGCCCGAGAAGAAGAACCCGTTGAGCCAGGAGCTGGTCAACGAGCTGCTCTGGGCTCTGGACGACGCGGAGGCCGCCGACGAGGTGCGGGTCATCATTCTGACCGGCGCCGGAAATGCGTTCAGCGCCGGGGCTGACCTCAAGGGCATGACCGCGGAGCGGGGAAGGCTCGAAAAGAAGGGCGAGTTCGACGACCTGCTGCTGCGCTTCGATACGATGAAGAAGCCCATCGTCGCGCGCATTCCGGGATATGTGATGGGTGGCGCGATGGGGATCGTCGCCTGCTGTCACTTCGCGATCGCCTGTGAGAGTGCCCTCCTCGGTACACCGGAGATCAAGCGCGGCCTGTTCCCGATGATGATCATGGCCGTGCTCCAGCGGGTCATCCACTCACGCGAGTTGCTCAAGCTCATGTTGCTCGGTGACAAGATTACGGCGACGAAGGCCAAAGAGATCGGCTTGTTGACCGAGGTCGTGCCTGACGATCAGCTCGACGCCCGAGTCGCTGAGCTTGCGGGCCAGCTCGCCAAGCAGTCGCCGAACGCGATGCGGATGGGCCTCAACGCCTACAACGAGCAACGCAAGATGCCGGTCGAAGACGCGCTGCCGTACCTTCGCGAACAGCTATACGCGGTGCTCGCGAGCGAAGATGCCAAGGAAGGGCTCGCGGCGTTTTTTCAAAAACGCGAACCGCAGTGGACGGGACGCTAGTCGAGCACGTCTTTCACGAGCAGCTCCACCGAGCGACCGCCCATCCAATGGTCGGGCTGAAACTCGCCGACGAGCTCGAGCTCTTTGCGACCTTCGACGCGGGCGAACATGCTCGGCGCGAATGCTCGAATTGAATCCTGACCCACGCGCAGCTTCAGCTTTGCGTGAATGCGCCCTTCCCCGACTCCGGTCGCCTCGACGACCTGCGCATGGAGCATGAACGTAGGCGCCGGGTGACCTTCGCCAAATGGCCCAAGGCGCTGCAAGTCCTCGACCGTCGGAACTCGGAACGCCCCGCCGAGGGCCACATCGACGTCCACTTCTCGTGCTTCGGAAGCTGCGGCGCCCTGCGTCGCGTGCAGAAAGGAAGCTCGAAAGGCGTCGAGGTCGCGCGTCAAGATTGAGAGTCCTGCCGCGGCTCGATGCCCGCCCCATCCCCTCAGGTGCGAGGCACAGTCTCCGAGCGCGCGATATACGTCGATGTTGCCAATCGTCCGAACACTGCCGTGCCCGTGCTCGCCATCCAAGGCGATGGCCGCCGCAGGGACCCCGAAGGTATCCACCAGCCGGGCGGCCACGATACCGACGACCCCGCGATGCCAGGACTCGCTCGCTACGACCACGCCTTCCTCCGGCGCCTCTCCGTACAGCTCTCGGACCTGCGCGGACGCCTCCTCGGTCGCCTGCTGGGTGAGCATCTTTCGCTCGTCGTTCCGCGCCTCGACCTCCCCCAGTAGGCGCCGGGCCTCCTTCGCGGTCTTCGCGGACAAAAAAAGAAGGGTCAGGTCTGCGGCGCCCAGCCTGCCAGGGGCGTTGAGCCTGGGTGCAAAGCGAAACGCAATGTCTTGCGCCGTGAGCTGCGCGGACTCGGGAATCTTTGCCGCTTGCCGAAGTGCAGCGAGCGCCGGCCTGCTCTTGGGGGATCCGATCGCCATCAGGCCCGCACGCACAAGACGCCGGTTGTCACCCGTCAGGGGCGCGACGTCGGCGATCGTTCCAATCGCGACCAGATCGAGCCATGCGCGGAGATCGAGCGCCGCACCGAGCTCGGTGCGCAGCGCGGCGCCCAACGAGAAAGCAAGACCTGCGCTGCAGAGTCCTTTGTACTCAAAACCGCACTCAGGCCGATGCGGGTTGAGAAACGCGAACGCTGGCAAGGCTTCTTCGGGGACGAGGTGGTGATCGACCACGATGACGTCGACCCCGGCGGCGTTGGCCTTGGCGATGCGCTCATGATCGCTAGAGCCGCAATCGCAGGTGACCAAGAGGCCCGGCCCCTCAGAGAGGCAGCGATCGACGGCCTGGTCGCTGAGTCCGTAGCCTCCCTTGAATCGGTCGGCGATGAGTGTCCGCACCTCCCCGCCAAGCGCGGCGATCACTTCGCTCAGAATCAGGGCCGAAGTGGTGCCGTCCACGTCGTAGTCACCAAAGACGACGATGCGCTCCCCGGCGCGAATCGCGCGCGCAATTCGTTCTGACGCGAGCGCCCGGTCGGCCATCTTTTCGGGGGAGCTCAAGCTCCGCAGCGTGGCATCGAGGAAGGGCGAGGCCTCATCGACGCTGTGGATGCCTCGATTGAGAAGCACCTGGGCCGCTGTCAGACCCAATCCGGAGGCATCGGCAAGCACGCGGGCCGCCTCTTCGTCGGGGGGCCGCACGCAATACCGATTCACGAAGCTAGCCCCGCGTACGACTGAAGAAGCGCCGATCCATGAACTCGGTGATCGGTGCTGCGATGAAGATCGAAGACAGCGTACCAATCATAATGCCGATACCAAGCGCGAAGGCGATGTCCTGAATGACTCCCGTGCCCAAGAAGAAGAACGCGGACACGGACAGAAGCGTCGTGAGCGAGGTGACGATCGTTCGTGACAGCATTTGCGAGGTGCTGAGGTTGATCAGCTCGCGGAGGCTCTTGTCGCGGACGCGCACCATGTTCTCACGGATTCGGTCGAACACGACGATGGTGTCGTTAATTGAGTAACCCATGATTGTGAGAAGTGCCGCAACCGTGGTGAGGTTCACTTCCTTTTGGAGAAGGACATAGATGCCGAGCGTGATGAGCGCGTCATGGAACATCGCAATGACGCCACCGGGCGCGAATCGCAGGTCGAAGCGAAACGCCACGTACAGCATGATGAACGCGATGGCGTACAGCAGCGACTGAATCGCCGCGTCGCGAAGCTGCTCACCAGCCTTTGGGCCGACCCACTCGACCCGAAGTGCATCTCTCGGCGCGCGCTCCCCGAACTGCTCCTGCAGCTGGGTCATGAGCTCGTCCGCGACACCGACCAGTTGCGCCTCATAGCGTGGATTGCGGCTACCCGTGAGCGCGTTGATCGAGCGTACGTTTGCGCCACCGGCCATGAGCGCCTCTTGAAGCTGCTGCTCGTTGACCGGGCCCGAAACGCGAAGCGTAATCTTGTCGCCGCCCGGTGAAACCTTCATCTCCTGCAGGACGCCCTCTCCAAGCGCCGCAGCCACGGACTCCCGAATCTTCTCGACCTGCTCGGCGGGCAAGGACGACACCTCTTGGACGCGGATGATGTACTCGTTGGGCGAGTCTTCGACGCTGATTACATCGGGCCGTGCGTAACCGGAATCTTCGAGAGCTTTTCGGACTTCGGCGGAGTTCGTATCGCCGTTGAAGAGCAACTGAACCTCCGTGCCGCCGGCAAAGTCGATGCCGTAGTTGGGCCCGGGATAAAAGAGTGAGACCAAGCTCAGGGTCGCCATGAGACCGAGGACGGTGATGACCGGCCCGCGGTACTTCATGAAGTCGATATAGGTGCCGGGTTTGATGAACTCCATGTCAGCCCACCCGCAGTCGCTGCACGCGCATCCCGCGCACGAGCCAGTCGAAGAGCACCTTCGAGCAGAACGTGCCGGTGAAGAGCGAAGTGCCAATACCAATCAGCAGCATCGTGGCGAAACCCTTGATCGGCCCGGTGCCAAACTGCCAAAGGACGATGCCGGCAATGGCTGTCGTGAGCTGACTGTCGAAAACCGACGAGTACGCACGGGCGTAGCCTTGTTCCACCGCGGAGCGCGGCGACTTTCCGAGCCTCAACTCCTCGCGGATGCGCTCGGTGATGAGGACGTTCGCGTCGACTGCCATACCGACGGTGAGCGCGATGGCTGCGACCCCCGGGAGCGTAAGCGTCGCCCCGATGCCCGACATGACACCGAGGAGAAGCTGCAGGTTCAACAAGACCATGGCGTCCGCGACCAGGCCAGCGACTTGATAGTAGAGAGCCATGAACACCACGACGAGGAGGACCCCGACCAGCGCGGCGAAAGCGCCCTTCCGAACCGAGTCCTGACCCAGCGTCGGGCCGATGAGCTGCTCGTTGGCGGGCCGAAGCGGTGCAGGGAGCGCACCGGCCTGGAGCACGACAACGAGGTCCTTGGCCTCCTGAAGGAGCTCGTTGCGATCCTGGTATGCGCCGAGCGTGATTCGCCCGCGTCCGCCGATCTGCCCCTGGATGACCGGTGCGGACTCCACGCGGTCGTCGAGGACAATCGCCATACGCTTGCCGATGTTTCGGCCGGTGAGGTCGGCCATGCGCGACGCGCCGCGGCTGTTCATCGTGAAGTCAACCTCGGGGCTGCCGCTCTGGGGGTCGAAGCCCACCGAGGCGTCGTCGAGATCCTCACCCGTCGCATCCGCGACTCGATACATGTAGTAGGTGCGCCAACCCTCACCACCCCGCTCGGGGTCGGGCTCCTGACGGCCGATGGATAGCTCGTGGTCGTCCGGAACCGCGAGCGTCGCGATGTACGCGCGCAGGCTGTCCCGAGCATCCTCGCCGAAGGCTTCGGCAAAGGTCTGAGCGCCCTGATTCAGGTAAACGCCCTCGGGAGGTGCCGTGAAAACCGCCCTCGAGTCGGACTCGTCATCGACGACCTTGAAGCTGAGCTGTGCCGTTCGGCTGATGATCGACTTGATCCGCTCGAACGAGCTCTCCTGCGCGCCGGGGATCTCGATGATGATGTCGCCGTCGTTCGGCCTGGCGATGACGGTAGGCTCGAGCACGCCCATGCTGTCGATGCGGTTGGTGATGGTGCGCTCCGACTGGCGGACCGCCGTCTCTCGCATGTTCGCGAGCTGCTCTTCCCTCATGTGAAGGTCGACTACCAGGTCGCCGACACCGCTCGCCACTCGAAGGTCGCGGAAATAGTCTTTCACCCAGGTCTTGGACAGCTTGTTCGCGTCTTCCTGATTCGAAAACGTTATTCGAATCGCGCGAACCGCGCCGCCGTCCTTGTCCACGCGCTCGACTTTGCATCGCTGTCGGATCTCGTCGAGCTTGGGCCGGTCGATGTCGTCGAGCTCCTCTTCGGGGACGATACCGATCAACACGCCGCACTGCCGCTGTACTTGCTCGGCGATTCGGTCTCGACGGTCGCGAATGTATTCATCGACCTCGACTTCATACATCAGTCGCAGACCGCCCTTGATATCTAGGCCGGGGTTGATCTGATTGTCGAACGTCTCTTTGACGATGTCTGGGCAGGGCAACCATCGATCGACACTCGGCCAAAGGGCAAGGAAGCCCAAGACGGACGAGCCGACAACGATTGCCAAACGAAAATACCAGCCTCGATCCATGATCCTCGCCTGTGCGTTCAGCTTTTCTGTTCGGGGGGTTGGTCCAACCCGGCAACATGAGACCGGAGCACCTTGATTCGCGTGCGCTCCGCGATCTCGATCGTCACATCGCGGTCGTCGAGTGCCGTGATCTCGCCGCGGACCCCACCGTTGGTTCGGATGATGTCACCCTTTTTGAGCGCGCCCATCATCGCGTCGTGCTGCTTGGCTCGCTTCTGCTGTGGGCGGATCATCAGGAAGTAGAGGACCGCGAACATCAGCAGCAGAAAACCGATTTGCTCGGTTCCCCCGCCGCTACAGCCCATGGGCCCCGGCGCCGGTCCGCCGCCACCAGTCGGAGACACCGGAACTGGACCGCCGCTGACGTCGGGCTGAAGCAAAATGTGAAATAAAGAGTAGAGCACCACTAACCCTCAATGCGCGTCGAGCCCGGATGCACGCTGCTATCCGGGCCCCTCGAGCGCCGGCGTTTCTACTCCATGCCCCGAACCAGGTCAACTCACCGGAATTGTGGATTTATGCTACAAACGCGCGACCCCCGCTTGGTGGGGTCGTAAGGAGCGGCAATGGTGGACAAAGTGGACAAGATCTGGCTCGACGGGAAGCTCATTCCTTGGGACCAGGCGAACGTCCACGTATTGACGCACACGCTGCATTACGGGCTGGGCGTTTTCGAGGGCATTCGCTGTTACAAGCTCGGGGACGGGCGCAGTGCGATCTTTCGTCTGGAAGAACACATTCGACGCCTATTCGATTCCGCTCACATCTGCATGCTGCCGATGCCCTACAGCCAGAAGGAGATCGTCGAGGCTTGCCTCGAAACGGTCCGGGCCAATGGCCTCGACGAATGCTACCTGCGGCCAATTGCATTCATGGGCGACGGAGAGATGGGGCTCGGCGCGAAGTCCAATGCCACCCGGGTGTCGATCATCGCCTGGCGCTGGGGCGCCTACCTCGGAGAAGAAGGCCTTCGCAGAGGCGTTCGAGCGAAGGTGAGCTCGTTTCAACGCGCCGGAGTCAACACCCTGATGTCAAAGGGCAAGATCAACGGCCACTACGTCAATTCGATCCTCGCCAAGCGCGAGGTCCAGGCCATCGGCTACGACGAAGCGATCATGCTCGACACACAGGGCTACGTCTCTGAAGCCTCCGGCGAAAATATCTTCGTGGTTCGCGATGGCGAGATCGCCACGCCTCCGATGGGAGTCTCGATCCTCGGCGGCATCACCCGCAACTCGGTCATGCGCGTCATGCGCGACCTCGGGCTCACCGTCCACGAGCGGCTGATTTCGCGCGATGAGCTCTACATCGCGGACGAGGTATTCATGGTCGGCACCGCGGCGGAGGTCACCCCGGTGCGCGAGCTCGATGACCGAAGCATCGGCATCGGCTCCCGCGGACCCATCACCGAAATGGTGCAGAGCGCCTACTTCGACGCGGTGCGCGGGGTAAAGGTGCCGGACGAGAGCTGGCTGGCAATCATTTAGCCGGGGCACGGAAAAAACCGCGACGCGGGAGTTCAGCGGACGGGGCGCCTTGCAAGCGTGGCCGGAAGGACTGCGAGCAGGGGCCACGCAAGGCGCCCCTCGGAGCTCGCGCCAATCGGCCGGTCTTGCTGTC
>CBESWY010000046.1:0-15447 GCA_965533395.1 uncultured Myxococcales bacterium
TTCTTCTTGGCCATGCTCATGCTCCTACGAGTGCGCCGCCACAGACACGAACGGTTTCACCGGTCAGGCCTACGGCACCAGGGGTTGCTAAAAAGGTGATCGCCTGCCCAACGTCTTCGGGCCTGCCGCCCTGACCGACAGCGGACATGCGGCGCGCGACCTCGCGGATCGCCACGGGCATCGCGTTGGTGAGCCTTGTCTCGATGAAGCCGGGCGCGATCGCGTTGACCGTGATGCCCTTCTTCGCGACCTTGGCGGCCAAGGCCTTTACGAAGCCGACGATGCCCGCTTTGCCCGCCGAATAGTTGGTTTGACCGCGGTTGCCGGCGATCCCCGAGACCGACGAGAGGCAAACGATCCGTCCACCCGGCCGCAGCACCTCGTCTCGGAGCAGTCGATCGGTGATGCGGATGACGGCGCCGAGATTGATGTCGACGGCCATGTCCCAGGCGTCGGGCGTCATGCGCCCGAGTGTCTTGTCGCGCGTCACACCCGCGTTGTGCACGACGATGTCCACGCCGCCAAAACGCTCTTTGAGCTCGGCAGCGATTCGCTGCGGCGCATCCACGTCGGTGATGTCGACCAGGAGCGTGGATCCGCCGATCCGCTGTGCGACTTGGCTGCACGGCGCGTCATCCGCGGGCCGATCGAGACACACCACGTGCGCGCCTTCCGCGGCGAGAAGCTCGGCCGTGGCTTCGCCGATGCCCCGCGCCGCCCCGGTCACGAGGGCGACCTTGCCGCCAAGCACGTGCGTATCGGGCGCCTCTTGGCCTTGGGCCAGAGTCGTGACGTGAAACGGTTGGCAGCTGATGAACGCCGACCGCGGAGACAGGAGAAAGCGAAGCACGGCGTCGAGGCGCTCCTCCGCGCCCTCCTGTACGAACACACTGTTGGCGATCGAGCCGTTGCCGCCTATTTCCTTCGCCAGGCTTCGCGTGAAGCCCTCGAGACCTGCTCGCGTTGCCGCACGTACCGGCTTTTTGGCATCCGCGGCCGGGCGACCGAGCACGACGACCCGGCCCGATGGATTGAGCCGGCGAATCCACGGATGGATGAACTCGTAGAGCTGGTGAAGGTCTTCCGGTGTTTCGAGGCCGGTGCCGTCAAACACGATGGCGTCGACGCGCGCGCCCTCCGGGGCGTCGCCCGGCGCAACGAGTTGCGGCGCTCGGGCCCACGCTTCGCCAGGCCCCACGAAAGGCTCGATGGCAGCCTCGGAGGTGCCGACTACCCAAGGGTAGGCGCCGGCTTTCGTCAGGCTCTGAGCGAGCGCGGCCTGCAGCGCACCGATGCCGCACACGAGCACCTTCTTGTCGTCGAGCGGCCGCTCCTCGTAGGGGCCTTTGGCCCGCGCCAGCTTCTCCGGCACGGGGATCGGGAGGCCAAGGGTCTTGACCAGTTTTCGCGCGTTCTGGTTCTCGAGCAGAAAATCCGTCATTCGAGCTCAGCTCCTCACTGAATAGGTTCCAACTAAATAGGCGGGGCCGCCGGGCGCGTCCCCCACAAACACGCTGTCATCCTCGATGTAGAGACCGACCCTGGCGGGGAGCACCAAAGGCTTGGTGAACTTCACGTCGATCGACTCGAGCCGGTTCACGTCACCGGAGAAGAGCGAACGGTTCAAACCTTCGATTGCGCGTGCCATCGTGGAAAACCCGTGATTGATGACGTTGCGAAAGCCGTTGGCGCGAGCGGCCGGCGGAATCCAGTGGATTGGATTGAAGTCGCCGGTGAGCTTGGCGAATTCCAGGCCCACGTTCGTGCCAAGCTTCCAGCGGGCCAGCTCTTTCGCCATGACCGGAACGCGTGGGCGGTCGTCCTTGCGCTTCGCGGATTTGTCGCCGCCTCCGAGCGGGACGATGCCGTACACGTCGCAAACGATCGCCTCGGGGTGAGTCGAGGTCGACGTCGTCGCGCGCTGATGAATTACCGCTCGGCGTCCGTTGTCATCGATGTCGAGGAGCTGCACCTTGAGCTCGAAGGGCTCACCCAGCGGAAGCGGCGCGTTCATCTGTAGTCGGCTGCCGCCATTGAGTACGCGCTGGATCGGGTACTGGAGCCCTTCGATGCCGCGGGCCTGCAGCGGGAAGACCCATTGGGGGAACAGATGGGCAGGAACCCGGCCGCGATACCAGGCGGGGTCGCCGCCGACGTGCCGGATGTAGTCGCGCACCAGATCGGCGGGCCTTGCGGGAATCCGCGCCGACACGAGTGGGCCCGGGACTTGAGCGGGCGCCTTGTTGGGCTGCCCGGACGCGCTCTTCACGGCAACGAACGCGGCGCGAGCAAGGGCGCCGAGCATCGGCCCCTGATGGAGGATGTAACGCGTGGGTACCGCCATATCGATTCTCCCGGCTCGCCGGTGCGGTGAAGCGCCTGCCGCCCGACCAAGCGCTCTACCATTTGGTAGGGAGCCGCGCAAACCCGGTCGCGCTGCTAGGCTTACGCGATGCCTAACCCGTTGATCCAACTCGGATTCGAGATTCCCTTCGACGAGATCGAGGCCACGCAGGTGGAACCGGCCATCGACGAGCTGCTGGCGCGATCGCGGGCAGCCATCGACGGAATCGTGTCGAATGAAACCCCTCGCAGTTACGCCAACACGCTGCGCGCCGTCGAGGAAGCCACCGAGATGCTCGAACGGGCCTCGACCGTCGTCGGTCACCTGGAAAGCGTGGCAAGCAGCGAGGCGCTGCGTGCCGCCTACAATACGACCCACCCAAAGGTGAGCGCCTTCTGGTCGGAGCTCGCGATGAACGATGGGCTCTATCAGGCCGTCCGCGCGTTTGCACAGACCGATGAAGCAGCGGCGCTTCCCGCGACTGAAAAGCGCTTCTTGAAAAAGACGCTCGATGACTTCCGAAGGCACGGCGCCGAGCTCGGGGCCGACGACAAGGCGAAGCTCCAAGAGATCGAAATCGAGCTCACCAAGCTCACGACGGAGTTCTCCCAAAACGTCTTGGACGAGACCAACGCCTTCGAGCTCTTGGTAAGCGACGACAGCAAACTCGCGGGCTTACCGGACAGCGCAAAGCAAGCCGCCGCGGAGAACGCCCGCGCAAAGGGCCTCGGGGGCTGGCGGTTCACGCTGCATGCGCCGAGCATGATCCCGTTGCTGACGTATTTGGACGACCCTGGCATCCGCAAGCACGTTTGGCTCGCCTACAACCTGCGCGCGGTTTCCGGCGAGCGCGACAATCGCAAAGTCATCGCAAGGATTCTCGAGCTTCGTCGCGCCAAGGCCGAGGTGCTTGGATACGCCGATTTTGCGGACCTGGTGACCGAAGACCGCATGGCAAAATCGGGCGCAAAGGCAAAGGCGTTCATCGACGATCTACGCGAGCGCACCGAGGAGGCGTTCCGCCGGGAGAATCGGGAGCTCGAGGCCTTTCGAAAGGAGATCGAAGGCGAGTCGGCATCCGCGCTCGAGCCCTGGGACATCGCCTACTATTCGGAGAAGCAGCGACATGTGAAGTACGACTTCAACGAGGAAGAGCTTCGGCCTTATTTCCCCCTCGACCGCGTGCTGAAAGGCCTCTTCGCAACAGCGCAGGCGCTCTACGAAATCGAGATTGTGGAGCAGGGCGCCAAAGTTTGGGATCCAGAAGTGAAATCCTATGCCATCCGGGATCGAGAGGGCACGACAATCGCCGCCTTCTACGTCGACCTGTTCCCGCGTGAGAACAAGCGCGGGGGCGCCTGGATGAACTCGCTGATCAGCGCTGCGTATCGTGAAGGACAGCCGGTGCCACAGCTCGGGCTGTTTTGCGCCAACGTCAATCCACCGGTCGGAGGCAAACCCGCGCTCCTGACACATCGCGAGGTCGAGACCCTTTTTCACGAGTTCGGCCACTTGCTGCACCACTGCTTCAGCCGTGTGAGCGTGCGAAGCCTGGCAGGCACGAACGTCGCCTGGGACTTCGTGGAGCTGCCGTCGCAGATCATGGAAAACTGGTGTTGGGAGCGGAGCGGCCTCGATCTTTTTGCGGCGCACTATGAAACCGGCAAGCAGATACCGGACGACCTCTATCAAAAAATGGTCCGTGCGAGGACGTACCGCGCGGCCAACGCACAGATGCGGCAGCTGGGCTTTTCAGCCGTCGACCTCGCCCTCCATCAAGACTACGAACCGGAACGCGACGGCGACGTCATGACGTACGCGCGACAGATCATTCAGGCGCATTCGGCGACCAAGCTGCCCGACGACTACGCGATGCTCGCAGGGTTTGGGCACGTCTTCGCCCACCCCACGGGCTATGCATCCGGCTACTACAGCTACAAATGGGCCGAGGTCCTCGACGCGGACGCGTTCACGCGTTTCAAGCGGGAAGGCATCACCAATCCCGAGGTCGGGCGCGCGTTCCGAGACGCGATCCTGTCCAAGGGCAACAGTGAAGAAGCGGAGAAGCTCTACGAGGACTTCATGGGGAGGGCGCCCGAGCTGGACCCCCTGCTCGAGCGAACCGGGCTGCTTAGCAGCAAATCCGATGCTGCAGGTCGCCCACGGGGCTGACCGTCGCCTGGCTACTCCGCGACGGCATGCAGATCGACGGACACGGCAATGTCGTTCGCGACCTTCAGCCGTACGATCGACGGAACCGAAATATTGTGATCTTCGAGCACCACGGTGAAGTCGGCTTTGATTCGAAGCTGCTTGCCGGACCAGTTCACCGTCCCTTTGGCCAGGACGGGTTTGCTGACTCCGTGAGCGGTAAACGTGCCCCTGACCTGAACCTTGCGGTTCTTGCCTGACTTGAGCTCGGGCGAATCCTTCTTGCCGAGGACGACTTCCGTGATTTCGAAATGGATGTTTGGGGTCTTCTTCGCATCGAGCCAACCGTCGCCCTGGAGGTGCTCGTCGCGGAGATCGTTGGCTGTGCGCAACGACACCACGGGCACCTTAAACGAGCCCGTCGTCTTGGTGATGTCGGCCGGATCGAGGCGGAGGCTACCGCTGACTTTGGAGCTCTTGCCTTCCATCGTCTCGAGCGGTGCGTCCGAGACGAACGTCGCTTTGCTCTTCCCGTCCGCACGCACGAGAAACGTCGTCGCATCCGCCTGAGATACCGCCGGCACTGCCATGCATGCGGCCAAGATCAGACTGACTCCGGTGGCGTTCTTCATCATTCGCTCGTTCCCCCTTGCCTCAAGTATGCCGGTTTTGGACGGCAGCTTCACCCCCGTATTCACGGGGCCACCACAATCCGGGCGGTCTCGTGGAAGGTCCAGTTCTCGTTGTCCCGCTCCGCCCGGCCGAGCTCCCACTTGTCCCGGAACAGGGCCACGGGGCGATTGTCCCGGTCGACGACGGCCATCGGGACACGCTTGGCCTTGAGCTCCGTGCAGTCGGCGGCGCCGGTCACCCAGCGCGCGTGCTGGTAAGGTAGAAGGTCGAACGTCACCCTGGCGCCATATTCGTGCTCGAGACGAAACATGAGCACGTCGAACTGCAGGCGACCCACAACGCCGCACACCGGATCCTTCTCGCGGCCCGGTTCCACGAAGAGCTGAACGGTGCCTTCTTCGGAAAGCTCTTGAATGCCTTTTTTGAGCTGTTTGCGCTTGAGCGGATCGAGAAGCTGCAAACGCCCGAAGTGTTCCGGAGAAAACTGCGGCACCGCGTCGAAGCTCATTGGGCCGTTCGTCGAAAGGGTGTCGCCGATTCGAAACAGCCCAGGGTCGTACAGGCCCACGATGTCGCCCGCGTAGGCCTCCATCACGCTCTCGCGTTCCTGCGCGAAGAATTGCTCAGCGCGATTGAGGCGAATCTCTTTCCCGAGCCGGAAGTGACTGACGCGCATCCCTCCTTCGAACTTCCCGGAGCAAATGCGCGCAAACGCGATACGGTCCCTGTGCGACGGGTCCATGTTGGCCTGCACCTTGAATACGAACGCGCTGAAGCGATCGTCAGCCGGGCTGACTGTCAAGTCCCCGGTCGCTTGGCGCTCACCCGGCGGCGGACAGAGGCCCTTGAACGACCGCAAAAACGGCTCGACTCCGAAGTTGGTGAGTGCGCTGCCGAAGAACACCGGCGTGATTTCACCGGCGAGGAAACGCTCTTGGTCCCACTCTTCGCCGGCACCGTCGAGGAGCTCCACCTCGTCGCGAAGGGTTTGCGCCGCTTCTTCGCCGAGCAGAGCGTTGAGCTCTGGGTCTTCGAGGCCGGTGACCTTCATGACCGCTCGCTTTGATTGGCCCTCGGACGAACGCTCGAAACGAACGACGAGCTTATTGATTCGATCGTAGACCCCTTGGAACAAATCACCGCTTCCGATTGGCCAGGTGAACGGCACCGTACTCACGCCGAGCACCTCCTCGACCTCGCTCATCAAGGCGAAGGCGTCGCGGGCGGGGCGGTCCATCTTGTTGATGAACGTGACGACCGGCGTGTTACGCATGCGGCAAACGTGAAAGAGCTTGCGGGTCTGAGCCTCGACGCCTCTTGCGGCATCGAGAATCATGATGCCGCAGTCTGCCGCCATCAGCGTCCGATACGTGTCCTCACTGAAGTCGTTGTGGCCCGGTGTGTCGAGCAGGTTCCAGCGAATGTCGTCGTACTCGAACTGCAAGACCGAAGTCGTGACCGAAATGCCGCGCTGTTTTTCGAGCGCCATCCAATCGCTGACTGCAGATCGCTTTGCCTTGCGTGACTTGACGGCGCCGGCCGCATGAATGGCACCTCCGTAAAGCAACAGCTTCTCGGTCAAGGTAGTCTTGCCGGCGTCCGGATGCGAGATGATCGCGAAAGTGCGCCGCCGCTGGTATTCGTTCTGGCCCATGCCCCGGCGGCAAGATAGTCACTGTGCTCGGTTGCGCCAGTCTGCGAACGTGCTGTGATGCGCGCTGCCAATGACGGGGCTATTTCCAGAGATCGAGCCATACGATACGGGCCACCTTCGAGTCGATGAGCTGCACTCGGTGTACTTCGAGCAATGCGGCAATCCTCAGGGGAAGCCTGCCCTCTTCGTACATGGAGGGCCTGGTGGCGGGGCGAGCTCGGTGCACCGCCGGTTCTGGGACCCTGCGGCCTACCGCATCATTCTCTTCGACCAGCGCGGCTGCGGCCGCAGCACACCTCACGCGGAGCTGCGAAACAACACCACCTGGGATCTAGTCCAGGACATGGAGCGAATCCGGGAACACCTCGGCATCGAGCGATGGCAGTTGTTTGGAGGGTCTTGGGGGAGCACGCTCAGTTTGACCTATGCCCAGCAGCACCCCGAGCGTGTGTCTGACATGGTGCTGCGCGGCATCTTTCTACTCCGGCAACGCGAGATCGACTGGTACTATCAGGAAGGAGCCAGCCGGATCTTCCCCGAGGCTTGGCAGAAGTACCTCGAGCCGATCCCCGAGGAAGAGCGAGGCGATCTGGTTGACGCCTACTACCGGCGCCTCACGAGCCGCGATCGAGACGAACGGATTCGGGCCGCGCGCGCATGGAGCATGTGGGAAGGCAGCACGAGCAGGCTCGTCCCCGACCCGGAGCTGATCGAACGGACCGGCGACGAAACGTTTGCCGAAGCGTTCGCACGGATCGAGTGCCACTACTTCGTCAACGGCGGCTTCTTTCAAGACGAGAACCAGCTGCTGAACAACGCCGACCGCATCCAACACATCCCGACGCTCATCGTCCAAGGCCGCTACGACGTGGTCTGCCCCGCCGAAAGCGCCTACGAGCTCCACCGAGCGCTGCCCCACAGCACCCTCGAAATCGCCCCCCGCTCCGGCCACTCAGCCCTAGAACCCGAAATCACCGCCCTCCTAGTGAGGGGACGCTCTCCTACCTAGAGAACTTGCGGTATTTGATTCGGTGGGGGACGTCGGCGTCGGTGCCTAGGCGGGCTTTGCGGTTGGCGGCGTAGTCGGCGTAGGAGCCTTCGTGCCAGACGACTCGGCTGTCGCCTTCGAAGGCGAGGATGTGGGTGCAGATGCGGTCGAGATACCAGCGATCATGGCTGATGATCATTGCGCAGCCGGGGAAAGCGAGGATCGCTTCTTCGAGTGAGCGCAAGGTGTCGACGTCGATGTCATTGGTTGGCTCGTCGAGGAGCAAGACGTTGCCGCCGCTCTTGAGGAGCTTCGCTAGATGCACTCGGTTCCGCTCGCCGCCGCTCAGGTTCTTCACTGGCTTTTGCTGATCGCTTCCGCGAAAGTTGAACCAGCCGACATAGGCACGCGACTTCACGGTGCCGCCACCAACGTCGATTTCGTCGGCTCCGTCGGTTATCTCCTTGAATACGTTGTTACCGTCATCGAGCGCATCGCGGCTCTGATCGACATACGAGAGCGCAACCGTTTCGCCGACGGTAATCGTCCCCGAGTCAGGCGTCTCCTCGCCAACCAGCATTCGGAACAAGGTCGTCTTGCCCGCACCGTTCGGGCCGACGATGCCGACGATCGCCCCGCGCGGCACGATGAAGCTCAGGTCCTCGAACAGGAGCTTGTCGCCGTAGCCCTTGCTCACCCCGTTGACTTCGAACACCTGCGTGCCCAGCCGCGGCCCCGGGGGGATTCGGATTTCGTTGGCATCGCCGCGAGCCTTGGCCGCGTCGGCCACCAGGCTCTCGAAGGCCGTGATACGCGCCTTGCTCTTGGCCTGCCGAGCCTTCGGGGACGACCGCACCCACTCGAGCTCCCGCGCGATCTTCCGCTTCCGAGAGCTGTCTTTCTTCTCTTCTTGGCCGAGTCGCGCCTCTTTTGCTTCGAGCCACTGGGAGTAATTGCCGTGAAACGGGTGCGCCTCACCGCGGTCCAGCTCGAGGATCCACTCCACGATCTCGTCCAAGAAATACCGGTCGTGGGTGACCAAAATCACACAACCCGGGTACTTCTGGAGATATCCCTGCAACCAGGCGACCGATTCGGCATCGAGGTGGTTGGTAGGCTCGTCCAGCAGCAAGAGCTCCGGCTTCTCCAGCAACAATCGGCAAAGGGCGACCCTGCGCTTTTCACCACCCGAAAGCGTCTTCGGGTCTGCGTCGGCCGGGGGCAAGCGAAGCGCGTCCATCGCGATCTCGAGCGTGCTCTCGAGGTTCCAACCATCGACTGCATCAATCTTGTCCTGTAGCGCTCCCTGCCTGTCGAGCAGCTTCGCCATCTCCTCATCGCTCATCGGCTCGCCCAGCTTCATACTCAACTCGTTGAACTCGTCGAGAATCGCGCGAACCGAAGAGACACCGGCCTCCACCGCTTCCAAGACCGTCTTCGCTTCACCGAGATCCGGCTCCTGCGACAGGTAGCCCACGTGTGCACCCGGTCGGATCCATGCCTCTCCGGTAAAGCTGTCATCGACGCCCGCCATGATGCGCAGCAGAGACGACTTGCCGGTGCCGTTCACACCGATGACCCCTATCTTCGCGTTCGGAAGGAACGATAGATAGAGGTCTTCGATGATCTTCTTATCCGGGGGATGAACTTTCGTAACCCCCTTCATCGTGAAGATGAATTCTGCCATGAGCTATTGAGCGGTGCGTCTCCTCGTGAGCCACATAGCAACGAAGCAGAGCGCAATCCAACCGAGCGACGCGCTCTTCGCCGCGCTGACGCTGCAACCGTCCGAGGTGCTGGCATCACCACTCGGTCCACCCTTCCCGTCGCCCGGGTCGGACTTGCCTTTCGGGGCCACTTCCACCGCACCGGCTTTGAGATCGAGCTCCGGAATGTCGGTTTGGATCAAGCCAGGCAGCTGATTGGTCAGCGTCTTGCTTGTCGTCCCTTTGAGCGCGGTGTTGCCCGCCGCAAAGGGCCTCGGCGTCGGGCCGCCGGGCGGTCCACCCCAGGTGCCGCGCTGCGGATTCTCGCACGCGATCGGCTCCTCCCAGGGGTGCAAGATCACGTACCGCCCCTGGAAGTTGTTGACACTCGACGCCTGCGCGCGCCTTTCTCCGAGCTCGCCCTTTTGATTGGGCATTCCACGGCCGCCGACGATCGGGCCCGCCGCGCGAAACACGAGGTCCTCGTCGAGCCCGTCCTTGTCGTAGCGGTAGTGCAAACGTGTGAGTACGAAGCCGGAGGGCTGCCACGACGGCCGCCGCCTGCGCTGCGGCACCACGCCGGGAATGTCGGAGTATGGATCTTGCTCGCCAGGCACGATCACGTCGCCACCGAGCGTCGCGAGCTCATCGGGCCTTAGCGGGGGCTCTGGACAGGGGTCGCAGGTGGTCGCGTCCCATGCGTACTCCGTCACCACCGCGCCCGGGTTCTTCTCGATCGTTCGCTCAAAAAGCGCGTCGTAGAACGCCCCGAAGGTCTTCCGAACGCTATTTTCGACACGAATGTTGGTTGGGATCGACGCGTTCTTGTAGTTGGCCACCTCGTAGCGCTGCTGCTTGCCGAGGATGTGGACGATCAAATCCTGCTTACCCGCGCTGTTGAGCAGCCCGAGCCGCACCGGCAGCGTGAAGGTCGGCGCGTCGTAGTGGAACCGCAGAGGCGAAAGCACTGCCTTGCCATCCCTGAATGTAACCTTCTCCGCATCGACCTTCGCCACGAAGAACTTGGTGTTTTGCTCGACATAGGGACGAAGCACCGCGTTGGCGCCCTTCGGGATGTTGTATTCGTTCTTGCGAAGCCACTTGTCGAGCCCACCCGAATCATTGGCGCTCAAGATGACGATGTCGTACTCGGCCACCTTGAACTGCGCTTCGATGGTGACGCCATATTTCGAGTCATCTTCGGCGTCCGCACTCGACTTGGCCCTTCGCGCCATCGGCGCGCCAGCAGCCATCTCGTAGACGACCATCGGACGGCAGGGATCCTGCTCCCAGTACTCGACCAGGCGAGGCGCCGCGAGCTTGTCGACCCGAGAAAAGATCTCCGGCGGCAAGGTCTTCACGTTCTCTTCCTGCAGAACGACCGGCACCGGCACGATCATCGCAAAGTCTTCCGGCGGGCCCTGGTAGTTGTTCTGCATCGAGAGCACGGTCCGCGTGCCCTCGCGCATCATGACGACCATGGTCGCGTTGTTGTAGAGCGACGCATCCGCCCCACTCACGTAAAATCCACAAAATGCGCGCGACGTCGTCGGCCAGGCCATGGCCACGCACAAACCCAAAACAGCGATTGCTTGCTTCATCGGATGTTCCTCACTTGCCGGGGTAGACGCACGAGTCCGCCATTCGGATCTATTTTTCGAAAATTCCGGCGATCAGCCTTAAATCAGGCGGTTTGCGGCTACTGCTTGATTTCGAGAAGCTCGACGTCGAAGACCAGCATCCCCGCCGGTCGCCCTGGGCGGCCACCGTAGGCCAGGTTCTCGGGAATCCAGATGCGTCGCGACTCGCCGACGACCATCAGCTGCAGGCCCTCGGTCCAGCCCGGGATGACCTGGTTCAAACCAAAGCTCGCCGGGGTTCCGCGCACGACGGAGCTGTCGAACATCTTCCCGTCCGTCGTCCATCCCGTGTAGTGCACGGACACGACGCTCGTCGCGGTGGGATGCTCGGTGCCCGTTCCTTTTTTGAGCACGCGCGATCCAATCCCGGATTTGGTCTTCTTCGCGTTCTTCGGGATTTTGGCGACGTCTTTGGGCGTCTCGGGAGGCTTGGGCGCCGCCTTGAAGCTAACGAGCTCTACGTCGAACACCAGGGTGCCGCGGGGGGGGCCCACTGCCGCATGTGGATCGTCCGCCGCTGCTTCGCCGTACGCCAGATCGCCGGGGATCCAGAAACGGCGTTTTTCGCCAGAGACCATCATCTGCACGCCCTCGGTCCAACCTTTGATGACGCGGTTCAGCGGAAACTCCGCAGGCTGTCCGCGCACGACCGAGCTATCGAACATCCGCCCGCTGGTGGTCCAGCCTGTGTAGTTGACCTTCACGATGTCTGCGGCCGTTGGATTCGCATCGCCGGTGCCCGCTTGCAAAACGGTCCAGGCGAGCCCCGACGCACTCTTCTCTGCGTTCTCGGGCGGCGCGGCTACATCGGGAGGAGCCGGAATTGCGCCCGGCTTGGAGCCCTGCGCCACGATCTTTTGCGTGTTGGCTTCTTTTGCGGCGGCTTCGGCCTTTTCGGCCGGCGCTTCGGATTCCGCGGCGGGCTCGCCCTCCGCAGGTGCGGGTTCGCCGCTCTTGCAGGCGGTCAACGCGGTGGCCAGCACCACGCAGCAAACAAGGGTCCAGACATTTTTCATGGACGCTTGGTAGCCGACTGCGCGCGCGCTGTCTACTTCTCTAATTGCCCTGGGGGATTCGGTTTGGCCACCACCTCGACCACCTCCACGACCTCCCCTTCGACGTCAATCACCTCTTGGGGACGGCCAGGCCCGCCGTCGTAGCCGGGCGCGTACACTTGTACCCGGCCTGCTGCGATCTGCCGCTCGACCCATCTGCGAACAAAGCCCGCGATGACCCTGCGCGTCGGGGGCATCACCATCGAAAGGCCTGCAATGTCGGTGAGGATACCGGGGGTGATGAGCATCAAGCCGCCGATGAAGATCAGAAAGCCATCGATGACGCCATCTTTGGGGATTTGCTGCCGCGCCATGGCCTCTTGCCAGCGTCGGATCACCCGGGCGCCCTCTAGCCGAGCGAACCACGCGCCGACGGCGCCGGTCACGAGAACCAAACCGATCGTCGCCATAGGCCCGAGAATTCGACCGACGGCGATCAAGAGGTAGAGCTCGACCAGCGGAACGACCGTGAATAACAGGAAAAGGCGGCCCACCGATCGAGCGTAAGGCCTCTGTGGAACCTGCGCTACCCCGGCGCTCGCCCTTTGCTTGGCGTCGTCGTCTTTCTGCCGTACACCCGGCGGCATGAATACCGCGCGGGACGGCTCGATGAGCCCAAAATGGGGACTGCGGTGCTTGTTGGGTGGCGCCCTGATGGGGCTTGCGAATCTCGTCCCCGGGATCAGCGGCGGCACGATGTTGCTCGCCGCCGGGATCTACCCTCGCTTCATTCAGGCCCTGGCCGACCTGAGCGGGCTTCGATTTCGAAAGCAGTCGTTCTTCGTCTTGGGGCTCGTGGGGATCGCCGCGGCGTCCGCGATTCTTCTCGGTGCCGGCCCGGTCAAAGACGCAGTCGTCGAACACCGCTGGGCGATGTACAGCCTATTCATCGGACTGACGCTGGGCGGTGTTCCCGTGCTCTGGCAAATGGCTCGGCCCGCGAGCAACGCGTTCTGGAGCGGCATGGTCGTGGGGCTTCTCCTGATGGCCGCGCTGGCCTGGCTCCAGTTCGAGGGGGCAAGCTCCGGCGCAAATCGCGAAGGGGTCGTCATGATGTTCGTGGCCGGGGTCGCCGGCGCGAGCGCGATGATTCTGCCCGGTGTGAGCGGTGGATATCTGCTGTTGGTGCTGGGGGTCTACGTCCCGGTTCTGAGCGCCATCCACGCCCTCAAAGAAGCGGTGAAGTCCGGCGATCTTGCCAGCGCCTCGGAGCCCGTGATGGCGGTCGTGCTTCCGGTCGGAGTGGGCGTCACGATCGGCATCTTGCTGATCAGCAACCTGATCAAGATCGTGCTCGAGCGCCACGAGCAACCGACCCTGGGCGTCTTGATGGGCCTGCTCGTGGGCGCGGTCTTCGGTCTTTGGCCTTTCCAGGACGGCGTGGCGCCCAAAGTCGGCGAGATGTTCAAAGGACAAATCCTGACGAGCGAACGGCTGGCCGAGTTGACGCCTGACAAGTTCCCGACGGCGGTTTACACCCCTACCTTCAATGAAGTCATGATGGCCTTGGGTCTGCTTGGCGTCGGCTACATGATCACGACGTTGGTCGCCCGGGTCGGCGGCGCCAAGACCGGACGATCCAGGGCGTAGGGCGATTCGATCGCGACGCCGCGTCTTCGATCGTCAGTTCTTGAGGAGCGCATCACACTCCGCGCTGATGTAGCCGAGGGCGACGAGCTGACGGCAGAGCTCGGGCGTCATGTCCTGTTTTTCTTCAGTCAGCCCGGGCGTCTTCTTTGCGGCGGAACCGGTGGAAGCAGCCAGCCAATGGCCGCGATCCTCGGCGCCCAGGAACTGTCCGTGGAGCGTCCGCAGGTACCGCTGAGCGATAGGATGCTGGCTGCCGTCTAGCTCCTGCTTTTCCCAGTAGTCGTTCGCGAGGTCGAACATGACTTGAGTCAAGTTGCCGCGAATGATCATTTTCCAATCACCGCCGCGAATCACCCGGCGGTGATCGAGGAAGTCGCTGAACGCGACATAGGGTCCAGCAGGCCAATCGCCCCTCATGAAGCCGAGCAGGCTCCGGCCCTCAAAGGCGTCGGGGATCGACACGCCCGTCGCCTCGAGGACGGTTGGCCCAATGTCCATCGTGCTGACGACCGGACCTATACGCGCGCCCGCCGGTACGACACCGGGCCATCGGAACATCAGCGGAACGCCGAGAAGCTCTTGATAGACGGAGTGCCCATGGCCCCAAGAGCCGTGCTCCTGAAACTCCTCGCCGTGGTCCGAAGTCACGACGACGATGGTGTTCTCTTCGAGCCCGAGCTCCCGAAGCTTGGCGAGAAACTTCCCAAAGTACTCGTCGTGGTAGCTGATCTCGCCGTCGTGCAGCGCTTCGATGTGCTCCTTGTCGCGCTTCGTGAATGCGTACTTTTTCGGGTTCTTTTTCGCTTCGTCGAGCATCAAGTGCGTTCGGCGATTCTGCACCTGCCCACTGTATGGCTGTGCGTCGTACAACTGCAGGAACTTTGCTGGCGGGTCGTAAGGGACGTGAGGGTCAATCGTCTGGATGTAGACGAAGAAGCGTCCGTCCTTGTGCTTTTCGATCCAGCCCTGCGCCTCACCGAACACGTTGGATGCGTTCGTGTTGCGCGCCTCGCGAATGTAATTGGTATAGTGATCCCAGCCCTGATCAAAGCCGAATGCGTTCGACACGTAGCCATTGGCAATGAAGCTCGCGGTCTTGAAACCGGCCTTCTTGTAGACCTCGCTCAGCATCAATGCCGACTTCGGAAGCTTCGAGGCGTCTTCCTTGGTTCGGTGCGTAGCGGGGTGAAGCGAGGTCAGCACGCTTGCAACGGAGGGCTTGGTCCAGTTTTCCGGAGACTGCGAGCGTTCGAAGAGAGTGCCCTGCGCGGCAAATTCGTCGATGGTGGGGGTCTTCACACGGGTCTTCGGATAGTAGGCATGTACCTTGCTCGCGCGCAGGGTGTCGATGAGGAGAACGATCACGTTGCGCGCCGGCTGGTCCATCGCGATCGGCTCGCCAGCTCGTCGAACGATCCGAACGTCACTCAGGGCGAGATCGGAAGCGCCCTCGTTTCGGAAACGCAATCGGACTGCCGCTCCGGCGTGCGGGCTCAAGGAGACCACTTGATCGCTCCACGCAGTCTCGAGCTTCGTCCGGTCGGTGGAGCCGGCAGAGCCGTCGGCGCTGATTTGCAGCGACAGCGTTCCGGTTCCCTCGGCGGCGAGTCCAGATCCGAACACCAGGCTGGATTCGTCCGGCGCCTCGATGAACCAGTCGACCTGCGCCCCAGGCGCCAAGACGAT
>CBESWY010000047.1:0-15365 GCA_965533395.1 uncultured Myxococcales bacterium
ACGGCGGGCCAGCGTTCCGCCGCCGAGTGTGGCGCCTTCGGCACGTGCGGTGGCGAGTCGGCCTCCATCCGGTCGGCCCACATCTGAGCGTCCGGTTTCGAGCCGGCCGGCGGAAGTCCCAACTTCAATGCTCCCACCTCCTGCGCCGATTCCGGTGAGTCAACGACAACGGCTCGAGGCCAACCTCGGCGCAACCACACAATCCAACTTCTACGTAGGCTTCAGCGGGGAGATCGCGCATGGCGGAGTCTTTCTCGCCACCTACGAGGCGTTCCCGAAAGACACCTCGGTCCGGATGCTCGTAACCCTGCCGGGCGGATTCGAATTCGAATGCGACGGCTATGTTCGCTTTGTCAGGGACCCAATGGACTTCGCATCGGAATCGGAGCCGGGGATGGGCATTCAGTTCGAAGGGCTGTCTGAAGATGCTCGCGATCTCGTGATGCGCTTCATCCGCAAGCGACCTCCGATTTTCTACGACGTCTAGGACTCGGACTCAGCCCTCGCCGAGAAGCTTGCTCATCGATGCTTCGTCGACCGGCGTGAAAGAGTACGACTCCATCTCCTCCGACGTGACCCAGGCGTAGTCTTTGACGGCGCGGCAGTGCAGATGTTCGCTCAGCAACCTGCACTCGTAGAGATACAAGTCGACCGCATACTTCTCGTACGGATGATTCACGAAAGAGATCAGCTGACCCACCTCGACGCTGGCGCCGAGACGCTCCGCCACTTCACGCGCCAACGCGGCTTCGTCGGTCTCCCCTGTTTCGACGCGACCGCCCGGGAAATCCCATAGCATCGGCAGCACTGCGGTGTCTCGACGCTGGGTGATCAAATACCGCCCATCCCGCTCGACCAGGGCCGCTACCACGCGAATGGTCTTCATCCTCGACGACACCAAGCGGGATATAGCATCCCAGCCCTCGCGTGTTCACATGGGATAGTCGTGAACGATCGTGCGTGGAGGTCGCTCCACGTTGAGCACCGGGCTGGTGATCAGATCCCGGCCCGCGGCGATGAAGAACAGCGACTCACCGACGGTGGGAAGCCCTTCCGAGGCGCTGATGGCGCCGTTGTCGTGGAACTTGAGACCACCCGAAACGGTGCTTCGGAGCGCGAGGTGGCCACCCAGCCACTTGCCGCTTCGGCGATCGCGAACCGCCACGCACACGTTCCGGCGCACGTGGTATTCACTGTTGCGAGTGACGAATATACGATGAATTCGGCGTTCTTTGCCCAAATAGCCCATCTAAAACCTCCCCGGGGCGCTACCCTAGAATACGGAGTCACCTTACATGTGGGACAAAGTAGGACCAAGAAATTGGCGGCGGCCGCTGCTCTTACGTCCAGACAACTTCACGCCTCCGTCTCGGACCCCCTGGGGGGGAAACCGGATCCGCCAGCGGCTGAAGGCAGACGCACAGCTACCGCCGGGCGGGCCGGTGGGCGAGGCCTGGGAGCTCTCCGTGGAGCCGGATTTCCCGAGCCGGCTCGCCGAGGGACCCAGCCTGGACGAGGTGCTGCGTGCGGACCCGGCCCTCCTCGGCGCCGAGGCGCCGAATCGATCAACCTCGCTCCTGGTGAAGTTGGTCGACGCCGACGACGATCTTTCGGTCCAGATTCATCCTCAGGACGACGACCCGGAGTTGGCGGCAGATGAAAGCGGAAAGCCAGAAGCCTGGTACATCATTGACGCCGAACCAGCCGCGGGCTTGTACCTCGGGTTTCGTGATGGGGTGTCGCGGCAGGACGTCGAAACCGCCATCGATCAGCAGGAGGACGTGTCCGCGCTCATGTCGTTCGTCCGTGTGTCTCCTGGCGATTTGTTTTTGATTGGGCCGGGAACACCGCATGCAATCGGCAAAGGGGTCTTGCTGCTCGAGCCTCAGCGCGTTGCGCCGGGCAAACGCGGCGTGACGTACCGGTACTGGGACTGGAACCGAAAGTACGACGGCGCCGGCCAGTTGGACCCCAACGGCCGACCGCGCACGCTGCACCGGGAGCGCGCTCTCGACGTGACGAGCTGGGAGCGCGCAGCCGACGTCGCAGGGATCGATCGTCTGACTCACCGCGCAGGGCCGGCCCCTGTCGATGGGCCGGCGACGCTCGAAGTCCTCATGAGCCGCGACGGACCGCTCCGTTCGGAGGTCTTCTCTGTCCAACGCTTGGCGGGCTCGGGAAAGCTCGAGCTCCACGCGGCGGATCGATTGCGCGCGCTGACCGTCATCGAAGGAAGCGTGACGCTGCACGACGGGGAAACCGTATTGGCTCTGTCCCGCGGACAGACTTGCGCACTGCCTGCCTGCCTCGGTTCGCTCGAGGTCGTCGTCGATGCAGCGCACGCCGTGATCTGTAGCTTGGCTTGACGCCATCATCTCGACGTAAGAGAGTGCCGCGCCTTGGGCCAGCCCGAAACCGTTCCGTCGATCTCGATCGTGATCCCCGTCTTCAACGAGGAGACGATGCTACGCGCGGCCGTGCTCGACCTCCTCGAACGACTGAGCGTTCTCCCTTGGTCCTACGAGGTCGTGATCGCGGAGAACGGATCGACAGATCGAACGCGCGAGATCGCGACCGAGCTCGTCGGGCGTTTCGACGTGCTCCGGTGTCGCCACACCGTCGAACCGAACTACGGCAAAGCACTCCGGGATGGCATCCTCGACGCCAGGGCTGAGATCGTGATTTGCGACGAAATCGACCTCTGCGATACGGACTTCTACGAGCGCGCCCTCTCGCTCCTTCAAGACCCATTGGTCGATTTCGTCGTCGGTTCCAAAGCCATGCAAGGCGCCATGGACCAGCGCCCCTACTTCCGGCGGCTCGGTACGGTGGTGATCAACGGCATGCTGAGGGCGGCGCTTGGATTCAAGGGCACCGATACGCACGGCCTCAAGGCCTTTCGAAGAGAACGCGTTCAGCCGATAGCCAGCGCGTGCCAGATTGATCGCGACCTCTTCGCCTCCGAGCTCGTCATCCGGGCAGAGCGCGCGGGGCTCGGCGTGCGCGAGATTCCGGTGCGGGTGGGGGAGAAGCGGCCGCCGACCGTCGGGCTGGCCCAGCGAGTTCCCAATGTCCTCAAGAACTTCGCTAAGCTCTTCATCGCAATCCGGTTCAAGCGGTGATTCTGAAACTGGCTTCCATTTCGATCGACTTGGACGAGGTGCCTCGTTACGCGGCGATCCACGGGGTCGAGGTTCCGACAGGACCGGGCGCCCGTGCCGTGTACGAAAAGTGCGTGCCACGGCTCACGGCCTGGCTGGATGACGAATCGATTCAAGCCACGTTCTTCGCCATCGGCGAGGACCTCGAACGCGAGGAGAACCGCAGGACCATCGCCAGGCTACACGCTGCGGGGCACGAAATCGGAAATCACTCGTACCATCACCACTACGATCTCACGCGTCGAGCGGCGAGAGACATCGGCGACGAGGTGGAACGCGGGGCGACGATCATCGAACAAAGCTGCGGCAAGCGACCCGTCGGTTTTCGCGCGCCGGGCTACAGCGTCAGCGACGTGCTGTTCAGCGCGCTCGAAGCGTCCGGCGTAGAGTACGATTCGAGCGTCTTTCCGTGCCCGAGCTACTACGCCTTGAAGGCCGCAGCACTCGCAGCGATAAAGCTTCGACGCCGAAAGAGCTCGAGCATCTTGGGCCAACCCGCGGTTCTGCGCGCGCCTCGGGAGCCGTACCGAGTCGGGCGGCCGTACTGGAGAAAAGGGGACGGTATGATGGAGCTGCCGATCGGCGTAACGCCGCTCCAGCTCCCCTACATCGGAACTTCCCTCGTCCTTGGCGGGGACCAACTCGCCAAGCGGCTGAGCAAGCAGATGCTGCGGAGGGAGCTGATCAACCTCGAGCTTCATGGATTCGACGTTGCCGACGCTCAGCAAGACGGGCTTGCGGCGCTCCGACCGTATCGTGCAGACTTGAGGCGCACGGCGGCGGAGAAGCTTCGCTCGCTTCGAACCGCGGTTCAGGTGATTCGGGAGGCCGGTTACGAGCTCGTTACCCTCGAAGAAGCAGCACGGCGCTTCAAGGCTAAACCCAGCCCGTAGAGGCCTTGTCCTGCACCGCGCGGACGGCGAGCCCATCGGCCTCCTCGTTGAGCCGCACCCCTTGGTGGCCGCGGACGTGGAAGAGCTTGGCGTCGGGATGCATGTCCAGCACCTCTCGCACTTTGGCGACCAGCTCCTTGTTGGCACGTACCTTCCAACCCTTCGTCAAGACGCCGATCGAATAGGTCGAATCGGTGTAGAGTCGGAGCGGCCTTCCCAGCTCAGTCGCGAGCTCAGCCGCGCGAAGAATGCCCGTCAGCTCGGCGATGTTGTTCGTCGCCTCCCCGATGTACTCGCTGAGCTCGCGCCTCTGATCTGCCCAGAGCGCGACTGCGCCGACGCCTGCCGGGCCAGGGTTGCCGCTGCAGGCGCCGTCCGCGTAGACGAGCACTTCGTCACCATCCGGCTTTTCGGGAGCCGCCGATAGCTTGGAGGAGGCCGTGCCCGAGGTTTTTTTGCTTGGCTTCTTCGACTTTTGCACCGCTTCCCCGGGCGCGCAGAACGAATCTGGCTCGACCTTCGGGGAGTCTCCGGAGGGCTGCAAATTCGAGGCGCTTGCGAAATAGGCCCTTCCGTCTTTGGGCTTGTACCGAACCTCGACCCTCCCCTCGCGTGCAACCAGCTCGCCGGTCTCGTCGCAGCGCGCGAGAACCTCGGCATTGCGTAACCGCATTCTGCGCCATGGCATGGGGCACGCGTTAGCACGAGGGCTTGCCCCGTGAAAAGAACTTCCTACCCTCGACCGGTGTCTCGCTCGCTCAAGGTGGCCGCCATCGTTTCGATCAGCATGGCGGGCTTGCTCTTCGCAGCGATGCAACACGCCGCAACGCTGCGGGCGAATCGGCTGCTTCATCAGCTTCCGAGCACTGCCCGTGCCATCTTGAGGATCGACGTAGCCTCGCTCGAAGATACGGCCGCGGCTAGGACGCTGCTCGCAGCGTTCGTTGCCGACGAGCAGTTGAGCGAGATCGAAGCGGTCTGCGCTCTGAATCCGATGAAGGCCCTGAGTGAAATCATCGTTTGGGTCCGCGGGCCCGACGATCAACCGCTTCAATCGATGGGCGTGATGTTGCAAGGACGTGCTGCGAGCGCCACGACCTTGGCAGCCTGTCACCGCGCACTGGTCGAAGGGCGCGGTGACTCGATCGTTCGCCTCGACGGTCCGGCAGGGCCCATGCTGGCGAATCTCGATCAGCGGAGCGCAATTTCGGTCGTCGACGAACGGACGATCATCGCCGGCTCCGCGACGACAGTGACGGAGGCCATCGCAGTCCGGCGCGGTACTGCGCCTGCGCTGGTCGAACGGGGCCTCATTGCCGCGCGTTGGCCGCTCTTGAGTCGCGGGAGCAGCATTTCGGCGATTCTAGAGCCGCCGGACAACTGGATGTCTGCGCTAAAGCGGGTGACCCAGGAGGCGGACGAACCCTCCGTGCTGCAAGGTGCGCAAACGATCGGCTTGTTCGTCGAGTCTGGAAGCCCGCGAGCCGTGACGGTTTCCATCGACGTGGAAAGTGCAGAGCTCGCAGCGCTGGATGCAGAGCGCATTCGCCGTTGGATCGACGCAGCGCCCGAGAACGTCGAGCCGCCATGGACGAATGTGCTTCAGTCCGCTCGCGTCTCGGCTCGAGAGCGCACCATCGAAGTGACCGTCGACGTGTCTAGTCTTTCGACGCCTCGCTAGCGCCGCGCGTCGTGACGTCTCGCCCTACGAAGAACTCCGACTTTCTATACCGGCCGTCGATTCGTTGGATCAATATCTTGATGACGGCAGCAGCCGGGACCGCAAGCAGGACGCCAGTGAATCCCAGCAGCTCGGCGCCCACCAGCAGCGCGAACAGAACCGCGATTGCAGAAATGCCGACGGTGTCCCCCATGATCTTCGGCGTGATCACGAAGCCCTCCAGGCCCTGAACGATCGCGTGCACGCCGAGCACCCAGAGGACCTGCGTCCAACCCTGCCAGTCGAGCGCCGTCATCAGCAGAGCCGTACCGAGCGCAAGGGTGCTCCCGAGATACGGAATGAAGGAGAGCACGCCCGCCATGATCCCGATCGGCAGCGCCAAGGGCACCCCGATCGACCCGTACCCAACCGAATACAGGACAGCCAAGATGGCCATGACGGTGAACTGACCTCGAAAAAACTGCCCGAGAACTTCGTCGACCTCGTGAAAGAAGCCGTCGGCCTCCGGTCGATATCGCGGAGGAATCAAGTCCGCGGCCCGTGCCACGAGAATATCGAAGTCGTAGAGAAGGTAGAACGCAAACACCGGGATCATCAGCGAGGCGACGATTGCGCCAACTGCCGAAGCCGTCCCACCGAGAAGCCATTTTGCAATGGCCGTCGCGGGTGTGTATCCCTTGGTGACGACCGACTGGAGGTCGAGGTGCAGCTCCTCGAACGCGTCGCCCACCGAGTTGGGGATTTCCAAGCCGTACTCGAGGAAGATCGGCTCCCACTCCGCGCGACTGCGTGCGACGAGCCCGGGCAATCGCTTCACGAAGCTCGCGATCTCCTCGTAGACCATCGGAAAGATGACCAGCAGCGAGATGACTGAAATGGCGAAGACCCCTAGAAGAAGCACCGCAATGCCGACGGCGCGGCCAATCGACCGGTCGCGGAGCAGCCGGCTCTGCTCGATGCGATCGACCAGCGGGTCGAGCATGTACGCGATTAGGAAGGCAAAGAATACCGGCGCCAGAACGCCACGCAGGGTAAAGAGCAGCCACGCCACGGCGAGGGAAACACCCAGCCACAGTACCCAGCGCGGAGCCCTGTCTCGCTCAGACATACCGGCCTTCTAGCACAGCCATCAGGCGTGGCGCTGGAAGCAATCGGGCGCGATGCCGAGCCGGCGGCGCGATCGTTCGGTCGCTTCGATGAAACGGCGGGTCACCGGGTCGTGGTAGCCGCTCGCGAGCATCAGCCCAGGGAGGTCGTTTCGGTAGAACTCGCCGATCCGGTGCATGCAGACCTCGCGCACGTACTTGCCCACGATCGAGGCGAGCGCGACCGGAAGATGCCGAGCATCTGCATCGACTTCGAAGCGAAGCTCGCCCACGCCGTCGACCGCGTATCGTCGCTGGCCGCGACGGTTGGCAAGAGCCTCGACCCGATCGGAATCGAAACGGGTGAAGCGCGAGGCGTAGTCGCGAATGCCGCCGATCATTCCGCAAAGGACGAGCAGCGGGGAGGCCTGGCGGACGTGGACCGAAGCGATCAGATCCTCGAACAGCTCGAGATCGACGGCAAGCTTGTTGATTCCATGCGAGAGCTTCGCGTTGAGCAGGCCAGCGCAGGCGACACGGCTTTGAACGTCAACGATTTGAAGGCTCGATCGGCCGATCAGCCGGTCGAGCAGCTGCCTGCCGTCGCCCGCGTCGCCTCCAAACATCGGCAGCGGGAGGTCGACTCCCCAACACTGCCGGGCGGTCGCTTCATCTGGACAGCAAGCACGCAGCCGTGAGCGTGACCGGGGCGCAACGCGATCGAAAAAGTCGTCCAACGAGGCCGGCAGCCCCCCTCCGCCGCGTTCCACCAGAGCCAGGGCCACCGATTCGGTGAACGCCATCCTCCCGAACCCACCCGTCTGCTTGCTGTCGGTCAGCCCAAGGCCAAGGCCACGCCGGCACAGCGCCGCTCTGGGATAGCGGGGGACCTCGAGGACGACGGAGGTGGCCACCAAAGGCCCCAGTCGGGGCCCGAGGCCGTTCTCGTCGACCCCCATCACGAGCATGCCCGGGGTGTACCACGAGGGTCCCAGGCCGCACCACTGGGGTGGGTTTGGCCTAGTCGCGAAATCACGGTAATATTATGATATTGTGGTAGCCCGGATACACTCTCCGTCGGGGGACGAGGATCGGGGGCAAACGGAAAACCCGATTGCCCGGATGGTCCGAGAGGCGATCGAGGGCGTCGCGACGCCGGAGGTACGCGTGCAGATCCTCCATCGCGCCCTGCACATGGCACGCGAGCACGAAATCCCGGCCGCAGGGGATCGCCTGCACCGCTTCGTAGACAAGCATCTCCGAACCGCGATGGAATTCTATCTCGGCAACGCGGCCACCGACGCCGTCATGCAGAACCTCGAGCCCATGCTGATGTTCGCCGAAACGAGTGGCTCTCAGCCGCCCCAGGGGGAGGCTCGCGAGGACCCGACGCGGAAACTTGGCCGCGAACGAGCGCGCTCGGGCGTCAGCAGGAAGCACAGCGGTCATCCAGCGGAGACCAGCACCTCGAAGTACCCCACGATTCAACCCTTGGGCTCCGCCCTACCGATGGTCTTCGTCGCCACTCGCGACCGTGCGCGATGCGACGAGATCGCCAAAAAGTTAGGCACGGCCGCGGCCGTGCAGCAAATTGAGGACGTCGTCGCGTTTCTCGACAACGTCAAGGCCACCGCATCGTTGAGCCCTCTGCTCGTGATCGACTGCGTCGAGGCTTCGGTTCAACCGTCCACGATAGCAACTTTGGCACACGAGCTGCCAAAGAGCTCCGCGGTCTTGGTTTGGGGCGCCACCGAAAAGCACCGCGCTCTCACCGACCTAGTGACTGCCGATCGAGGATGGTTTCGCTGCGGCGTCGAGGCCAAGCCTGGCGATGTCGCTGCCCTGATCCAAATGCTCCTCGGCAAATAGCCAACGAAGGATGCCGGCATCATTGGCCGCGACACTTGCGCTGCTGTCCGCTTTGCGCGCGGGGTCGCTCAGCCACGGCCAGTGGGGAGCTTGTTCCGCGCAGCCGAGATGCCGTTCCGTCGGCCCACAGCCCACGCGAAGATGAAAGTGATCGTCGTGTGGCTCTCCGCGCGAGGGCTGATGAAGGACCCAGGTGGCTCGGACCACGGCTTCGGGAGAACGCTCGTGGCGCGCGGCGTAGCGTAGAAGCCGAACCTTGAGCTCATTCGAGCAGAAGAGCCATTTCACACGGGCGTGATCGTCCATCACCAGGCTGCGCACCAAGTGCCAATTGCGCGCTTCGTCGAAGCGGAACGATTCGCCCGGCAGGATTGCGAATCCAAACCGGTCGAACCGAAGCCAGGCACTGGGGCTGATGGTCAGCCCGCCGGCGTCTCTCGCGAAGAACAATAGGTCGGCGTCGCGGCCGGTGCGATGGGTTCGATGCCTCGCGTGCGCGCCACCCAGGTGACTCGACAGATCGCCGACCCGAAGTGGGGGTCCAGCCGGAAATGCGTGGGCTAGTTCACGCGCCGCGCGCTCGATTGCGCCAACGAGAGTCCGTGTGCCGTATTGCGTTCGGTCTTGGGGCCGAAGCCGTCGATAGCCCTCGCCGCGGTCGGCGAGCCGAACGGCCTGGTGAAGGTAGCCGTAATCGGCGGTGCCGACCGAGATCGTCTGGCCTGCCGGCAGTGGCTCAGTCACGCAGGAACAGATCACGATCATTCCCGCAAACGGCAAAACCCTCGACATTTCAAATGCATGATAGCCTACGGTTCCGCTTGACGTCCCAAACCCGCCACGTAAGTTTCGGAATTAGTCATGTCCGAGCCAATCGAAGGATTCATGGACCGCCTCAGCGCGCACCTCGACCGCGGCTGGGAGTTGGTCACCCAAGGCGACTTGAACGGCGCGATGGCCTCGGCCGAGCAGACCCTCGAGCTGGACGGCGAGTCTCCGGATGCGCACAATCTCATCGGCTACATCCATGCCGCCAATGGCAATCTGGACATGGCCCTCGAGCATTATCGCCAGGCCATCGACCTCGATGAGCACTACCTCGAGGCGATGCTCAACGCGGCCGAGCTTCTGATTCATCCGTTGGGAAGTCTGGCCGAGGCGATTCGGGTGCTCGACCAGGCGCTCGAAAGCTGTCAGACGGCGGACGATATAGCTGACGCTTCCGTGCTCAAGGTCGACGCGCTGCTCCAGCAGGGCGACCGCGCTGCCGCGGCCGAGCTTCTTCTCGGGCTGCCCGACGGGCCCTACGAAAACGAACAGCTCGACTTCCTGATCGGGCGCGCTCACTTCGAGCTCGACCAGGTCGATGCCGCGGCCGCGTTGATCGAACGCGCAGCGTCCCGCCCGGACGCGTCGCCCGATGTGCTCTACTATCTCGGACTTTTGCGCGATCGGCAGGAGCGTCATGGCGAAGCCGCACTGGCCTTCCTCAAGACGCGGCATCTCGACGGACTTCTGCCTAGCCCCCCTTGGTCGCCCACGCATGGGCGCTTCGAAAAGATCGTGCAGTCCGCCCTGCAGGCCCTCCCAGAGGGGCTCACGCAGCGACTCGAGGGCAACCTCATCATGGTGAGCGATCTGCCCGGCCTGGAGGTCGTGGCCGAGGGCGTGGACCCACGAACCCCACTGCTCCTCGACGAGATGGCCACGACCACGGGCGGCGAAGAGCAGCGACGCCTCTTCGTCTACCAGCGAAACATCGAGCGGCTGATTCGACACCCGCTGGGGCTCCAAGAAGACGTCCAGGAGATTCTGCATCGCGAGCTCGAAGCGCATTTCAACAGGCCAAAGGACGAGCCCGCAGGCACGAAGTTCTCGACCAAGCGTCAGGGCTGAAGGTCCGAGCCTGCCCCGCCCAGGGCGGTCCAAATCCTTTCCATGTCGGGTCGTACGGGCACTTCGAACCGCAGCTGCGCGCCGCCCGACGGCGACGGAAAGCTCAGACTGGCGCAGTGGAGCATCGCCCGTCGCGCCGTGACGACCGTGCCGTCAGACAGGACTTCGCGCCGCTTGCCGCCGTAGCGATGATCGCCGAACAGCGGGTAACCCGCGCGCGCCGCATGGACGCGGATTTGGTGCGTTCGTCCCGTCGTGGGCATCAGCCGAAGAAGGGTCGCGCCTGGGCTGCGGGCGGCCACGCTGTACCGAGTTAGCGCGGCTCGCTCACCGCGGCCTGCGCGTGCGACACGAAGCTTGGGATTGCTTGGATCGATCGAAATCGGCCAGGCCCAGTCACCGGCATCGACGGAGACCTCCTCGACGGTGATGCCGAGGTAGACACGCGCGTAGGTCCCTGCGCGCCGCGCGTCGAGCAGCGTCCGGTTCGCCTCCGGTGTGAGCGCGAAGGTCACCAGGCCACTAACCTGAGCATCGAGGCGAGAGGTGGCGTGGGCGTGAATGTCCGCAAACCGCTTGGATACCCACCGAACGAGCGATGGGTCCTCCGCACGCGGAGCGGTCGTCGGGAGGCCCGGAGGCTTGTGGACGATCAGGAGATGCTCGTCATGATGGATGATCTCGGGCTCGGCGCTCTCGCGCTCAGGCACCGAGGATCTCCACCGTGCCCGCGTCACCGTCGACGCGAACGAGGTCGCCATCACAAAGCGAGCGGGTCGCATTGGCGACATTGACGACGGCGGGCACGGCGTACTCTCGCAAAATGATCGCTGCGTGCGAGAGAGGGCCGCCTAGCTCCGTGACGACGCCCGAGGCCGCCAGAAACAACGGTGCCCATCCGGTGTCCGCGGCCGCCACTACGAGCACTTCACCGGGCTGGAAATGAGCTGCCTGGGTTGCGTCACGGAGGATGCGCACCCTCCCCTCGGCGACACCCCGACTCGCAGCTAGCCCGCGCAGACGCTTTGCCTTCGACGCAACGCCCAGATCGTCAGGTGGGAAGCCTACGAAGGTCGTGGGCGGCTCCGGCAGCGCCCGGTTGCGATCGTACTCCAGGCGACGTCGTTGAACGCGGATCGCGACGCGCTCGTTCTCGTCGTAGAGAACCCGCCGGACTTCCCCGAGCGTCAGGAAGAACACAGCGTCCGAGCCCGCTTCAGGCTCTCGGGCTTCGATCCGACGTGAGGCCTCGAGAGCGATCCGGCGATACATGCCGAGGACCTCCACCACGTGACCCCTCAGGTGCTCCCGCATGCGGGTGAAGTGGCGCACCAAGTCGAGGAGCTTTGCAACCGCGGGTCGGAGCGCGAAAGGAACGCTCTTCTTGAGCCGCTCTTCGGCCTCTTCTCGGGCCGCTAGCAGGTCGCGCCCACGCTGAACCAGATGGACGGTACCAGCGAGGTGCGAGCGCAGCGTCGCGAACATGAGCGTAGGGTCTTCGGACCACCGCGGCGCGGCAATTTCGGCTTCGCGGATGCCGCGGAATCCATAGTCATGGAGGAAGCGAGTCAGGGCTTCCTGTGTGCGGCCGCGCGGAAGGCCAGCCACGGTGAGCTCTTTGAGGTCCGCTGTCTGAATGCGGTCCGCCAGCTCGGGCTCGTTGCGTGCGAGCTGGGCGATCTCCCACAGCACGAACCCCGGACGTGCGCTCTCGACGTCTTGCAAGCCGGAAAGCAGCTCGCGGTAGAAGCCCGGGCCCTGGCCGCCCGCGAAGGTACGCAACAAGCCATTGAGCACGAGCATGGCGCTCAGCAGGTTCGCGTACGCGGTCAGCATGATCGAGCCCGTCGCGTCCAAGAGGTGCTCGACATCTCCGAGCATTCGGTCGAGGCCGCTGGGCTCTAGGAGACGATGGTCGATGCCGTTGATTCGCCTCCGCTCGTCCGAGAAATATGTTTCGAACGCGTCGACGCGCGCCTTCATTCGAAAGTTCTCACGGGCATATCGCGAAACCGTCTGAGGCAGACGGAGGAAGAAGCCCGCGGAGCTGCGCTCGGCGACGACATCATCGAGCTCGGACGCGTACTGTCCGCCCCCGAGGCGAACCAGAGCCGCGGGATGGATCCAGGGGACCTGCGACAAGATCGCGCTAAATTCCGTGAGATTGAGGTAGATTCGTCCGCGAAAGTCGCCAACGAGCTCGGCGTCGCGCGGGACCGCGCAGCCCATGGCGCCAAATGCCCGGCGAAAGCCGAGCTCGCTGAACTGGCTGAGGACAGACCAGGTAAAGGGCGTGGCCACACCGGGAAGCGCCTCTCCGACGTTAGCATTGCTCCAGACGATCTTCCGGCGATCGACCGGACGATCGCGTCGTGAGCTGCGTCGGGTTCGGATGCTCGGGACCACGATCGGGCGCGCTTGCAAGACGTAAAGCTCGTGTTCTGCGAACGCCCACTCGACGTCGCGCGCGTTCCCAAAATGGCTTTCGACTCGGGTAGCAAGCTCGGTCAACTGCAAGAGCTGCTGCTCGCTCAGCGCCGGAGCCTCCCGATCTGCCGGTGCTACGTCTACCTCGCGAACGCCCCCGGATCGATCGAGCAAGGTTTGCTGGGCCTTCTCGCCGAGGACCCGGTCGCGTAGTTGACCCGTGGCCTTGTCGACTCGATAGGTGTCCGGCGTCACGCGGCCGTCGACGACCGACGAACCCAATCCATACGCGGCGTTGATCACGACCTCTCCGGCATCCCCCGTGAGCGGGTTGGCCGTGAATAGAACGCCCGAAACCTCGGCTGGAACCATGGCTTGAATCACCACGCCGATCGAGACTGGGATCTCCTCGCCGAGCGCACGCAGGTACGACAGGACACGAGGGCGAAAGAGGCTCGACCAACAGAGCTTGATCGCATCGAGCACCTCGTCTTCGCGCATCAGGTTGAGGAGGGTCAGATGCATCCCGGCGGCCGACGCGCCTTCCTGGTCTTCGTGCATGGCCGAAGAGCGTACGGCGAAGCTGGTGGCGCCCTCGTCTCGCATCGCGAGCAAGGCATCCGTGACGCTCCGAACCACATCTTGTGGAAGAGTTGCCTCCCGCACCCGCCCAGCGATCGCTTGCAGGCGCGCATCCGAGACGTGTGGTGTGCGCAGAAGAGCACGCGGACGATCCGCAATGTCGAGAACGCTCGAAAAGAACGAATCACCGACCCAGCCGGGCATGGCGTAGGCGGCAGGAACCGGGAAGCCCGCTCGTGCAAGCGCCGCCAGGCCTCGAGCTTTGCCCCCGTAGCCGGAGGCCCTTCGAGGCACGACCGATTCAATTCGCTTCAATACCCGTGGCATCGCAATCGGCGGGTTCTAGCGCACGCCCGGACCGAGGGCATGCGGGACTCATGGACGCGGGGGGAGCCCGGCGCTATGAACGCGCCGTGCGGTGGATGGACGACGATCATTTCCATGATCAATGCGGCGTGTTTGGCGTGTTTGGAGCCCATGAAGCTTCGAATCTGGCTTACCTCGGCCTGCACTCCTTGCAGCATCGGGGGCAAGAAGCCGCGGGCATCGTTTCGAGCAATGGCGAACAGCTCTTCGTACACCGCGGAATGGGCCTCGTTCAAGATGTCTTCACGGCCGATCAAATCGAGAAGCTGCCCGGCAGCAGCGCCATCGGTCACGTCCGCTACACGACCGCTGGCGGCAGTCACATCAAGAACGCGCAGCCGCTTGCGGTCGACTGCGGCCATGGCTCGATTGCGGTCGCACACAACGGCAATCTGACCAACGGCCTCGCCCTACGCCACCAACTCGAAAAGGACGGTTCGATCTTTTCGTCGGACAGCGACACCGAGGTTCTCGTGCACCTCATCGCGCGCTCGAAGGCCGGAAGCATGATCGATCGCGTCGCCGACGCTTTGCATCAAGTTGAAGGCGCCTATTCACTCGTCTTTCTCTCGCCCGACGAACTCGTGGCGGTGCGCGACCCCTACGGGTTCCGTCCATTGTGCCTCGGACAGCTCGACGACGCGTACGTCATCGCTTCGGAGCCACCCGCGTTTCAACTGATCGGCGCGAAGTTCATCCGTGACATCGAGCCCGGCGAGATGGTGGTCATCAACAAGTCGGGGCTCCAAAGCCTCCGGCCCTTCCGCACCAGCGCCGAGCGGCGATACATGTGCATCTTCGAGTACGTCTATTTTGCGCGGCCCGACGCTTCCTTCGACGGGATTAGCGTCTACGACGCCCGTAAGCGCATGGGGCGTGCTCTGTGGGAAGATCAACCGGTCGAAGCGGACATGGTCGTGCCCGTACCCGATAGCGGTGTGGCGGCGGCGCTCGGCTATGCGGAAGCCGCCGGTCTCCCCTTCGAGCTGGGCCTGATCCGAAGCCACTACGTCGGTCGCACCTTCATCGAGCCTGCCCAATCGATTCGACACTTCGGCGTTCGCCTCAAGCTACACCCGGTGCAGAGTCTGCTGGAAGGGAAACGGGTCGCCGTCATCGACGATTCGATCGTTCGGGGCACGACAAGCCGTAAAATCGTAAAGATGATTCGGGAAGCCGGCGCCACCGAAGTCCACCTTCGAATCAGCGCGCCGCCCACCATCTGGCCCTGCTTCTACGGCATCGACACCCCGACCCGTGAAGAGCTGATCGCCGCGCACAAAACCGTCGAAGAGGTGAACGAGTACGTCACCGCCGACAGCCTCGGCTACCTTTCACTCGAAGGCTTGAAGCGAGCAGTCGGCGGCGGGGGTTTCTGCAGCGCCTGCTTCAGCGGCCGCTACCC
>CBESWY010000048.1:0-15348 GCA_965533395.1 uncultured Myxococcales bacterium
GGGATGCAGCATCGGCTCGTCGCCTGATGGTGTTGCGCAGCTGATGGCCTGGCTGTTCTTTGCGTCGCTCTGGCGTCGGCGCATACGACGAGCTTGATGGTTCGGTCCTAGCTGAACTCGGTTATCCTCCCCCGATGGAGCAAGCGCGCGAACGCGCTGCATCGATCGCGGTTCTGACCTCGATCCCGATGATTGGGCAGCTGATCGCCGGGCGTGCCGTCCGGGATACGCTGTTTCTGACCGAATACGATGCGGTCTATCTGCCTCGCGTGATGCTGGCGGCCGCAGCGCTTTCTCTGGCGGCCGCTGTATCGGTCGGGCGCCTGATGCCCAGGCTGGGGCCGCGCGCCACCGCGGTTGGCATCGCACTGATCAATGGCGCGATGTTCGTCCTCGAAGCGACTCTGCTCGCTACCATGCCGAAGGCCGTCGCGGTGCTTGCGTACATTCACGTGAGCACGCTGGGCGCTCTCGTGGTGAGCGCGTTCTCGTCTATCGTGAACGAACGGTTCGATCCGCTCTTTGCGAAGACCGTCGTCGCTCAAGTCGGCACCGGCGCGACCTTGGGCGGCGTGTTGGGAGGCGTCCTAGCGCTGGTCCTGTCGAAGCAGACCGAGCTTGCAACGGTGCTTTATGGGCTGGGCGCGCTCAGCATTCTCGTCGCGATTGGCGCTTGGAACATCGGCAAGTCGACCCAAGCCCGAAGAGCATCCGACGAAGAGAACCAATTCGGAGTCAAGACGATCCGCGAAGACAACTACCTACGCAAGGTCGCGCTGACGGTCGCGCTTCTCGGCACGGTCGGTGTTCTCGTGGACTACGCCATGAAGGCCGAAGCAGATGCCAGGTTTACGGATTCCGCCGGCCTGCTCTCCTTCTTCGCGATGTTCTACATGGCGACCGCGCTGCTCACCTTCGTCGTGCAGGCCGGAGTCGCCAAACCGTTGCTCCAGAAAATTGGTCTTGGCGGCACGATGGCGGTTCTTCCCTTGACCGTCGCTTTGAGCGCGGCGTTCGGGGCCGTCTGGACGACGCTTGCGACGTCTGCTCTGTCGCGTGGAACGCAGACCGTCATGTCGAGCTCGCTCTTTCGGTCCGGGTACGAGCTCCTCTACACCCCGGTGCCACCGATGAAGAAGCGTGCCACGAAGGCGCTTATCGACATCGCCTGCAACCGTATTGGTTACGCGATGGGGAGTATCCTCGTCATGCTGATCGTGTCTCTTGCAGCGAGCTCCGAAGCCGCGACATCCTGGGTCTTGTGGTTTGCCGTCGTCGCTGCGTTGGTATCGACATGGGTAATTCGGCAGTTGCACGATGGATATGTGCAGGAGCTCGCGTCGAGCCTGCGGTCGGGCGCTGTCGCGCTCCAGTCCGACGACATCGTCGATGCCACGACACTTCACACCCTCGCCAAAACCGAGGGAGCGCTGAACCGACGCGAGCTCTTGGACAGCATCAGGGAGCTCGAACGTGGCAAAGAAGCAGATAAGAGCGCCGCGGATCTTGACGCTTGGAGCGATCAACTCGCCGGCCTGGTCTCGGACGAGCCACAGCGCGTGTTGAACGTACTTCTGGACGATTCATTGAGCTGGCGGTTTGCTGCGCATGTCATCGATCTGCTCCAAGACGATGTCTATGCTCGGCCTGCCTACGGCGCACTGGAGCGGATGACGCCGCGCATCACGGGTCAGTTGGTCGATGCAATGCTCGACAGCGACAGCCCGGTGGCGGTTCGCCGCCGGATTCCGCGCCTATTGAGAAAGGTCGACGACCCGCGTGCGGCGCAGGGCCTGCTCGCGGGTCTCGAGGACGAGGACTTCAACGTTCGTTATCGCTGCGGACACGCGCTGGCCGAGCTCCGACGAACGGACCTCGATCTCGATGTGCCCGAGCCTCCGGTCATGGCCGCGGTGGCCCGGGAAGTCGCATCGGACACAGAACATCGGCAGCATCGGTGGCTACTTGAAGAGGCCTCCCCGGACGCTCAGAACGAAATCGACCTGCTCCTCGCGAAGCGAGAAGACCGCGAGCTCGAGCACGTGTTTACACTGCTGAGTCTGGTGCTCGACCGTGACGCGATCATTCTCTCGCTCCGCGCGCTGTCCAGCCAGGACGAGAACTTGCGTGGCACCGCCCTCGAATATCTGCATCACGTCTTGCCCGAACCGGTGCGCGAGGCCCTCTGGCCGAGGCTCGCCGAACGCTCCGAACGGCTCCGCGCGCGCACGACGTCCAGCTCTCCCGAGGAGCTCCTCCAATCGATGCAGTCGCTCATGCTCGATCGCGGCCATCGAGGGACGTGAGCTGCAGATCCACCGTCAGCACGCCTTTGGCCTCGGGCGGCGGCGCCTTTCGTACGGGCGCGCCGTGTGCCTCCCACCAGCGTCGCGCGTCCTCGGACGTCCAAAGAGGGATGCTGGCGCAATCGGATAGCCGTCGTTCGAGCTCGAATGCGCTCTGCGGCCGGTCCGACGGGTCCTTTGCCAGGCAGTCCAAGACCAGTTGCTCGAGGTCCGGTGCAATCGGTTTGCCCATCCTCGACGACAAAGGCTCCGGGGTGCTGTGCAGATGATGGCTGCACACCTCCACGATGCTTTTTCCCGTAAACACATGTGTGCCCGTCAGTAGGTAGTACGCGACCGCGCCAAGCGCGTAGAGGTCGGCGCGAGCATCGACTGCGTCCGGCGCGGTAATCGACTCGGGCGCCATGTACTGCGGAGTTCCGGACAGGCTCGCCTCATTGGTCAATTGGATGCCACCTTCCTGCAGAACCTGCTTGACGAGACCGAAGTCCAGCACTTTGACGAAATCACCAGCCCCGCCGTGCGGGTGCAACAGGTGCACCATGATGTTGCCGGGCTTGAGGTCGCGGTGAACCAAGCCGATGCCGTGCGCCTCGACCAAGGCCGATGCGCTTTGTCGCATCAAGTCAATGACACGCCCTTGCGGTTGCGCGCCTGATCGTGCGACGAGGTCCGACAGAGTCAGCCCATCGATGTATTCCATCGCATAGTAGAAGATTCCATCCGACGTGTGGCCATAGTCGAAAATGGTGATCGTGTTCGGATGCGTGAGGCTCGCGGTGAGCTGCACCTCTTGCTCGAATCGCCGCAGGTTGTCCGCGCCCGCCTTGTCGGGAGGAAGGAGCTTCACCGCCGTTGGCCTTCGCAGAAATGCGTGGCTCGCTCGATAAACGGCGCCCATGCCTCCCTCGCCGATTTTTTCTTCGAGCCGGTACTGCCCGAGCTGCTCGGCATCATGGACTCTGCGGCGAAGCCCATAGATGACCACCGAAGCGCCCGTGCTGAGCGCGGTCGTGAGGACCCACCAGATCGCGATCTCCGTCGTGATGGCGGCGGCTAGGCGCCGAGCGGTCTGATCGGTGAGCTCGGGGTAGATCACGGACCACTCGATGCCGAAGTAGCTGCCGGTCGCCCACAATCCGCGCTTCTGCAGGTCCAAGCCCAGGGAGCCATAGTAAACACAGGCCAGTAGCACCGCTCCGACAATCAGGCCCAGAGTCAGGGTCCACCGACCCGTGCATGGAACGAACACCGCCCGCGCAATAATCACGTTCGAAAGCGCAAGCAACATGATGAAGTCAGGTCGCGCCTCGAACGGGATGTAGATGCCCATCACGCCCGTGGCGAACACGCCCAAGCTGAGCGCCGTACCCTCCACCACCCGGATGAAACGAGCACTGCGCTTCCCCCGCCGGAGCAAGAACCACGGCAGGACGAAGAACCCGACAGCAGACAGATGCCACCACAACGAAGGGTCCCGAAACCCCTGTCGTTGATTCATGACCAGCAACATCACAACTCGGTAGAGCCAGAAGAAGAGGTACAAGCCTCCGATCACCAGGCCGAATAACGCGACGCGCCGTTGGAGGAACGAGCGATCCTCCTCACTCGCCGAAAGACCCCTGGAGCTCGGGAGATGCATACGGGTCGTTAGTACCATGGACCCTCTTACGGCACGATGGTCGCCCGAAGCTAGTCCTGTCCTTGCTCGACGAAGGGGTGCAACTGGTTGCGAAAGACGTTCAGGGGTGAGGGAAAGGTCTCGGGATCGGCGACGCCCACGGCCTCGGGTGCGAGCCCTGGCGCATAGACGAAGGTGCCGAAGGCGATATCCCAGAGGGCGATGGCCGACGCGAAGTTGCCAGCCTCTTTGATGACCGTGCTGTGGTGCAAGCGGTGATGCGCCGGTCCCATGATCAGGTAGCCGAGCCAGCCAAGCTCGACATCGATGTTGGCGTGCACCGCGTAGGACTGAATCGTGGTGACGTAGGCAGCGATGACGATGACCGCAGGATCGAAGCCGAGAAGGGCCAACGGCAAGGTCTTGGCGACGCCGCTGTAGATGCTGTTCACGAAATGAATCGTGTTGTTGTTCCAGGTGTTGACCTTGTCGGGCGTATGATGAACGCCGTGCACCTTCCAAAGCCAACCGAGGTGGCCCCAGCGATGCATCCAGTATCCTCCGAGATCGGCGATCAAGATCGCGACCGGCAACGCGACGCCAAACGAAAGCGCGTTGTCCCAGACGCCGATTGCGGCGACGGCAAAAGCGGTGCCCAATTTGACGGTCGCGTCCATGCCGCCGTTGAGCCCGAAGTAGAAAAAATCCCGAAATGCTTCTTTCCCGTCGGGATGCCACTCGCGCTCGTAGGGCATCGCCCATTCGAGCACGAAGAGCGTGACGATCGTGCTGAGCAGCCCGGCCATGGTGGCCGCTTCGAGCGAGGCTCGGGTCACGACGGCCCAGGTCACGAGCGCCGCGTTCGCAGCGAGTAGCAGTGGGTAGGTGAGGTGCCGGGCTAGGGACCGGATGCCGACATTCGCGTCGACAGGAAGTGAGAATGAGCTGTGGGGGGTGATGGTATCCATGATGGCCTCCTTGCCCGTAGACACTGCGAGCAGCGTGCCAAATCCTGAACATTCATGATTTCAGATAGATAACTGCGTGAGGCAGCCAGCCGTCCGGAGATTCGGACACATTTCGGACAGCTAAGACTGTCCGAACAGATGGCACTGGACAATTACCGAGGGTCGCCACGCTCCGGGCGCGGGATTCCGTGTTTCTCCATGCGCCGGTAGAGCGCCTGCCGGCTCAAGCCAAGCGAGCGCGCGGTTTGCTGAATATTGCCTGAATGCTCCACGAGCGCCGCATGGATTGTTGCTGCCTCCTCTGCGCTGCTCGACGCGCGAAGGCGGGACGCGAAGGGGCCCGTGCTCGAGTGGGAAGGCAAGCGTGCGGTTCCCTGAGCAACCGGTAGCAACAGCATTTCCGGGCGAAGCGGTCCACCTCCCGAAAGAATGCTCGCACGTTCCATGACGTGCTGAAGCTCGCGAATGTTGCCGGGCCAGGCGTAACTTTGCAGACGACTTGCCAAGTATTTCGGCACGTCAGGCCGCGCGATGTTTAGCTCCTGCGACGCCAGCTCGAGAAAATGAAGCGCGAGAGGCAGAATGTCTTCAACCCGTTCTCGAAGCGGTGGCACCGCGATCGGAAAAACACCGAGTCGATAAAACAGGTCCTCGCGAAACCGCCCCTCTGCAACTTCCGTGGGCAAGTCGCGATTGGTTGCAGCGACGATGCGTACGTCCACCTTTTGCGTTCGCTCGTCACCCACCGGCTCGAACTCCTGCTCCTGAAGGACCCGCAGAAGCTTCGCCTGGAGCTCTAAGGGAATCTCGCCGACCTCATCGAGAAAGAGCGTCCCTCGATGCGCGAGCCCAAAGCGCCCGATGCGATCTCTCACGGCCCCAGTGAACGCCCCTTTTCTATGGCCGAAAAACTCGCTCTCGAAGAGCTCTTTGGGGATTGAGCCGCAGTTCACCTTCACCAAGGGCGCGTCGGCCCGAGTGCTAGCCGTATGGATGGCGCGGGCGACGAGCTCCTTGCCGACCCCGGATTCGCCGGTGACCAGGACCGTAGCATTGGTTTTCGCCACGGCTTCGATCTGGGCAAGCACCATGCGAAGCGCGGGGCTATCCCCGATGATGTCGCCAAAGCGGCCCGACGTGCGCACCTCTTCGCGCAGGTAGTCGCGCTCCTGCTCCAGCGCGTCTTTGAGGCGCTCGATTTCGTTCGCGCGGCGCTGGAGCTCTTCGCGGACGGCCACCTGCGCGGTCACATCACGTACCGAACCGGTGAAATAGACCGTATCGCCCAACGGCGTGTAGGTGAATCGAACCTCGATGGGAACCTCCGTTCCATCCTTGCGCAATCCGTGCGCCTCCACGTACCGAATCGGCATGCCGGCAGGGTCTTGAAGGCGGTCTGCAAACGCCGCTTCGTGCCGCGCTCGATAGCGTTCAGGCATGAGGCATTGGACCGACGACCCGAGAAGCTCCCCTTCTCCGAAACCAAAAATCCGTTCTGCTTCCTTGTTGATCAAAACGATCGACTGCGCCGCATCGCAAACCACAAAGCCATCGCCGGCGGTGTCTAGAAGATACGAAAGGTGAGCGCTGTTCAGCACCAGGTCTTCGCGCACGGTCGGCATCGCGCGGCCATGGTGTCCAGGCTGGTGTCCGATGTCCAGCTTGAACTGTCCGGTGGCTGTCCGACTGGCTCAAGAATGCGGACACGATGCCGGTCTAGGAAGGGAAAAGCACAGTGATTACAGCCCTGCGCTCCTTGGCACGGCGCTCGCAATGACCGAGTCCGAAAGGAAGATTCCCATGTACTGCATCTACCGAGAGCACATTCTGCCGCGAGGCGTGGAGAAAGCGATGGGCAAGCCGGAGCACGACGAGCTTCGCCGCCGAGTGGCGAGCCAGGCGAGCGGCGTGGTTGTCGAGGTCGGCTTCGGCGCCGGCCTCAATCTCCCCTACTACTCCGACGACGTTCGCGCGATCCACGCGGTCGAGCCGGCCAAGCTGAATCAAAAGCTGGCCCAGAAGCGAATCGACCAATGCGAGATACCAGTGCACTTCACGGGGCTCGAAGGGGAACAGATCCCGCTAGAGGCTGATTCCATCGACACGGTGGTCAGCGCCTGGACCCTTTGCACCATTCCGGAGCTCGGGATGGCACTCGAGGAGTTCCAGCGAATCCTCAAACCGGGCGGCAAGCTCCTGTTCCTCGAGCATGGCTCCTCTCCCGACGAGACGGTGGCGCGCTGGCAGCGCTTGCTCAACCCGCTGCAGAAGATCTATGCCGCCGGCTGCCGATTGGACGTCGACATCGACACCGAGGTGCGCAAGAGCGGCTTCGCGATCGAGCGCGTCGACAACTACTACATGAAGGGCCCGCGCTACGCCTCGTACATGTACGAGGGTGTCGCGGTTTCGGCATGACGGCGCTGGGCGGTCTCGGCTACTTCTTCTTCGCCGCCTTGCGCTCGGCGACCTCGACCTGAACCTTCTCGAGGATGTTGCGCGGGACGGGTGCGTAGTTCTTGAACTCCATCGAGAACTGGCCGCGACCGGAAGTGGCAGAACGAAGGTCACCGATGTAGCCGAACATCTCGCTGAGGGGGACGTCGGCCTTGATGCGCACGTTGGTGTGACCCTTCTCCTGTGAGTTCACCATGCCGCGGCGCCGGTTGAGGTCTCCGATGACATCGCCGACGTTGGCGTCGGGCACGAAGACATCGACCTTCATGATCGGCTCGAGGAGCTGCGGACCGGCCTTAGGCATGCTTTGGCGGAAAGCCGCTCTGGCAGCCGTCTCGAACGCCATCTGCGACGAATCGACCGCGTGGAACGCCCCGTCATTCAGAGTGACTTTGAAGTCGAGCAGGGGGAATCCACACAGGGGCCCCTCTTCCTTCATGACCTTGAAGCCCTTCTCGACGGCGGGAATGAACTCCTTCGGAATCCTGCCGCCAACGATCTTCGATTCGAAGACGAATCCTTCGCCAGGCTCGGTGGGCTCGATGGTGTATTCGATCTTGGCGAACTGGCCGGAACCACCGGTCTGCTTCTTGTGTGTGTAGCCGTCCTCGATCGCCTGCGTCACGGTCTCGCGGTAGGCGACCTGCGGCGCGCCGACGTCGACCGCAACGCCATGGCTTCGGCGAAGAATGTCGACCTTGATATCGAGATGGAGCTCGCCCATCCCTCTGAGAATGGTCTCACCGGACTCCTGGTCGACTTCGACGTGGAAGGACGGGTCCTCGGCAACCATCTTGCCAAGCGCCGTGCCGAGCTTCTCGCTCATCGCCTTGTCCTTGGTGCTGATCGCGAGTGAAATCACGGGGTCGGGGAAGACCATCGGCTCGAGGGTGGCTGGTTGCTTCTGGTCGGCAAGCGTGTGACCGGTACGCACGTCTTTGAGGCCAACCATGGCCACGATGTCACCGGCTTGCGCCGAATCCACGATCGTTCGGTCATCGGCGTGCATCTCGACCATGCGGCCGATTCGCTCGTTCTTTCCGGTGAAGGTGTTGACGAGGGTATCGCCCTTGTTGATCGTGCCCGAGTAGATTCGGGTGAAGGTCAGTGCGCCGAAGCGGTCTTCCATGATTTTGAATGCAAGCGCGCGCACCGGGCGGCTCGGATCGACGAGCGCGAACTCTCCGGTTTCATGACCCTCGAGGTCGACCTCGGGCTGAGGCGGAACCTGGGTCGGATCGGGGAGGTAGTCGACGACCGCATTGAGCACCTGCTGAATGCCCTTGTTCTTGAACGCAGACCCACAAAAGGTCGGGAAGAACGCGAGGTCGCGCGTACCGATACGGATGCATTTCTTGATGGTCTCGAGGTCGGGTTCGTTGCCGTCCAGGTACTGCTCCATGGCCTCATCGTCCTGCTCGACGGCGGTTTCGATGAGCTCGAAGCGGTGCTTGTCGACCAACTCCTTCATGTCCTCGGGGACTTCCTGGACCTCGAAGTTCTCCGGCTGACCGGAGTCATCCCAGACGTATGCTTTGCGGGTCAGCAGGTCGACGACACCCACGAATTCCGCTTCGGTGCCGATGGGAAGGACCATGACGAGCGGCTTGGCGCCGAGGATGTTCTTGATCTGGTCGACGACGCGATAGAAGTCTGCTCCCAGCCGGTCGAGCTTGTTGACGAAAATCAGACGTGCGACTTTGGAGTCATTCGCGTAGCGCCAGTTGGTCTCGGACTGAGGCTCGACGCCGCCGGAACCGCAGAACACACCGACGCCGCCGTCGAGAACCTTGAGCGAACGATAAACCTCGATCGTGAAGTCGACGTGCCCCGGCGTGTCGATGATGTTCAGCTGGTGATCATCCCAAAAGCAAGTCGTCGCGGCGGACTGAATCGTGATGCCCCGCTCCTGCTCCTGCTCCATGAAATCGGTGGTCGCCGCACCATCATGCACTTCGCCGATTTTGTGAATCTTACCGGTGAGCTTGAGGATGCGCTCCGTGGTCGTCGTCTTGCCGGCGTCCACATGCGCGAAGATGCCGATGTTTCGGTACTTACTGAGATCTTTCATTCTTTTGCTCGTCCGATGGGTCGATTCGCCACGCGCCGGATACCGCGAAAGCCAGCTTGTGCAAGCCCACGGCTAGGGGACACTCTCCGGGTCCTCAAGTGCCCGAGATCGCATTGTTTCTCCGACAAAGATCGCAGCGACGAAATCATAGAGCTTTTCGCGCTGCGATCTTTGCCGCAGGAGCCCCGTGATTTCGCGGGGTTGGAGGGGCGGAGAGTGTCCCCTATTCGTAGAGCTTTACGACTTGGACTCCTTTGGGGGAGGCCTGCATGCAGAGGTCGCAGAGGGTGCATTCGTCGACGTTGGCTTCGACGACCTCGACGCTGTTCGGCGCGGAGCCGAGCTTGAAGATTCTGACCGGGCACACTTCGACGAGCTTGCCCGCAAGGCCCGGGGATTTTTCGACGACGCTGCCGTCGACATCTACGCGTATGAACATGGCCATGATGAGTCCTCTGTCGCTCAGCTTCCGATGCGCTCTCGGACGAGGTCGGGGATGTCGCCAATCTCCTCGGCGACTGAAATCCCGGCTTCGCGCATTCGGCGCATCTTGTCGGCGGGTGAATCAACCTTCTTGTTCACGACCGTCCCCGCGTGGCCGAAGCTCATCCCAGGCATTTCATCCATGAAGCGACCGGCAACGAATGCCACGATGGGAAGTCGGCTCTTGTGCTCCTGGGTCCATCGCGCGAGCTCGGCTTCGGCCGTGCCCCCGGGCTCCGAGTAGACCACGACCGCCTTGGTGTCTTGGTCAGCCTCGAACAGTGGAATCAGGTCGGCATAGGTCGACCCGATGACCGGGTCGCCGCCGATCGAAATCGCCGTGCTGACACCGAGCCCGGACAGGGTCAGCGCGTTGCAGATCTCGGTCGTCATGCCGCCCGAACGTGACATCACCCCGACGACCCCCGGCTTGAAGGCTTTGCGGCAATCGACCGCAGGGCCCCCGAGGCTTCCAAAACGGCAAACGTCGGGCACGATGATCCCGAGGCAGTTTGGGCCGATGACCCGCGCGCCATGGAGCTCCGCGTATTCGACAACCGCGGAGGCGTCTTTTCGCGGGATACCCTCGGTGATGATGATCACCTCTTTGATGCCTGCATCGATGGCTTCGTACGCGGCATCTGGGGCGAAGGCGAGCGGCACCGTGATGACGGTCCCATCGACTCTTTCCTTCTCGGTGATCTCGCGCACCGTGTCGTAGACCGGCACGCCGTAGACTTCGCGTCCACCCTTGCCCGGCGTGACGCCGCCGATGATCTTCGAGCCGTACTGGAGGCACTCCCGCGTGAAGTTCAATGCCTCGCGCCCGGTGATGCCCTGGACGATGAACTGAAAGTCTTCGTGAACGATGACGGCCATGGCTTATCCCTCTACCCGACTTTCTCCACGGCGCGCCTCGCCGCTTCGCTGATCGACACCGTGCGATCGCAGTACTCGATTCCGTACTTCTGGAGGATCTTGGCGGCGTCGGCCTCCCAAGCGCCCGGGACGCGAAAGATCAAAATCTTGTCTGCAGGCTCGAACCCCAATTCGATGATGCCCTTGATGACCCCGCGCGCGACGAGGTCAGCGCGCGTGTTGGATACCACGTTGGACATCACGGCGATCTTGTCGACGCCGGGCTTGTTCAGCACCAGCTTGGTGAGACGGCGAGCTTTGTCGACGCTGGGGTTCCCGCCGATCGCAGCGTAGTTGGCGGGCCGGCCACCGTGCTTCCTCACCGCATCGGTCAAGGTCAGCGAGCCACCGCCGGCGCCAATCACTAGGCCAATGTTGCCGTCGAACTCGGCGATTGGGCTGATGATGCCTCGAATGTCTTCCTCGTCGATCTTCGCACCTTCGAGCTCGAATGGCGTCGGCTCGCGGACCTGCCGGAGGTCTTCTTTCGCAAAGCCGAGCTCATCGAGCATCGGCCTTTGCCTGTGTCGGGCTTCGATCTCGAGATCGGCTTCGACGTCTCGCACGACGAATTTCCCGTCCCCAAGCTTGACCAGCGAGGTGATGTCGAGATCCGCGAAGTCGTATTTCAGGAACAGCCGCGCGAGCCCCGCAACGATGCGTGTCATCTGCTTGAGGTCGTTGCCTCCGAGCTCGAGCGACCGAGCGAGCTCTTTCGCGATGTAGTCGGAGAACGGATAGAGCGCCGAGAAGTGGCGGCGGACGATGCGGTCCGGATGACTGTCGCCGAGGTCGTCGATCTTGCCGGCCATGTCGGCCGCAGCGACCACTGGTCGCTTGCTGGTCCCGTCGTAGGTGAAGCTCAGGCTGTACACGGCTTCGCCTTCCGGTCTCGCCTCGACCAGAATGCCTTTTGGCTTGCGGCCACCGTCATCGATGCCCAGAAGCTCATTTGCGGCCGCTTTGGCACTGGCAGCATCAGACGCCTCTTTGACCGACGCCGCAGCGAGGCCAGGCGCGATCGCCTGGGCCTTCAAGATGACTGGGCCGCCGATATCCGAGGCGGCCTTCGCTGCCTCATCGGCCGTCTTCACGACTCTGCTCTCGACCAGCGGAATCCGGTGCTTTTCGAGAAGTTGCTTCGCCTCAAATTCGTAAAAGCGCATAGTGGAACGGCGAGACTAGCCCCTCTCCTCTGCGTTACGCAAGCCCTGTGGTGCCCCCTCGAACGAAAACGAGCTCGGGGGGCCAGCGGTGCCGCGAACCTAGCCCGCGATCGCCTCTCCGAGCGCGACCACGCGCTTCGCATGGTCGACATGCAGCTTCTCGATGAGCTTGCCATCTACGACGACGACGCCCTTACCTTGGGCTTCGGCCTCGGCATAGGCGTCGATGATGCGGCGGGAGAGCCTGAGCTCCTCTTTGGAAGGAGCGAAGACCTCGTTGGCGGCCTCCAGCTGCTTGGGGTGGATCAAGGTCTTGCCATCGAAGCCAAGCTCGGCCCCCTGACGGCACGAATCGATGAACCCTTCGTGGTCGTTCAAGTCCAGGTAAACCCCGTCCAGAATCACGAGCCGCGCCGCGCGCGCGGCGAGCAAGCAAAGGCCCAGGGCTGTAATGAGAGGGAGGCGCATCGCCGTGTGCTGCGCCTGCAGGTCTTTGGCGAGGTCCGAGGTCCCCATCACCAGGCCTCCGAGGCGCGGGCTCGCATCTGCAATTTCCTCGGCGTGAAGCATGGCGCGAGGGGTTTCCATCATGCACCAAATCGCCATGTCAGGCGGCGCGCCGTGCGACTGCAAGACCGACTCGGCCTGCCGAACCGTCTCCGCGCTTTCGACCTTCGGGAGCAGGACCGCGTCCGGGCCAACCTTGGCGGCCGCGACCAGATCGTCGTAGCCCCAAGGTGTATTCAAGCCGTTGGTGCGGATCATGACCTCGCGTTTTCCATAGCCGCCGGCCTCGACGGCGCGGATGACCTGATCGCGAGCGGTCTCTTTCATGTCGGGCGCGACAGCGTCCTCGAGATCGAGAATCAAGGAGTCGGCCGGAAGCGTCCGTGCCTTCTCGAGCGCCCTGGCGTTGGCGCCGGGCATGTACAATACACTTCGCCGCGGGCGATGCTTCGTACTCATCATGTCACCTCTCAGAACTGGTAGGCCGCCTTCAGATCGGCATCCTTTTCGGCGAGCATCCGAGCGAGCTCGACCATGACTTTGCACTGCTTGACCGTCGCGTCGTCTTGCATCTTCCCGTCGATCATCACCGCCCCTGTGCCGTCGCCCATCTCCTCGATGACCTTCTTGGCCCAAAGCACCTCGTCGACAGGAGGGCTAAACACTTTCTTGGCGATGTCGATCTGCACCGGGTGGAGCGACCAGGCGCCAACACAGCCGAGCAGGAACGCGTTGCGAAATTGATCTTCGCAGGCGACCACGTCGCGGATGTCGCCAAACGGCCCGTAGTACGCGAAGATGCCGTTCGCGACACAGGCATCGACCATGCGCGCGATCGTGTAGTGCCAAAGATCCTGCTGCGCGGTCGCACGCGGAGCTTCGGCATCGTCGGGATTCGGATCCTGGCGAACCAGGTAACCGGGATGCCCGCCGCCCACGCGCGTCGTTTTCATACGCCGGGACGCGGCAAGGTCGGCCGGCCCGAGGCTCAAGCCCTGCATGCGCGGGCTGGCGCCGGAGATCTCCTCGACGTTCGCTACGCCGAGAGCCGTTTCGAGAATCGCATGAATCAGAATCGGCTTCTTCACGCCAGCGCGCGCCTCGAGCTGCGCAAGCAAACGATCGACGTAGTGGATGTCCCAGGGCCCTTCGACTTTCGGCACCATGATCACGTCGACCTTGTCGCCAACCTCCTGGACGATCTGCCACATGTCATCGAGGAACCATGGGCTGTCGAGGCTGTTGACGCGCGTCCAGAGCTGACAGTCGCCGAAGTCATTCTCCTTGGCGATCTTCACGAAGCCCTCGCGCGCCTCCGTCTTTTTGTCCGCCGCGATGGCGTCCTCGAGGTTCCCAAGCAGCACGTCGCACTTGGCAGCGATGCTCGGCGCTTTCGCGGCCATCTTGGGATTGCTGGGGTCGAAAAAGTGGATCATCCGCGACGGCCGGAACGGGATCTCCCGTGGGGGTTCCGGTGCGCCGATGGCCATGGGTTTGAAGAAGTCCTTGGGATTGCGCATGGTGCCCCCAGTCCTAGACGCCAATTTGGGGAGATGCAACGAGCCCCCGAGACCGACAAAGGGAGCACATGGAAATCGGCATGAACCTTCCGGTGATGGCACCGGGCCTCGACAGGGACACCTTCTTGAAATGGTGCGAGCGCATCGACGCCGGCTTCTTCGCAAGCATCGCCGCGGGCGAGCGAATCTCCTTCTACAACCCGGACATGACCGCAGCGCTCTCAGCCGCCGCTGCCCTCACGGAGCGTGTCAAAATCGTGAGCGGCGTCTTCGTCCCGATGCTCCATCACCCGGTGATGCTGGCCAAGCAGCTCGCGACGATCGATGTATTATCCGGGGGCCGCTTGGTCGCCGGCCTCGGCGTGGGCGGCCGCGAGCAGGACTACGAATCCGTCGATGCGCCGCTTGGACACCGACTGAGCCGTCTCGCGCGAAGCGTCGACACGATGCGCAGCGTCTGGCGCGGTGAACCGGTCGTCGAAGGCGCGCTGCCGGTGGGGCCCGCGCCTGTGCAAAAAGGCGGACCCAAGCTTCTCGCCGGCTCACTGATGGTCGAGTCGATCCAGGCCGCCTCGAGGTGGGCCGACGGGCTGTGCGGATTCAGCTTTGGGCCATCCGCCGCCGAGATGAACCTGCAGTTCGAAGCCGCGCGTCGCGCGTGGAACGAACGCGGCCGTTCGGCGCCCTGGCTCGGCACCGGCTTCTGGTACGCGCTCGGCCCGAACGCCCGCGAGCAACTCGACGGCTATCTCGATCGATATTTGAACTTCATGGTGCCGGTCGCGCGCGACAGCGTGAAACAGATATGCATTGTCACCACGCCCCAGGCCCTCAAAGACGCCGTGCAACAAGCCCAAGACGCGGGTGCCGATGATGTCTTGCTCGTGCCGACGACATCCGACCCCGATGACGTGCACCGGGTGACGGACATTCTAGGGTGAACCGCTACTGCACTACGATTTCGGTGCAGCAACCGGTTAGGCAGAAGGAGCCGTTTGGACATGGGTCGTCGCCGGGGAGGCCGCAGACTTGCTTGCCAACTGGACAGCGATCCCCTCCACCGGAGCCGCCCGCACCACCACCACCGCCGCTACCACCGGTGCCGGGTAAGCAGTCTTGTGGGATCGTTGGCTTGCCGAGGCAAATTTCGCAACGCCCGCAGGTGTTCAAGCAGCTGCCCGCTGGCGTGCATGCCTGACAGAAGGCCGGGTCGGTCACCGTGTCGAAGGTGCATCCCGATTCGGAACCGATGTATACATAGCCATCGCCACCGCCAGGCCCCATGCCTGCAAGCTCCGGGAAGGTGCAACAGCCGAAGCAGTCGCAGCCGT
>CBESWY010000049.1:0-15345 GCA_965533395.1 uncultured Myxococcales bacterium
ACCGGGAGCACCGCGTCGTATGCAGCGGCGTTGCAAGCTAGGATGCCCTTTCGATTGCGCATGTCCGACCCGCCGTAGTGATAAGGATTGCCTTCGAGGTCGGTGAACCGCCCACCTGCAGACTTCAAAATCGCTTCGGGGCCGCAGGCGTCCCACATGCTCGAGCGGTCCGAAATGTGCACGTAGACGTCGGCCTCCCGCTCGGCGATGAGACCCGCCTTGAGCCCTACCGAGCCGCTCACAGTCTCGTGAAGAATCCCGAGCCGGGCAATGACGTCCGCCACGGCACTATTTCGGTGCGATCGCGACACCACCAACTTCAGCTCGCTTGGCTCAGCAATCTCGCTGACCTTCAGCGGACGGCGCGCGCCGCGCTCCTCCAGCACCGCACCGTCGCCCACCACGCCGGAGTAGAGCTTGTCGGTACCAGGCTGGTACACGACGCCCGCCGTCGAAACCCCGTCGATCGCCAGGCCGAGCATCACCGAGAACTCGCCGTTCCTCGCGACGAATTCCCTGGTGCCGTCGAGCGGGTCCACGTACCAGCAGCGCCCCGATCGAAGCGCATCGCCATTGTCTTCATTTTCCTCCGCGACGATTCCGTCCTTTGGAAAAGCTTTCCGGAGCTCTTCGACGATGTATGCATTGGCCCTCGTGTCGGCCTCGGTCACGGGGTCCGCCTCGTCTTTGTAGGCGACAGTGAAGTCGGTCGCGTAGACTTCCATCAAGATCGCGCCGGCGCGTCGCGCGATGCGCGCTGACTCCGCGATTTCTCGATTTAACATTTCGGGCCTCTACCACGAGACCGCACGGACGCCACCGGTCAGCGGCTGACGCGCCCTGCCAGTTGCTCGAGCAGTTGGGCCATCTCGCTGACGCTCTGCAGCAGCGCGGCAGACGCAGGTGGCGCTCCCCGTTGTTCGTCCGAGCAAACGAATGCGCCTACGCCGTGCAGCGCTGCGAACTCGATCGCAGGAAAATCGGTGAGGTCGTCTCCCGAAAAGAACACGGAGCTCGCGCCGGAGCGTTCGAAGATCTCCGCAAGCGCGCTGCCTTTGTCGTAGCGGACGGCTTCGGCTTCCCGCAAGGCCTTGCCGCGCCGTACGTGCAGGCCGAGGTTTCGCGCGAGCTCGTCTGCTTCGCCGAGCAGCGTCGCCGCGCGAGCCGGATCTTCGGAAGCGATCGCGCGGACGTGCACCGCGATCGCCTGCGGCTTGTATTCGATAAATGCGTCTTGGGCGCGCGTCTCGACCCAGTGTTGAAAGAGATCGAGGGCCTCCCGCCGTTCTGGCGTGAGCTCGCGCGGCGCCGGAGCCTGCCCCGGTCCGAGGACTAGCCCACCGTGCTCGACCGCACGCCAGATGCCCTCGAGCTGTTCCATTCGCGCGAGAGAGCTCAGGGCACGTCCGGTGATCAGGCCGAGCTCGACTCCCGGGGCCTGGGCAATCGCCTCTAGATTGGAGAGCGTCGTTGCAGGAATTCGGGCCAGATCCGGGTCTCGAACGATTGGGGAGATCGTACCGTCGACGTCGAGGGCCACGAGCAAGGGCCGTTCGAGCTCGAGCAGAGATTCGACCAGGGCCTCGACGCGACTCACTTTCCCTCCAACGCCTCGAGGTAGCGGTCGGCCCATCGATGCACGTCGAGCCCCATCACCGCGCTGCGCATCGAACGCATTCGCTTGCGCTTCTCGCTTGGCTTCATGGTAAGCGCCCCGTGAATCGCGGCGGTGGTCGAGTCGACGTCATAGGGGTTCACGAGCACCGCGCCCTCGAGATGCTTTGCGGCGCCGGCGAACTCGCTCAGGATCAAGACACCATCCTCGTCGGTCCTTGCAGCTGCATACTCGTGCGCCACGAGATTCATTCCGTCGCGCAAAGGCGTGACGAGGGCAACGTCCGCGGCTCGGTAGTGCGCAAAGAGCGCCCGCTGGCTAAGGTTCCGATAGAGATAGTGAATCGGAACGCGGCCGGTCTCCGCGTAGCGGCCATTGATGTCCCCGACCAAGCGATCGATTTCTTCTTTGAGGTCGGCGTACGCTTTCACGTCGGTGCGACTAGGCACCATCACCTGAATCAGCGCGTACCGCTTGCGCGCGCCTGTGTCTCGGCGAAGCAAGCGCTCGAACGCGGCCAGTCGCTCGGGAATGCCCTTGGTGTAGTCGAGCCGGTCGACGCCGAGCATCAACTGACGGTTCCCCATCACCTCGCGGATTCGATCGACCTCACGCCCAACGTCTGGGTCGATGGCGAGCGCGTGGAGCTCTTCGACGGGAATTCCGATGGGCGCAGCGATCGTGCTCACCTTGCGGTCGCGATAGTGAATCGACCCCCGGGAAACCCGATGGGGCGTAAAGCGCTCCACGCACTGGCGAAAGTGCTCAGCGTACTCTGGAAGATGAAAGCCGAGGACGTCGGCGCCGAGCAGCCCTTCGAGGATCTGCTCCCCCCAGGGGAGGATGCCGAAGGTTTCCGGCGGTGGCCACGGGATGTGGCAGAACCAGCCGATTCGGGCCTTGCTGCGCTTGGCGCGCAGCATCCCCGGCACCAGCATGAGGTGATAGTCCTGGACCCAGACCAGGTCGCTTGGACCGCTGGTTGAAATTGTGGTGTCGGCGAAGGCCTGGTTCGCGCCCACGTAGCTCGACCAGGGTGCGTCTCCGAGCTGAATCGTAGGCTCGAAGCCATGGAGCAGCGGCCAGAGGACCGCATTGGACACGCCTTCGTAGAACCCTCGCTGGTCGCCCCGCTTGATCGAAATGTGGGCCAGGTCGTAGCTCAAATGGGGCGCCGGAACCGTGACGGTGTCGAAGTCTTTAGCGGGTTTGGCGCTGACCCAAACGCCGCCGCGCTTCTGCAAAACAGGGTCGAGCGCGGCCACCAAGCCTCCTGCGGCGCGAACCCAGCGTTCACGGCCCCGGCTGGCTTCGTGCCGATAGGGGCCGCGGTTCGATACGACCACTAGCTTTCGGCTCTTTCTCGCCATCCAGCGTCATTGTAGTCTGCGGAAGGACATGGACCCAGCGCAGTTTATTGAAGGACGCAGCCGAGAGACCGAGATCCGCCGCGACGGGCGCGGACGCTGGTTCAATGGAGAGGACGAGATCAGCCACCCTATTCTGGCGCGCTCCTTCGACAGCTGGGTCGACCGCGCCGAAGACGGGCGCTTCTGTCTGAGCAACGCGATCAACTGGGCATACGTCGAAATCGAAGGGCCCGCATATTTCGTGAAAGACGTGGACCTGGGCCCCGAGGGCATCGGTCTAGTTCTCTCGGGCGACCTCCACGAGCCGCTCGACCCAGCCTCGCTCTGCCAGGGGCCGGAGGGTGCGCTCTGGTGTGCCGTCCGAGAAGGCCGCTGTCCCGCGCGCTTCGACAATCACGCCGTCAGCAAGATGAGCGAAACGATCGGCGAGGACGACGAGGGCGTCTATGTCCGAATCGCCAATCAAAAGGTGCGCCCGCCGGAGGTCGACGATCCGCTTTCGCTTGGTCTCGAAAAGCGCTAAGGCTCCGGCGTGTCCCGACGCGAGCTCATCGCCACCCTAATCGTCGCCGCTATTGCGTTTCCGCTGATCTTCGTATTCACCGGGGCCGTCGTGGATGCGCAGGCCCGCGCGCGCGAGGCCCCGTTCAGGGCGCTCCTCGGGAACGCGCGCTTCGAGCAGCTGATGGACGGCCAGGGCGGTGTTCCTCACTACCTCGGCGCTTCTCTTCTTGCTCCGGAACTCAGCCTTCCGAAGCAGGGCGGCGGCGAGTGGAAGATGTCGGAGCAGCGCGGGAAGGTCATCGTGATGAACTTCTGGACGGTCACCTGCCGGCCCTGCATCCAGGAGATGCCAACCATCGAGTTGCTCGCCGAAATGACCCGAGACTGGGGTTACGTCGAGGTGGTCGCGGTCTCGACAGACCGGAGCTGGGCAGAGGTCGAGACGATCATTCCTCGCAGCTCACGGATCACCAGCTTGCTCGATGCGGATCGAAAAGTCGTGACCGAGCAGTTCGGTACCAAGCTTTTCCCGGAGACTTGGATCATCGACGCGGATGGCGTCGTTCGCTTTCGCTTCGACGGCGCGCTCGACTGGTCGGATCCGGTCGCGTTGGACCTGATACGCGCGTACCGCTGAGCGCTCAGGTTTCCGCGAGGAGGTGGCGCGATACCCAGACACCGAATCCGACGAACAAGAGGTCGAAGGCGGTCAAGATGCGAATCCAACCGATGACCTCCGTCATGCTGGCGCCAGCAAAGAGCTCGCGCGTCGCCACCGCAGAGGCCAGCAGAGCCGGCGCGACCAAGGGGAACACCAGGACGCTCAGCATCAGATCGCGGGCCCGCGTACGAATGCCGACTGCGGAGAACAAAGAGGCGGTCGAGACGAAGCCGAGCGAGCCGAGAAACACGAGCGCGAAAAGCGGCAACAGGATTCCGGCCGGTTCGATCTGGAAGAAGATCAGGCAAAGCGGGACCAACAGAAGCTCGACGGCGAAAAGCAAAATCAGAGCGCTGATCGTCTTGCCGATGTAAATCGACGGCCGGGGAATTGGCGCCAGCAGCAGGCCGAACACGGCGTCGTTCTCGCGCTCGAGCGCCCAGCTTTGACCGATCAGCAAAATCCCGCAAAAGAGAATCGAGATCCAAAGCACACCTGGGGCCACGTTCGGGGAGCTGACCGGGTCCGTGTAGAACGCGAGCGAGCCGAGCGTGACGACCAAAATCGCAAAGAGCCCCGTCGAGGTGAGGATCTCTTTGGTGCGCATCTCGAGCTGTAGGTCTTTGACGGCGACCAGCCACGCCGCGCGGAGGGTATTCATGCCTCCGGCTCCACGATTCGGCCGCGATCCATCTGAAGGACACGGTCGGCCACCGCGTCCGCGAACTGGGCTTCGTGGGTCACGACGATGACGATCGCGCCTTCACGCTTCTGCTGCTCGATCAAATCGATGAGCGATGCGGTCGACTTGACGTCGAGGCCGGTGGCAGGCTCGTCCATCAACAAGAGGCGAGGCTGATGAAGAAGGGCGCGAGCGATCGACACGCGCTGCGCTTGGCCACGAGAATAGGTTCGGACGGGCCGCATCCAGTACTCGCCGAGAGAGAGTGCTTCGCAGAGGTCGGTCGCGCGCTTTTGCGCGTAGGGGATGCTCTGCAGCTTGGCGGCGAGCACCAGGTTTTCATGACCGCTCAGCCCCGGGTAGAGCTGTAGCTGGTGAGCGACGAACCCGATGCGACCTCGAAGCTCGTCCGCGCGTGAAACGCCATAGCGGCCATAGCGGATTTCGCCTCGCGTTGGATACGCCAGCATCGCGAGCAACCAGAGCAGGGTCGATTTCCCAGAGCCGTTCGAGCCCCGGATCGCGGTGGCCTTCCCCGCCTCGAAGCGCAGGTCCACGCCGGCCAGCGCGAGCGTCGGCCCGTAGGATTTGGCCAGGCCAGCGACCGAGACTTCTTCAAAATCGAGCTTCACCGCTGAGCACTCTAGAACAAGTCTCGCACAATGCCGTCAAGTTTCAGCCAACGATCCACAGGAACGCGCAGCCACTCCCCATCCTGCACGAGATTGCCTCGTTCGATGGCGCGCGCGATCTCATCTTCCCTGCCTTCCCGAGGATTCTGACCCGCTCGTCGTTCGGTCGCGAACAGGTTCATTCCGTCTACCGTGCGTAGTCCGAGCATGAGAGCCTCGCGAATGATCTCGTCGGGGCCCAGCTCCTCAACCTCGACTTCTAGAGTCTGCTGCCGCATGTACCGCTGCGGGTTGGGTTCGTTCCGCCACCGTTCGGCTCGCCCCGGCCCCTGGTCGAGACAGCCGACCGCCGCTGCGCCGAGCCCGACGTAGGCACCACCTAGCCAGTAGTGCAGATTGTGGCGCGAGTGCTCTCCATCGGCCGCGTAGTTCGAAACTTCGTAGTGCGTCCAGCCGAGGTCGGTGAAGCAGCGCTCCGCATGTTCGAAGAGCTCGGCGTATTGTTCTTCGGGTGAGACTCGAAGCTTGCCCGCGCGGTGAAGCGAACCGAACATCGTCTTTTCTTCGATCGTCAGCGCGTAGGCCGACACATGCCGGACACCCGTATCAGCGATCCGCGCGATGTCTTCACCGAGCTCTCCAACCGTCTGGCCGGGCATCCCAAACATCAGGTCCGCGCTGACACGCGGCATTTCCTTCGTTGCTCCGTCGAGCGCGGCGAGCGCCTGGTCTCGGTCGTGTAGGCGTCCGAGGAATCGCAAATGCGGGTCACGTAAGGACTGGACCCCGATCGAAAGACGATTCACGCCCGCTTGGCGAAGGAGCGCAGCGTGATCACGATCGAGTGAGCTCGGATTGCACTCGACGGTGACCTCGACCTCTTCGGTTGCTTCTCCGAACGCTTCGCGGATTCCCTCGAGGGTTCGCTTCAGTGCGTTCGGCGCCCAGAGCGAGGGCGTGCCACCGCCGAAGAAGACCGATTTCAGAGAGCGGCCCTCCAAATCTTCCGCGCGCGCATCCAGCTCACGAAGAAGAGCGTCGGCATACGCGTCGTGGGGCACCGCATCGCTACGCATCGGCTCGGTGGCAAAGTCGCAATACGGGCACTTGCGCGCGCACCAAGGGAAGTGGACGTAGACCGAGGTCTCTGTGGGATCGCTTGACATCTGGGGCGCCGGGAAGGAGGTATACTCCGCTTCTCGGAGCTGGTCGCAGATGACACTCCCGGTATTTCCCTCTCTACGCGTTACCGCCGACGCCCTGGTTCCCCAGGGTGCGTTCGCCGAGGCTCAGGCGGCGTTTCTCGAGCCTGATCGAGGGCTGGTTGCGCGGCTCGGGAACCTGCTCCGCGAGAAGAACACGGGTGTCGTCGCTCACTTCTACATGGACCCGGAGCTTCAGGGCGTGCTCTCCGCGTGCGATTGGCCGCACATCCATGTGTCGGACTCGCTTGCGATGGCGGACCGCGCGATTGCGATGGCAGAGCAGGGGGTCAGCACCGTTGCGGTTCTCGGAGTTGACTTCATGAGCGAGAACGTGCGCGCGATGCTCGATGCATCTGGGTATTCCCACATTCCCGTCTATCGAGTCGCGGTCGAGCCGATAGGGTGCTCGCTGGCCGAGTCTGCGGAGGCGGAGGCCTACGGTGCCTATCTAATGAACGCCTCGGAGACACCGCGTTCGCTGCACGTCGTCTACATCAACACCAGCCTCGTCACCAAAGCCAAGGCGCACGCGATCGTGCCGACCATCACCTGTACGTCCTCCAACGTCGTGCGAACGGTCCTGCAGGCCGCCGCCCAGATTCCCGACGTGCACATCTGGTTTGGTCCGGACACGTACATGGGCGACAACCTCGCACACATGCTTCAAAGCCTTGCGGAGATGCCCGACGAACAGATTCGACAGCTTCATTCGGACCACGACCAGTCAACGCTTCGCTCGCTGTTGCCGCGATTTCACTATTTCGAGCAGGGTACCTGCATCGTTCACCACATGTTCGGCCGCGAGGTCGTCGAGCTGGTTCGCGCGCACTACGCCGACGTCTTCGTCACCGCCCACCTGGAGGTGCCCGGCGAAATGTTCGAGCTCGGCTTGCGGGCGCAGCGGCAAGGCAACGGCGTCGTCGGCTCCACGTCAAACATACTTGCCTTCATCTTGGGCAAGGTCGATGAAGCGATCGCGCACGGCGAGCAGGCCAATCTGCGGTTCATCCTCGGCACCGAAGCGGGCATGATCACGCCGATCGTCCGGCAAGTGCAGGCCAAGCTTCGGGACTACGCCTCCGAGGGTGGGGCGGAGCTCTCGGCGGAAATCGTATTTCCGGTCGCCAGCGAGGCCGTCGCGCAAGATGCGCAAAGCGGCCTCGGAGTCGTGCCGGGTGTCGCCGGCGGCGAGGGTTGCTCGACGGCAGGCGGCTGCGCGACCTGCCCGTACATGAAGATGAACTCGCTCCAAGCTTTACTGGGCCTGCTCGAACGCATCGACACCGAGCCACAATCAAGCCTGGTTCCCTTCGAGCCACGCAAATACGCGCAAGAGATCCGCGGCCGGACGGCGGCGGATCTGGGCGGCGAGCCCATCTTGCACATGCGGGCGTTCCAGCACTCCGGTGAGCTTCCAGAGGCGCTCGTCAGTGACGTGCTCGGCCGCAGCACCGCAAAGCGCAAATCCGAGGCCTGAGCCCAAACCCTGAAATTCGCAACGCACGGCGGACCTTGACCGGCAGCGCAACATACTTATGTTGCGACGGCCGACCGGCCCGCAGAACCCATGTCGAAGCCAGATTATTACGAAGTTCTCGAAGTCACCCGCGAAGTCACGGTGATCGAGCTCAAGAAGGCCTACCGGAACAAGGCCCTCGAATTCCACCCGGATCGCAACCCCGACAACCCCGAGGCCGAGGAACGGTTCAAGATTTGCGCCGAGGCCTATTCGGTTTTGAGCGATCCGCAAAAGCGGCAAACGTACGACCGGTTCGGACACGCCGGATTGGGCGGCCCGGGCGCACCGGGTTTCGGCGACATCGGCGACGTGTTCAGCCAATTCCAAGACATCTTTGGAGATCTCTTTGGCGGTGGCGGCGGTGGTTTTGGCTTTGGTGGCTTCGGCCGGCGTCGGCGCGACCCAAACGCTCCGACGCGAGGAGCCGACATCCGCACCGACGTGGCCCTGTCGTTTCGCGAAGCTGCGTTTGGAGCGACCCGCGAGATCGATCTTTCGCATCCGTCGCCGTGCGAGTCCTGTCACGGGACGGGTGCAAAAGACGGCGTGCTCGAAGGCTGCGCGACCTGCGGTGGCCGCGGTCAAGTCGCGCGCGCGCAAGGCGCTTTCGTGATGACGACCAGCTGCCCGAGCTGTCAGGGCCGAGGCTCGCGGGCCAAGGAGGCCTGTGAGGAGTGTGAAGGGGGCGGCCAAATCGACGTCGAGCGCGTCGTCAAGATCAACGTCCCCGGCGGCGTCGACACGGGTCAAAGCCTTCGTCTGAGCGGTCGCGGTCAGGAGGGCACGCGCGGCGGCCCGGCTGGCGATCTGTACGTCACCGTCCACGTCGAGCCCGACGAGGACTTCCAGCGCGAAGAATTCGACCTCATTCACCGCCTCGTCGTGACCTATCCGCAGGCCGCCCTGGGCGCCAAGCTCGAGGTACCGGCGTTCGATGAAGACGAAGACGCCACGCAGACCGTCAAGGTCCCCTCCGGCACTCAAGCAGGCGAAACCCTCGTGGTTCGGGGTGGAGGCGTCCCGCGTCTCAACGGTCGCGGGCGCGGCGACTTGGTCTGTCTCGTCGAAGTCGAGGTGCCCAAACGCCTTTCGCGGGAGCAAAAGCGGCTCTTGAAAGAGCTCGACCGCAGTTTCAATGAATCGTGAGAAGGGCTGGAGATCAGCCTGCGTCCGGGTGTAGGCTAGTCGTCTGCTCTGGGGCTGAGCCCCGTGGAGAATTCTGATGCAGCCCCTATCCGGACTCGACTCTTCCTTCCTCTACCTCGAGGATGCCCGCCAGCCGATGCACGTCGGCAGCGTGTTGGTGTTCGAGGGCTCGATGGACTTCGAAAGCTTTCGCCAAACGATGGCGTCGCGTGTTCATCTCGTGCCCCGGCTTCGGCAGCGCCTCGCCATGGTTCCGTTCGGCATCGGCAAGCCCTACTGGGTAGAAGACCCGGCGTTCAATCTCGATATGCACTTGCAACACGTGGCACTCCCAAGCCCCGGCAGTTGGAAGGAGCTCAGAGGGCTCGCCGCGCGGCTCTTCAGCGTGCCGCTCGATCGCAGCCGGCCGCTCTGGGAGATGACCTTCGTCGAAGGTCTCGATCAAATCCCTCAGGTGCCGCCAGGCTCGGTCGCGGTGATCAACAAGATTCATCATGCGGCGATTGACGGCGTTTCGGGTGCCGACATGATGGGGGTGCTGCTCGACATGACGAAGGAACCGAGGACCTTCAGCCCCCCGCCGCCTCGAGCCATTCCCCCAGTCCCCAACGAGCTCCAGGTGCTTTCGCACACCGCCCGCAAGATCATGGGCAAGCCGAGTGAGATCAAGCGGGTGGCTGGCGAGCTCGCGGATGCGCTCCGCGCAGCAGGCAAGGTCCGAGACAAGGGGGTCGAAGTGCCTCCCGTTCCGATGACCGCGCCACCGACACCGATCAACCACACCATCACGGGTCAGCGAATCTGGAACACGGCGCTGCTCGAGCTCGACCGCGTCAAAGCGATTCGGAAGATCACTGGCTGCACCCTAAACGACGTGGTTCTCGCGATCTGTGCCGGAGCGCTCCGCCGCTATCTCGATGAGAAGGGCGAGCTACCCGGCAAGCCTTTGATCGCGATGATTCCGGTTTCGACCCGGGGCGATGACGAGCACGGAAAGATGGGCAACAAAGTCTCGGCGATGTTCCTCGACCTTGCCACCGACGTGTCCGATCCCGTCGAGCGCCTGAAAGCCATCAAAGAGCACACGCAGGGGGGCAAAGCGTTCGAGAAGGCCGGAGCGACACGTGCGTTCGTCGACCTCTGGGATTTCGTCCCGTTCGGCTTGGCCAACCGCGTGCTTCGGCTCTACTCTCGGTTCCGCGTCTCCGAGCTGCACAATCCGGTGTTCAACGTCGTGATCACCAACGTACCCGGGCCGCAGATGGACATGTACATGGCGGGCCACAAGCTCTTGGCGAGCATGGGCATGGCGCCGCTCATCGACGGCATGGGCTTGCTCATCACAGTCCTCAGCTACAACGGCGTCCTGTCGATCAGTCCCACATCATCTCCGGCAGTCATGCCGGACCTCGACCTGTTCACGCGCTACCTCCGTGAGTCTGCCAACGAGCTCGAGGCTGCCGTGCTTCCGCACCGGCTGCCCCAAGCGGAAGCCGGCGACGCACATGCCCAGGCCGTAGCCGAAATGACCGCCGCCTTCGTCGAACAGATGAGGTCGACCCTCGAGCAGGCACCCAACGACCGCTCGCTTCAAGAGGGTAAGTTCCAGCTTCGAATTACCGGCGCAGGTGAGCAAAGCTGGATGATCGACATGCACGACCGGAGCGTCACCGAGGGCAACGGCCGCCCCGCGGATGCCACGCTCACGATTCGCGACGCGCACCTCGCCGAGATCCTGCGCGGCAATCTCGACCCTCAAATCGCCTTCGTGCAGGGCAAGCTTCGCGTCGAAGGCGACATCAACAAGGCGATCGAGTTCGGCAGCTACTTGCCGAATGTCATCGCCTAGGGCGCGAAGCCCCGTGGCGACGACGTTGCGTCCAGGGGAAGTGCGCTGAAGCGTTGCTGCTCGTTGATGCCGGGAAGCTTGGCGCGAAGCTCCGGGAGCTCTTCGGCAGCAAGCCACTGGTACACGCCGTAGGTCTGCAGCACGCGGCGCGTATACCGCCGCGTTTCGTCGTAAGGAATCTCTTCGATGAACACGTCGAGAGGGCGGGTCGCGTCTTCGCCTAGCCAGCGTCGAACCGCCCCTTCGCCCGCGTTATACGCCGACGGCACCAACGCCGGATTCTCGTTTAGTCGGTTCCACAGCCAGGCCATGTAGCGGGCGCCGATTTTGAGGTTGACCTCTGGCTTCTTGAGAGTGCGTGGCGTGGCTTTCACGCCGACCTCGGAAGCGAAGCGCTTCGCGGTCGGCATGATCAGCTGCACCAGACCGTAGGCCTTCGCCCAGGACACCGCCTCCGGGTCGAAAGAGCTTTCCTCGCGTGCGATCGCCCGCACGAAGGAAGCGGGAATCCCCTCATCCTCTGCAATGTTCTCGATTAGGGGCGAGAAGGCCTGCGGGTAGGTCGCCTCCCAGATCAACTTGCCTTCGCCCTTTGGCAGTAGCCCTTCGAAGTCTTCGAAGTGGGTCCGAATGACGCGGCTGAGCTTGGTCTGTGCACCGGCGTGCTGAAGAAGAACCACGCCGATGACCGCCATCTTCGGGTCGACATCGTCCCCGAGCATGTGAAGCGCTGACATTTCCGACGAGGCATAGCTGACTTCGTTGACGAGTAAGAGCTCGACCATGCGACCGAAAGCGGGCTCATCGAATTCGTCGCGCCAAGCAAAGACCATGCGCGTCGGCTCGTCGTCTGCCCGCATGTCGCGGAGTACCGCCTTGGCGCGCCCGGGGTCGATTTCGCCCAGACGCCAGAGCGCTTGCTGTGCGTAGTAACGAAGCGGCCAACGTTGAACGATCTCTTCGTAGGCTTTCGCCGCGTCGATGCGCCGCCCCAACATGTAGAGCGCCCGCGCACGCCAGTAGTTTGCCCGACCGGTGATGCCTTCTTGGCGCTCGTCACCCCCGCGCCTGACCAGCTCGTCAAAGCGGTCGTACGCGCCTTGGTACTTCTCGTTGCGCAGCTGGACCCAGCCAAGCTTGAACAGGGCGCGGGGCCACATGTCGCCGTCGGGATAGAGCTTTGGAATCGAAGCCAGGCGGAGGACCGCCGCTTTTGGCTTGCCGTTCTCGAGCTCGGCGAGGGCCGCTCGATAGCTCGCATCGTCGGCCAGGCTGTGGGCTGGCGCTTCGGCTTCGAGCTTTTCGAATTGGCGGATAGATTCGTCCCACTGACCGATTCGTCCGTAGGCGCGTGCTGCGTAGTAACGAGCCCAGGCGCGCATGTCCCGGTCGCCCTTGGCGCACTTGTCTGCGACCTCACGCATCACCGGAGCCCCGCGCGTGCGCTCGCGGTCTTGAAGGAGCGCGCGGCCTTGCTTGTAGCGCGTTTTGCACCAGGTCGCGCCGCCGGTCTTGAGGCGCTTGGCGAGTCTTCCGAAAAGCCGCTCGGCTTCACGGTAGCGTTTGGCGTTGTAGAGCGACTCGGCCTTCTCGAGGCTCTGTTGCATCCGCGGACGCAGGTCTGGTTTCGCGGTAGCTGGCTGAGCCGCAGCAACATCAGCTACGGGGGGCTTGCCCTCCAGACGGATCTCGAGGTGCGCGCCCGATCCGCTCGTGCCGACCGTTCGGGTTTCAATCGTGCGCGCCCGGTCGCCGCCTGCCCAGTCGTCGGTCAACGAAGCCGCCAATCGCGCTGCCGTCACCGGATCCTTACGTTCGAGGAGCGAGGCTCGCTTCAATTTGGCCCAGCGCGCGAGGGGATGATGGAAGGTGCCGAGCGTGTCGAGGTGGGCGAGGGCGATCTCATTGTAACCTTCGTCGAGCGCAGCCCTGGCAGCCAGCCAGTGAAGCCGGCCCTTGTCCGCGGCGCTAGCACTCGGCAGTGTGGCTTCGGCGAGCTCGCGCGCCCGTCCCGGGTTGCTCTTGTCCAGCTGCCTACGGACTTGCATCACCGGGGACTTGTCCGGAAGCGCCACGATGGCCGGGTCGAGGACCTTGGCCGGCGGCGCCGGCGCTGCGGCCACGACAGGCGCTGGCTCAGCGGCGGGCGGCCAAACTTCGCGTCGCACGTTTTGCTGCTGATGGCAGGCCACCAGCAGCCCGATGCAGGTCGCAAAGGGCCAAATCCGATTCATCTGACGAACCCTAGTGAGTCCGCTCCTTGCGGGCAAGTTCCCCCCCCGTGGTCGACGCTGCGCGTCGACCACGGGGCTTCGCCCAGTTTCACGGCGGATCGCGGTTTGGCAGCGCGCGTGATAGGAGAGCGCGACGTGAGCTACAGCCTGCAGATCGGCGCCCGCTATCTTCGCTCCAAGAAACGCGCGACCGTTTCGATGATCACCTTGATCTCGATCGTCGGAGTCGCCCTCGGGGTGGCAGCCCTCTTGGCGGTTCTGTCGATCACGACCGGCTTCGAGAAAGCTTTTCGCGACAAGGTGCTCGGTGTAAATGCCCACGTGCTGGTCTTGAAGTACGGTCGGGAGTTTCGCGACTACCGCGATGTCCTCGCCACGGTCGGCGAGATGCCCGAGGTGGCCGGCATCGCGCCCTTCTCGATCAACGAGATGATGCTCACCAAAGGCGAGCGCCGCGGCGTCGTGTTGGTCAAGGGCGTCACTCCGGAAGGCCTCCAGACCGTACTTGACCTGCCAGAGCAACTGATCGCTGGAGGCCTCGGAGGCCTCCGCCGCCCCGGCGCCGTCCCCAACCTGGACGCCGAGCCCAAGCCCGACGATGACTGGCAATGGCTCCGCGACATCCGCGACGGCAAGTCTCAAACCGCCCCCAGCCCACCAAATGGGGGGGCCGGGACGTCGACCGAGGAGAAGCCGGTTCGCCGCAAGACTTTCTGGGAAGAGGAGAAGGCGCGCCGCCAGGGGCAGCGAGAAACCGAGCGACGCGCGCGACGACCGCGCATCGGGGCGATTGCCGAGCCGGGTGACATCGAAGCGATGATCGACAGGTTCGATGGCAAGGGCTTCGAGCTTCCCGATGACCCCGCCTGGGAAGCCGGCCTTTCCTACGGCGAGGCCCAGGAGCCCGTCGAGACGCTTCCCGGAATCATCGTCGGCAAGACCCTCGCCGAAGACCTCAGCTTGGCAGTCGGCGACAGGGTCCGGCTAATCTCGCCGCTCGCCGCCCTCGGCATCACGCTATCGGAGCCAGGTGGCGCCGCCACGCGGTCGCGCGAGTTCAGGGTCATCGGCGTGTTCCAAGCTGGCTTTCAAGAATACGATTCAGGCCTGGTCTACACCGATCTCTTCGAAGCGCAGCGCCTCTTCGATGAGGGCGACAACGTCACGGGCGTCGAGCTCCGCGTCCACGACCTCGACACCTCGTTCGAGCTCGCCCGCAGGATCGAGCAGAACCTGGGCGGGGCCTTTCACTCTCTCGACTGGTCCGAGCTCAACCGCAACCTCTTCACGGCGCTCGAGGTCCAAAAGATCGCCCTCACCCTGGTCATCGCCACCATCATCTTCGTCGCGGCCTTCAACGTCATCGCTACCCTCATCATGGTGGTCCTCGAAAAGAAGAGAGAGATCGCGATTCTGAAAGCCATGGGCGCGACCGACGCGACCATACTCGGCATCTTCATGCTGCAGGGCATCGTCGTCGGCGTGATTGGAACCCTGGCCGGCGTGCTGGTCGGCGGCGGCCTCATCGCCTACCTCGACAAGATCCAATTCCCGCTCGATCCCAAGGTCTACCTGATCGACCACCTCCCCGTCGTGCTCAACCCAAGCGTCTTCCTCATCACCATCGCGATCGCGCTTCTGATCTGCACCCTCTCGACCATCGCACCCTCCCTGTGGGCCGCACGCATGCTTCCGGTCGACGGTCTGCGATACGAGTGAAAAAGCGATCGCTCCCTTTTGCGAGCTGCTCGTATCCGCCGCCATGGGCTGTCGCTGGCGTTGGGTGGTTGTGTTGTTTGGCCTTGGGGTCTCGCTGTTCGGATGCGGCGGTGACTCCCCCTCGTCCGCATCGGCCAGCACCGCGAGCCTCGGCTGCAGCGACGGAACGCTCGATTCGAACACGACGCACATCGATCTCGACTTCGGCG
>CBESWY010000050.1:0-15260 GCA_965533395.1 uncultured Myxococcales bacterium
ACTAACGGTACCCGTAGCCTGGGAGGCACTCGAAGACGCATTCGAAAACAACGCACCCGAGGTGCACAGCTACCTGCACTTCGATACCGGAGAAGTGATTCGCATCGTCGACGGCGTCGCAGACCCGTCGATGCACACTCGCATCATGAACGACGCCCGGTATCTTCGAATCGATCCGGTCTCGTCGCGCGAGCAGTATCGATGGATGGAGCGTTTCATCGCGACGGTCGAAGACGAAGAGCTGAGGCGCCGGCTCAACATCGCCATCGACGGGAAGGGTGCGTTCCGGCGCTTCAAAGACGCGCTGATGAGCCATCCGGTGGACCGGGAGCGTTGGTTTGCCTTTCGTTCCGAGCGATTGCGCTCCTGCATGGAGTCCTGGCTGACCGCCCATGGGATTCACTCCGTCGAGCGGCCCACCTGGCACGTTCCGACGGCCCAGGAGGTCCAACCCATCGCCGTCGAGGAGCAGGCGGAGCCCCAGGCGAGCCCCGCTGCTCGGCCGTCTGTCAGCGAGGTCCGGCGCGCGCGACTTCACGAGCTCGTCGACGGACTTGCGTCCCAAGACATGGACTTGGCCCAGACCTACCTCGAGCTGCTCCGGGATCGACGGCATGCCTCCAAGCCTCCGGTCAAGGCAGGCACCGACGCCTCCGTCGCGGCAGCGGCCAAGTCCGCCGAGAACGAATAGAACGCGGACATCGCTTCTAGCCTAGGCCGGCTTGCATGGCTCAACCGCAACATGTAGTGGGGGTCACAGGCTGACCCTCGCTTCTGGTCGCGCAAACCGTTGCAATCCCGTATGTTCAGTGATAGCCACGTCCAACTACTCCTTTGGGGGGCAGAGTGAAGATCAAGAAGCTCCAAATCGTTGGCTTCAAATCCTTCGTCGATACGACGACGGTCCATTTCGACCATGACATCACCTGTGTCGTTGGGCCCAATGGTTGCGGCAAGTCCAACATCGTGGACGCCATCAAGTGGTGCATGGGCGAGCAGTCGCCGTCCCGCCTTCGTGGCAGGCAGATGGAGGACATCATCTTCAGCGGAGCGGAGGGCCGCGGGCCCCACGGATTCGCCGAGGTCACGCTGACCTTCGACAATCGAGATGGGCTCGCTCCGGCCGAGTACAGCGAATACGCCGAGATTCAGGTCACCCGGCGTCTCGATCGCCAGGGCAACAGCGACTACCTCATCAACCGCACGCCGGTCCGTCTACTCGACATCACGAACCTTTTCCTAGGGACAGGCGTCGGGAAGCGAGCGTATTCGATCATCGAGCAGGGACGCATCGGTTTCATCGTCACCTCCAAGCCCGAGGATCGCCGATCCATGATCGAAGAGGCCGCGGGCATCAGCAAGTTCAAGTTGAGTAAGCGCGCCGCCGAACGAAAGATGGATCAAACGCGCCAGAACCTCCTGCGTGTCACGGACATCATCGGTGAGCTGGAGCGCAGCCTCGCTTCGCTGAAGCGGCAAGCACAGAAAGCCGAACGCTACAAACGCTACAAGAAAGAAATGCGAGACCTGGACTTGTGGGTTGCATCGCATCGCTTTCTCGAGCTCCGAGGGCAGATGGGTTCGGTCTCTGCGTGTTTGTCGAAAGCGAGCGAGGACATGCAGGCGAGTCGCCACGCCTTGATCGCGAAAGAGGCGTCGGTCGAAGCGGAGCGCGTCTCGCTGCTGCAGCGGGGCTCGGAGGTCGAGCGCGGCCAAACTCACGCGTACGAGCTCGACAACTTGGTTCGGCAGCTCGAAGGTTTGATCCGGCAGCAGCAAGATCGACAGGCGGCGTTGATCGAACGCAAAGATCTCGCGAGCCGCGAGCTTCGCCAGCTCGAAGAACAACGCGAGGGCTTACACGCAGAAGCCTCGACGGTTCGTCTTTCTCTGAGCGAGCTCGAGGAGCTGGAAACCGAGGCTGGCGAGCTCCTGGTCGAAGTCGAGGCAGAGCTGGAAATCCGGAAAAACGCTGGGGAAGAGGCCGAGTCGGTGCTGCGGGACGCGCGCGCTGGGCTGGCCGAAGGGCGTGCCCGGGTCGCAGGTGCGGAGGCGGTCCTCGAAGGCTACGACGCGCGCCGAGAAGAGATTCGCGGGCGTCTCGAGCGCTTGCAAGAAGAGCTGCAGGCGCTCGCCAAGCGCGAGGTCGAGTTCACGCAGCAGCGCGGGGAGCTCGAGGCCAGGATGCACGGCCTGCGAAGCGGCAAGTCGGAAACCGCCGAGCGCCACGCCGAGATCGAGGCATCGCTTTCGACCGGGAAGGAGGCGTTGCACAGCGCGGATTCCGAAGTCGACGCACTTCGGGAGACGCTCGCCGTAACCAGCTCGCGGCTGCGGTCTATCAATGAAATTCACGAGCGCTTCGAAGGCGTTGGTGCCGGCGCGCAAGCCGTATTGACGGGATACGCGAGCGCCGCGGGGGATGCGTCTCGGTCCGGGCTGGTCGGCCTCGTGGCCGATCGCTTGGAGTGTGCGCCGGAGCACATTCGCGCGTTGGGTGCCGCGCTCGGTGGAGCGCTCGAGTATCTGCTAGTCAACGACACCGATTCGGCGCTACGCGCCGCCGACTACCTCGCCCGCGAAGAGAAAGGCCGGGCGACCTTCTTGCCGCGCTCGCCGACGAGTGCGCCGCGTGTCATTCCCCAATTCCCTACGGGGTTGGGCATCGTCGCGCCTCTGCTGAGCCTGCTGAGCTATTCGCAGGCCGACGACACTTGGGTCCGCTATCTCCTGTTCGACGTCTTGGTGGTCGACAGCTTGCAGACCGCGGCACGTCTGCACCGTGACGGCTTTCAGGGAAAGCTGGTGACCCTCGACGGGCAGGCCCTGCTGCGCGACGGCGCCGTCGTGGGCGGCGCCAAGGACCAGTCGGCGGCGCATCTGCTCAGGCTCAAGCGAGAGATCCGCGAGCTCGAGGAGTCGGCTGCTTCGCAGGGCGAGGCCCTCGACCGGGCGATTGCCAATCAGGGCCGGCTTCGCTCCGGCATTGCAGAGGGGCAAGCCGCCATCGATTCGGCGAGGGTCCAGGCCCACGACGCCGAATTGGAGATTCTGGGGTCGGAGCGAGATCTGCGGGTCGTCGAGATGGAGCTCCAGCGCATCGACGAACGCCGCCGGGAAATCTCCAACGCCGAGTCCGAGGGGCGCGCTGCATTGTCTCAAGTCGACGTCGACGAGGGCAACAGCCGGCGCCAGCTCGGTGGGGCTCAGCATGACGTGACCCAGGCCGAAGAAGCGGTGCAGGTGGCCGAGAGCGTTCTGAACGAACGTCGACGCGTGGTCGAGGAGCAGTTGGCCAAGGCGACGGAGGTCAAGGTCGGGGCGACGCAGTCGCGCGAGCGCGCGGATCGCGAGCGTTCGGTCATAGGGCAGCTCGACCGCGCTATCGCCGAGCTCGACGCCCGTGAAGAGCGCCTGCGTGAGGACGTTGCCATCGCCGATCGGGACCAGAGTCAGGCCGCGGGTCGGATCCTCTTGCACCACGGTCGCCTGAGCGAGACCGCCCACGAGGCCGCAATGGCCCGCCAAGAGCTATCGCGTCACCGCGCGGGCTTCGACGAAGCGCAGACGCAGATCGGCGAGTCGGAGGCTTCGCTCAAGCAGCTGCGTTCCAGCATCGACGCTCAGTCCACCGAGCTCAACGAGCTGACCCTTCGCGAGCAGGAAATCAGTTTGTCGCTCGAGCACCTCGAAGAACAGGTTCAGGAGAAGCATCGTGTCGAGCTTGCGTACGTCATCGGTGACCACCACGCGCGGCCCGTGCCGGACGATGAGGTGACTGTGCGCGCCGAGGAGTTACAGCGGCTCATCGACCGCATGGGCGAAATCAACCTCACTGCGATTGAGGAGTACGAAGAGAACGCGCAGCGTTACGAGTACCTCACGGGGCAGCGCACCGACCTCGAGGACGCCCTCACCAAGCTCGACAAGGCGATTCGGCAAATGAACCGAGAGAGCAGGGCGCTGTTCCGCGAGACCTTTTCCGCAATCAACGAGCGGTTCAAGCGCATCTTCCCGATGCTCTTCCTCGGAGGCAAGGCCGAGCTTCGGCTCACCGATCCGCAGGACATGCTCGAAACGGGCGTCGAAATCATCGCGCAGCCACCGGGCAAACGCCTCGGCTCACTCGAGCTCATGAGCGGCGGGGAAAAGGCCCTCACCGCGGTCGCCATGATTTTCGCGATCTTTCAGTACAAGCCGAGCCCCTTTTGTCTGCTCGACGAGGTCGATGCGCCGCTGGACGAAGCCAACATCGGTCGCTTCGCCGAAACCATTCAGCAGATGACCGACCGCTCGCAGTTCATCATCATCACGCACTCGAAGCGCACCATGGAGTTCGCCGACGTTCTCTATGGCGTTACCATGGAGCAGCCAGGCGTCTCCAAGCTCGTCTCCGTCGAGCTCCGCGGCGAAAAACGCCCGATTTCCCAAGCCGTGGAAGCCGCCGAATAGGGGACACTCGACGCGGGGCAGGGTGAGCGTGCAAAACTCAGATTCGCAGGCGTCTGCGTCGGGCCCAGGGTTTTTGGATCTGTGGTCCGGGGTCGGTCTGGTCGTCGCGAACATGATCGGCGCCGGGGTGTTCTTGAGTGCCGGATTCATGGCGCAGGAGCTCAGCGCGGGATGGATCCTCGCGGCCTGGGGAATCGGCGGATTGCTCGCGATGGCGGGGGCGCGCACCTACGCGGAGGCTGCCGTGATGATTCCACGCTCAGGTGGCGAGTACCGCTATCTGTCCGAGCTTCTCCACCCCGCTTTCGGCTACCTCGCCGGCTGGGCTTCGTTGCTCGTGGGTTTCTCCGCACCGACGGCCGTGAGCGCCTTTGCCGCGGCGGCGTTTGCATCCGCCGTGTTTGGACCAGCCGATGCACGCATCGGAGCGACTGCCCTCATCGCCGCGCTGACGGTGTTTCATGCTACGGGGCTTCGTCTCTCGAAGTGGACCCAGAACGGGCTCGTAATCATCAAGGGCATGCTAGTTCTCGCTTTCGTCGCGCTGGGTCTCTCCTTGGGCGAATCGCAGTGGCCGAGTTGGGCGCCGCCGAGCGAGCCACCAAGCCTTGCACTTTCTTTTGCGACCAGCCTCTTCTTCGTCGCCTACGCGTTTTCCGGATGGAATGCGGCGGCCTATGCGGCAGAAGAATTTCAGTCACCGCGCCGCGACGTTCCACGCGCGATGTTGATCGGCTGCGCGCTCGTGGGCGTTGCATACCTCTTGGTCAACTGGATTTTGGTCGCGAACCTCAGCCCGGAGCGTGCGCAGGTCGTCTTCCGGTACGAAGAAGCAAGAGTCACGCTCGGACACCTCGTGGCCCGGGACTTGCTCGGAGACCTCGGAGCAAGCGTCATGTCGTTGGGCATCGCTGCGATCATGGTCTCGAGCAGCAGCGCGATGCTCTTGGTCGGTCCGCGTGTCTATGCGGAGATGGCTAGCGACGGGTTTCTGCCCTCGTTTCTGCGCGGCACGGCTGGAGCGCCACCCCGCGCAGCCGTCATTCTTCAGGGCGCGCTCGCAATTGCCCTTCTATACCTGCATAGCGTCGGGGAGCTCCTCATCAACGTGGCGGGCGTTCTCGTATTTTTTTCAGCCCTGGTCGCGGTCGGCCTCTTCTCGGCCCGGCGCCGCCGGCCGGACCTCGGAACGCCGCGCCCCTGGGCGCTCTGTGCCGCTGCCATCTACGCCGGGTCGGCGGTCTGGATGCTCTACAGCGCATTCAAAGCGCAAACGGGCCTCCTGCCATGGATCGGTATTGCCACGGGCATCGCCCTCGTCGGCTATGCCCTGAGCGCGAGGCGGACTAGCTGACGATTGCGTCCAACGCCGAAGCGTGGGACTCGGCGAGCTCTTCCACCGGTACTTCGCAAACGCCTTCGATCGCGACGGTTTGGCCGCTGACGGTTCCGATCTTTTCGAAGGGCACGCCATACCGCGCGCAGATATCACCAACATCGCCGACCTTGCTCGGCGAAATACTGACGAGGATTCGTGTTGGCTCTTCGCTGAAGAGCAGGGCGTGCGCCGGCGCGTCATGACTCGAGGGAAGGCTGACCCGGGCGCCGCGGCCGTGCGCGATGCAGGATTCGGCCAGCGCCACCGCAAAGCCACCGTCGCTGATGTCGTGCGCGCTCTTCACAAGCTTTTTGCGAGCCAGATCGAGCATCGCGTGCTGCAACTCAGCCTCCGCGCTGAGGTCGATCCCCACGGGCGCGCCTGTCACCGCGCCGCTGTGCTGCACGAGCCATTCCGAGCCCCCGAGGACCCCGCGCGAAGGGCGCCCGAGGTGTGCGATGACATCGCCCTCAGACACGAATCCGAGTCCTAGGCGATGATCGGGGTCTTCGAGTTGGCCCACGACGGCAACGGTCGGAGTCGGCAGAATGGCTTTGCCATCGGTCTCGTTGTAGAGGCTGACGTTGCCTGACACGACGGGCGCGCCCAACGCGCTGCACGCAGCGGCCAAGCCGTCGATGGCCTGCGAGAAGCGCCACATCTGCTCCGGCACTTCGGGGTTGCCAAAATTCAAGCAGTCGGTGAGGCCAAGCGGCTTTGCTCCCACGCAGACGATGTTGCGCGTGCACTCGGCGACCGCCATCGCTGCGCCGGCGTATGGGTCGAGCTCCACATGCCGGCCGTTGCAGTCGACGGATACCGCGAGGAACTTCTCGTGGGTCCCAGTAGCATCTTCACAGAACGCTCGAATCACCGCGGCGTCCCCGTCGCCAGGACGAATTACGGTTCCGTTTCGAACGATGTGATCGTACTGACGCCAGATCCAGGAACGGCTACCGATGTTGGGCGAGCCGATCAGGCGCACGAGCGCGGCGCCCAGGTCTTCGGGCGCATCGCCGGTCATCGTGAACAGCGTGGCCCCGCTGGCCCGTCCTTGCTGGGGTCGGTCGTACTTGGGAGCCGCGTTCGTGAGCAGGTCGACCGGTAGATCCACGACGACGACGGGATCGGGCGCGCCTGTGCCATCGAAGGGGTCGTAGCCGGGGGTCGCTTTGCAAACGAAGCGCCCGGTGTCGGTCACGCGGCCGACGACCGACGCATCGAGGTCCCACTTGGCACAGATATCGAAGACCTCTTGCTCGCGTCCCGCTTTGGCCACCATCAGCATGCGTTCTTGAGACTCGCTCAGGAGCATTTCGTAGGGGCTCAATGCTTTGGTCCGGCGAGGAATCGCGTCGAGATCGAGCTCGATGCCATTGCCCGCACGGTCTGCCATTTCGACCGACGACGAGGTCAGCCCGGCCGCGCCCATGTCCTGCACGCCCGACAAGCAATCGGTTGCGAAGATCTCGAGGCAGGCTTCGAGGAGCAGTTTCTCCATGAAGGGGTCGCCCACCTGCACGGTTGGGAGCTTGCTGTCGGTCTCTTCGCCAAACTCGGCGCTCGCCATGGTGGCGCCGTGAATTCCGTCTCTACCGGTCTTGGCGCCGACGTAAATTATCGAGTTGCCGATGCCCTCGGCAACTCCGAAGAAGAGGTCATCGGTTTTGGCAACGCCCACCGTAAACGCGTTGACCAGGATGTTCCCATCGTAGCTCGTGTCGAATTGCACTTCACCGCCCACGGTCGGGACGCCGATGCAATTGCCGTAGCCGCCGATGCCAGCCACGACGCCCTTGAGAAGCTGGGGAGTCCTCGGATGGTCGGGACGCCCAAATCGGAGGGAGTTCAGCGACGCCACCGGACGCGCGCCCATCGTGAACACGTCGCGCAAGATGCCGCCGACACCCGTCGCCGCGCCCTGGTACGGTTCGATGTACGACGGATGGTTGTGCGACTCCATCTTGAACACGGCGCAGAAGCCATCCCCGATGTCGACTGCCCCGGCGTTTTCGCCCGGCCCTTGAACCACTTGCGGCCCGGTCGTCGGCAGGCGAGCGAGATGAACGCGAGAAGACTTGTACGAGCAGTGCTCTGACCACATCACGCTGATGACCCCGAGCTCTGCATAACTCGGCAAGCGGGAGAGGGTGCTCAGGACGCGTTCCCACTCTTCGGGCGCCAGTCCGAACTCCCGCGCGATCTCAGGGGAGCTATCGGGCTCTCCAGGAAAGTTCGCTGGTGTCCTCATGCGAACCCCAAGTGACGCCGAAGCGAGGTGAACAGCGCGAGCCCGTCATCGTTGCCGAGGATGACTTCGCTCGCCCTTTCGGGATGCGGCATCATGCCGAGCACGTTTTTCTCCCGGTTGTATAGACCGGCGATGTCACCGACCGAGCCGTTCGGATTGGCGTCGCTGCCCTTGGGCTCGCCACCGCCGTGCGTGCAATAGCGAAACGCGATTTGTCCGTGGCGCTCGAGCTCGGCGAGACCTTCCTTGGTCGTGTGATACCGGCCGTCGGCGTGCGCAATGGGGAGACGGAGCACTTTGCCGGTACCCATGTCGGTGAACGGACCTTCGTTCTCGACCCGCAGATAGATGTCGCGGCACTCGAAGCGAAGGTGGGCATTCCTGGTCAACGCCCCCGGGAGGAGCCCCATCTCCGTCAAGATCTGAAAGCCGTTGCAGATTCCGAGGACCGGGCCGCCGCGGCCGGCAAACTCGCGGACCGCGTTGTCGATAGGGCTGAAGCCTGCAATCGCTCCGGCACGCAGGTAGTCGCCATACGAGAAACCACCAGGAATCACGACCGCGTCCGCGTCACCCAGACTGGTCTGTTTGTGGAACGCGTACCAGGCGTCTGCACCCAAGACGTCGCGCACTGCATGCAGAGCGTCCCAGTCGGCATTGGAGCCTGGAAATTGTAAGACAGCGACTCTCATCTGACGGTTCCGTGGTCCTCGGCGCGCGGAGCATAGAACGGACCGGCCGGCAGGCAACGCGGAAGAGCCGCTATCGAATCAGCTCCAAATAACCATGGCTGATTTCGGGCTCGAGCCCTTCCACCGGGGTCATTCGAAACACGATCGTCCCTCGGCAGCTAGGCGCGTCGACAGGCCCATAGGCACGGCTGTCCTGTCCCATGTAGCCGCGGTAGTCGCCGAGGAGGTAGAGCTTGCCCGCAGGGACCTCCGTCTTTTCGACGTGGTGCCGACGATTCTGGCCTAGGAAGATGAGGTGTTTTCCGGTCCCAAGGTATTCGTCGCCCCAGGTTACCTGCACCGTTCGGTCGGTGTCGGCGTTGTAGAACGATGCGCTGCCGCCTCCATTGTAGTCGACGGGCTTACCGTCGATTCGGAGCTCGGTGCCGAACGAACTGATCGTCATCCCTTCGGTTGCCGCGACCCGCGCGACGACCCAGCCGACCTCCGTTGGATGCTGGCAAACGGCGATCGAACCGAGTGTCGGGGTCGCTCGTTTGTTGATCAGAACGCGCTCTCCCCGGAGCAAAGTGGGCGCCATTCCGTTGTGTCCGACCTCGGCCATGTCGAACAGGAGCACTTTGAGCAACAGCGCGATGACGATGAGGATCGCACCCACCCACGAAAGGCATCCAAGCCCACTGCGAATCGCCCCCATGCACCTCGCTATTCGCCGTTCGAGACGTGCTTGTCAAGCTCGCGAAGGAAGAGCCGCACCGCTTCGTTGGGCTCATCGGCCGCATAAACCGCCCGCCGGATCGCGACGCCGAACGCGCCCGCGCGAAGCAAGGGCCTCAAATCCTCGGGACGCACGCCGCCCAGGCCATATGTCAGCATTTCGACACCCGCGATCGCTTCTCGAAAACCATGAACGCCCATGGGTCGAGCCTTGCCGGGGACGTGAAAGACTGGGCTCAAGAGCGCATAGCTCGCGCGCTCCCGCTCCGCGGCTTCGAGGCCGAGGCGATCGTGACGGGAGACGCCAACGATAGGAACGGAAGGCCAATTGGCGCGAATCTCGGTCGGGGGAAGGCCCAGCTCCGGCAGGTGCACGCCGTCCGCGCCCATGATCTCGGCGAGATCTGTGCGTCGGTTCACCGTCAGCGCACTGCCGGTGTCCCGCGTGATCGCGCGCAACTCGTGTCCCCATTCCAGGATTTGCCGATCGGACGCCCGTTTCGCTCGAAGCTGCACACCCAGCACCCCGGGCGGGCACCCTTCGAGGGCGCGTCGCACCGGAGCGACCGGACCGTCGGGGTGATTCGGGTCCGTGATGATCCAAATCCGCGGAAGGCCTTGGGTCATCGGGAAGGACTTAGGAACGGCCGTCTTGATCGGAGCCGATGACGCCCTCGAGCGGGCTCGATGCCGTCGCGTAGAGCTTGCGTGGAATTCGGCCCGCAAGGAACGCATCGCGACCCGCCTCGACCCCTGCCCTCATCGCGCGGGCCATCCGAACTGGGTCCTTGGCGCCGGCGATCGCCGTGTTCATCAGCACACCGTCGATGCCGAGCTCCATGGCGATCGCGGCGTCCGACGCGGTGCCGACGCCAGCGTCGACGATCACGGGGACGGTCGCGTGCTTGACGATGATCTCGATGTTGAACGGATTGCGGACGCCGAGGCCGCTGCCGATGGGCGCGGCAAGTGGCATGACCGCAGCGCAGCCGAGCTCCTCCAGGCGCAGGGCCGCGATCGGATCGTCGTTGAAGTAGGGCAGTACGGTGAAACCGTCGTCCACCAAGGCCTTGGCGGCTTCGAGTGTCGCGGGCACATCAGGGAAGAGTGTCCGCTCGTCGCCGATGACCTCGAGCTTGATCAGCGGAGTGTCCAGAAGCTCCCGCGCCAGCCGGGCAGTGCGGACCGCATCTTCGGCGGTATAGCAGCCGGCGGTGTTGGGAAGGAGCGTGTACTTGCCCTCGCGGAGTACCGACATGATCGAGTCAGCTCCGGTAGCCTTGAGGTCGATCCGGCGCACCGCGACCGTGACGACTTCGCAGCCAGAGGCCGCCAGCGCCTTTTTCGCCGTGTCGAGGTTTGGGTACTTCCCCGTACCGGTAAACAGCCGCGATCGAAACTCGAACTTGCCGATCTTCAGAATGTCTTCGGACACCTAGCCGCCTCCTACGAAATGAACCACCTCGACTCGGTCACCGTCGCTGAGATTGGTGCTCCCATGCAGGGCCCGCGGCACGACTTCTTCGTTGCGCTCGACCGCCACCAAGGTGTTCCCGAGGCCGAGAGAGGAAAGCAGCTGCTTCACCGTCGTGCTCGGCTCGACCTGCCGTTCTTCGCCGTTGACCAGGAGACGCATCGGCCGAGAGCGTAGGGCGGGCGCAGAGGTGCTGCAAGCGGGTTCGAAGATGGGCGCGCTCCCCTCTCGATGATAGGCTCGGTCGCGTGAAGCGCATCGTCCACGGCGAGAATTTGCAGGTCCTCGAGACGCTCCCTCGCGAGCACGCGCGCCTGATCTACATCGACCCACCGTTCAACACCGGGCGGACGCAATCGCGTCAGCGGATGCAGGTGCGTGCTTCAGCCGACGGCGAGCGCAAAGGGTTTGGTGGGCGCCGCTACGAGGTCGAGCGGCTCGACAGCCCCGCTTACGAAGACGAGTACGACGAATACCTGTCATTCTTGATGAGTCGAATCGAAGCCGCGCTGCCCTGCCTCACCCGCGACGGTTCGCTCTTCGTGCACCTCGACTACCGCGAAGTGCACTATGTGAAGGTCGCCCTCGATCGCCTGCTCGGCCGGGATTGTTTCCGCAACGAGATCATCTGGGCGTACGACTTTGGCGGACGGCCAAAGCGCTGGTGGCCCGCCAAGCACGACACGCTGCTCTGGTACGTGCTCGACCCCAAACACTATGTTTTCCAGTTCGAAGAAATGGACCGAATTCCTTACATGGCGCCCGGGCTCGTCGGCAAAGAGAAGGCCGCGAGGGGCAAAACGCCGACGGACGTCTGGTGGCACACAATCGTTCCAACCAATGGCAAAGAGAAGACAGGCTACCCGACGCAGAAGCCGCTGGGTGTGCTGGACCGCATCATCAAGGTGCACTCCGAGCCCGGCGATACGGTTCTGGACTTCTTTGCGGGCAGCGGGACCACCGGCGAATCAGCGGCGCGCCTAGGCAGAGGGTTCGTGCTCATCGACGAGCATCCCGAGGCGATCGAAATCATGCGCAAACGGCTCGCCCAATGGCAACCGGAGATCGAGATTCACGGTGGAGATCAACGGGGCACCAGCTCGACCTCGAAGAGCTGAGGCCAAAGCTTTCCAGTGAGGAGGAACGTCTTCGAATCGGGCTTGTAGGCGATTCCGTTGAGGACGTCGGCCCGTAGCGATTCAAACCTCGTCAGCAGGTCGCTCGCATCGATGCTGGCGGTGACGTGACCGGTCTTGGAATCGATGCGAAGAATCTCATTGCTCTGCCAAACGTTGGCGTAGATGTCGGTGTCGACGCATTCGAGCTCGTTGAGTCGCGACACGGGGCGCCCCTCTTTGGTGACGCTGACCTCGCGAAGCACCTCCATGGACTTCGGATCGCGAAACTCCAAGCTCGAAGAGCCATCGCTCATCACGAGTGCCGTCCCGTCGAAACAGAGCCCCCAACCCTCACCGCGGTACGGAAGTGTCGTCAGACGTTCGAGCGTCGCCAAGCTTGAAACCAGCGCTAGCCCGGATCGCCAGGTGAGCTGGACCAGTTGGTCATCGACACGTGCCAGCCCTTCTCCGAAGAAGTCGGGATCGAGCTCGCGTCGTGCGAGGACCTTGCCGTCTTCGAGCCGGACCTTGCGTAGCGATGACTCTCCGTACTGACCGGTGCTCTCGTACATTGCGCCGTCATGCCAGATGAGGCCCTGGGTAAACGCTTCTTTGTCATGCGGGTACTGACGAAGGACGCGGACCCGAAGCGCTTCGGGTGCTGGTGCACCGATGGGGCGACGCGTGTCGCTGGGCGTCACGTGCACTGGTGACACGGTTTCTTCGGCGGGCTTCCCACAGCCGGGAGCTGCCGCCACCGCGACTGCCACGAGGCCGGCTGCGAGCATTTCCCAATCGATCTGGCGTCGGCGAGGCTTTGCCATCCAGGCCGGAGCCTAGCCTTCGGGCGTTGGGACGCCAATGCTTGACGCCGACGGTGCCAACCGTTAGCTCCAAGCCTTGCAACCGGATTCCTCGAAACCATCGAGACCGCGCGTCCAGCACGCCGACTCTTCCTTGCGGGCGACGCGCGCCGAGATCTTGCTCGACGCGATTGGGCACAACCTTCGCGTGGTGCAGGGCGCGGCGGCCGGCCGGAAGATTTTGGCGGTCGTGAAGGCGGATGCCTACGGGCACGGTGTGGTGCCGGTCGCCCGGCGACTTCAGGACGAGGGCGTGGATGGTTTCGGCGTCGCCCTAGCTGAAGAGGGGATCGAGCTTCGAGAAGCCGGCATCGACCGCGCAATCCTCGTACTCAACGGCATCAACGGCGGCGCCCACCGCGAGATCATCGCGGCGGGGCTCACCCCCGTCCTCTACGACATCTCTGAAGCCCACGCCTTCGAGCTCGTGTCCGAGAGCCGCCCAATCGACGTGCATCTAAAAGTCGACACGGGCATGGGGCGGCTCGGAGTCCCGCTCGGGGAGCTCACTGACTTCCTGCACGAGCTTCGTCGATTCCCTTCGATTCGCATCGCGGGCTTGATGACGCATCTGTCGACCGCAGATGCCGACCCAGAGTACGTCGCGGAGCAGCTCGAGGGGTTCGCGCATGCACGAGGTCTCGTTCACCGCTTTGGTCACGAGCCGTCGGTGTTGCACGTCGCCAACAGTGCAGGGTTGTTTCGGCATCCCGAGGCGCATTTCGACTGGGTACGCCCCGGCCTCGCACTCTACGGCTATCCTGGCTCGGACACGATCGAGGCGCCACTCCGCCCGGCGCTTCGCTGGCGCACGGAGGTGCTTCGGGTTCGGACGCTGCAAGCGGGCGAGTCGGTCGGCTACGGACGCTCATTTCGTGCACCTCGAGAAACTCGTCTGGCGACGATCCCTGTCGGCTACGGCGATGGCTTGCTGCGTTCCGCTTCCAATCGCGGGCATGTGTTGATCGGCGGGGTTCGCTGTCCCATCGTGGGAAACATCGCAATGGATCTCACCACCGTCGATGTTTCGGGCATTTCGGGCGTCGCCATTGGAGACGAAGTTCTGCTGCTCGGCGAGCAAGGCGGGTCCGTGCTCGACGCATGTGACCTCGCCGTCGCGGCGGGAACAATTCCTTACGAAGTGCTGACCAACGTCTCGCGGCGCGTTCCGCGCGTCTACTTGAATGGCTGACGTTTTGCTAACCAACCGTGCTATGAAGTCCCGTGCCTGACGCCGCGCCCAGCGCACCCGCGACCCCAGACGAGGCCTCGAAGCTCCGCGCGACAGCTCGTGCCGCAGGCGAATGGCTCCTGAAGCTGCTCCTGTCCCCGTTCGTCGAGATTGGGGCGCTCTTCAAGCTCCTGTGGGAGTCGGTGTTTTGGGGAATCCGCCCGCCGTACCGCGGCCGGCTTTTCGTCGAGGCGATGGAGTTCATCGGCATCGGCTCGATCTTCCTCGTTTCGCTGACCGCGGTATTCATCGGTGGCGTGCTCGCCTTGCAGCTCGTCGATGGTTTTCGCGACTTCGGCGCCGAGAGCCAGACCGGCGCCGTGATTGGCTTGGCGTTGGCCCGCGAGGTCGGTCCGGTGTTCGCAGCGCTGATGGTCACCAGCCGGGCCGGGAGCGCGATGACGACCGAGCTCGGATCCATGCGCGTCACCAACCAAATCGACGCTCTGGTCACCATGGCGGTCAACCCGGTGCAGTACTTGGTGGTACCGAGGCTGGTCGCCGGATTCGTGATGGTTCCGGTTCTGACGATGCTCTTCAACATCGTCGGCGTGATGGGAGCCTTCTTCGTGGCCGTGAGGCTTCTCGGGCTCGACCCCGGAGTCTTCATGGACCGACTCAAGTGGCTGGTCGACTGGGACGACGTCTCTCAGGGGCTCATCAAGGCGATGGTCTTCGGCGTAGCGCTGACGCTGATCGCCTGCCGACAGGGTTTTTATGCGAACGGCGGCGCAGCCGGGGTGGGGCGTGCCACCAACCGCGCCGTCGTGCAGAGCGCCATCGCCATCCTCATGCTCGACTATCTCGTCACGAGCCTCGTCTTGGGACAAGGGTTCTTCTGATGAAGTTTTTTCGAAGGAACCTCATGCGCTTGACGCGGGCGCCGCTGCCTCCGGAGATGAAAGACGATCCGATCCACGTCCGGATTCGCGACCTGCACAAGAGCTACGGCGAGCATCACGTGATCAAAGGCGTGTCGCTCGACATTCACCGAGGGCAGACGAATCTGATCATCGGTCCCTCGGGCTCCGGAAAAACGGTCCTGATGCGGCAGTTGATCCGGCTCGAAAACCCCGACTCCGGG
>CBESWY010000051.1:0-15202 GCA_965533395.1 uncultured Myxococcales bacterium
GCAACGCCCGACGCAACGACGTACGTGGTCATTGAAGCCGAGGACGGCACCACCGAGGTCGTAGACGGCGACACGGTAATCGTCGTTCAAGAGCCGGAGCCTCTGGCAGCCACGGAGCAGGCGCCGCCGGCTCCGCAGACGGTCGTGGTCGTGCAGCCCGAGGTGCAGTGCCCCGGGGCGATCTGGGTCGACGGCTACTGGGCCTACAGCAACGGCGAATACCTTTGGGTCGACGGGCACTGTGTCGTCGAGCGGGTGAACTACGTCTTCGTCCAGCCGCGCTGGGACTACTACTCGAACGTCTGGTGGTTCGTGCCCGGCTACTATCGACCGTGGGGTGTCTATGTGGGCTTCGGCTACTATCGCCCCTGGCACTGGTATCCGCCCTATTACCAGCCGTACTACCGCACGCGCCATCCCGTGCCCGTGAACAGAGGCGTGCCCTATCGACCCACCACCGTTCGAGCGAGGCCGCCCGCCGTGCGTTCGAGCCGAGGCGTCGTGAGGTCGCCGGGCTCGGTCGGCCGCGCGCGCACGATTCCGACGCGCAGCCAAACCGTGACCCGGGCGCCGACCAGGCGAACAGGAACGGTGACGCGGGCGCCAAGCACCCGGACCGGAACGGTTACGCGGACGCGGCCCAGCGCGAGCCGCGTCGACTCGGTCAGCCGCGCTCGTACGACGCCTTCGAGAACCACGGTCGTCCATCGGCCTCCCGGCTCGGCCACAGCAACGAGGGCCGTCAGTCGCTCCGGCGGCGCGCCCGCGCTCACGAGGTCCGTCCCACGATCGGGCGCCAACAACGCGATGGTCAGCCGGACACGCGTGAGCCCATCGCGCACGAGCAGCGTTGGAAGGCCACCGGCTTCGGCTTCCTCACGGGCTAAGGTCAGCCGACCTGCGACCAGCCGTCCGAGCTCGAGCCCGAGTCGCGCGAGCAGCGTCAAGCGCCCCAGGTCGAACGCGTCACGGGGTGCCGGGCTCAGCCGCCCCAGCTCCCAGCGGGCGCGTCCCAGCACCTCCGGCTGGTCGCGTTCGAGCATGGGCCGGAGCGGAGGCTTCGGGAGGCCGTCCTCGGGCGGTTCTGGCCGGGCCCGGAGCGTACCCACGGCCCGCAGCCGTTAACCCCTCGTCGACTCTTTGCTAGTGACCGGGGGCAATGTAACCCTATAGAGGGAAGTGCATTCAACCCCCTAGAGCTTCCGTGCGTCGACGTTACAGAGAACCAGTCGCCATTGCCTTCGCGCTTGCGTTGATCGCATCGCTGTTTGTGCACCTTCCCGTGTACGAGGTTCTTGGCGATTTGGCGGACCGCATCCGGTTCCAGGAGGAAGAGGCGCGGAAGGCCGTCACCTTCGAGCCAGCCGAGGTCGACTTCGAGGTGTCCGGGAGCCCGGAGCCTCAGCGGCGCAAGAAAAAGGCGGCCCGAGAACGCGAGAAGGCGAAGCGCGAGCGCCTAGCGAAGGCGGTCGAGGCGCAGGCACGAGCGCAGGCCCAGCAGCAGAAGCAAGCACCGCCGCCCGAGCTCACATCACCACAGGCCGTACAACAGCACAGCACCAACCCCAAACTCGAGCCGGACAACCCGCAGTTCATCGCCGAGGAGAACAACCGGGTCGAAGAGCAAACCGTCGCGCAGGTTCGCAGCATGATTCGCGACGACGAGCGTCCGTCCCCCGGGTCGCAGCAGAAACCGTCCGACACCTTGGAAGAGCAGGGCAATTCCCGTGAAGAGAAGATCGCCGAGCTCCGCAACAAGGACGGCAGCGACGCGCGCAAGGTCACCGAAGAGGAAGCGCAGCGCAAGCGCCCCGACAAAGCGATCAAGGCGGACCCGATCCAGGCCGAACGCGTGAGTCGCCAAGCGCCGGACGGACGGCGATCGAGCGACGCCGGCGACCGTACCGCTCAGGCCGCGGAAGACACGCTCACGATTACCGATCCCTCCGGGACGTTCAGCATTCGACGACCGAGCAACTCCGCACAGGGTGGTGGCGAACGGGCCCAGGGCAAAGGCCCAGGCGGCAAAATGGCTTGGTCGCAGTTCGAAGCCGCCGTGGGCTCCGAGAAGCTCGATCAGGATCGGCGGGCCTATCTGGCGGAGCGCAAGTCGTCGCAGCGCGGTATCGCGCGCGAGAAGACTTGGAATGAATTTCGCGCGGCGATTGAAAACTACGTGCCCGGTGTGAAGCGCGGCGCGACCACTGCGTTGAACGCGGCGGCGTCGCCTTTCGCGACCTACATCGCGGCGGTGCACCGACGTATCCACCAAGAGTTTGCGGACGGCTTTCTTCGGAGCCTGCCGATCGGCGGCAGCCCGTATCAAGATCCGACCCTGATGACCAAGCTCGAAATCGTGCTCAATCGCGACGGCTCCGTTCATCGAGTTGGCGTCGTCCGATCGAGCGGGCTCTTGCCCTTTGACTTTGGCGCGTTCAACTCCGTGCTCCGCGGGCAGCCTTACCCGCCGGCACCCTCGTCGATTCTCAGCGGCGACGGGCGTGTCTACTTCCACTGGGGCTTCTATCGAAATCAGCGCCAGTGCGGCACGTTCAACGCGGAGCCCTACATCGTGCCGAATCCACGCGGTTCAACCGGACGCAAGGACGGCCTGACCGATGCGCCCGACTGGGACACCGTCGTCCCTGGAGACGCAAAGCCGACCTGGCGCACGCGAGAAGAGGAGTCCCAGGAGGGCGACCAGCCCAAGCGGCCTCCCGAGAAATCGCCGCCAGCGCAGCCGAAGGAGCAGGAAGAGAAGGTGCCCGCCGTGCCGCCCGCACCCCCCGGCGCCGGCCTGGGATGAGCCAAGGTCAGCGAGATTCCGAGTTGACCGCGCGCGTTAAAGCCGAGGCCAAGGCCGTGGGCTTCGCGCGTACGGGCGTGGCCGAGGCCGGTCGATTGGACGAGGAGGGCGCGCATCTCGATGCCTGGCTCCGCGCCGGGCATCACGGGCAGATGTCGTGGATGGCGGAGACCGCGCCGGTTCGAAAGGACCCGAGCGATCCGCGGATGCTCGAGAATGCCGAGAGTGTCGTCGTGATGGCGGCACCGTACCTTCGGCGCAACGGCTATCAAGGGCCGCCGCCGGCACGCGTCGCGAAGTATGCGCTCGGCCGCGACTACCACAACGTGCTCACGAAGAAGAGCCGGAAAGTGGCGCGGGTCCTTCAAGAGGCGGGCTTCGCTGCTCGGGTCGCGGTCGACTCGAAGCCCGTCTTCGAACGTGCCTGGGCGGAGCGCGCGGGCATCGGCTTCGTGGGCAAGAACTGCTGTCTCATCGTCCCGGGGCTTGGCTCGCACGCCTTCCTCGCCTGTGTCGTGACGACCGCGCGACTCGAGGCGGATGCGCCGATGGGACGTCGCTGCGGAACCTGCACGCTCTGTCTCGAGGCCTGTCCGACTCGGGCCTTCAATGGCCCACGGAGCCTCGATGCGCGAAAGTGCATCTCGTACCTGACAATCGAGCATCGAGGGCCGATTCCTCTGGCACAGCGACAGGCGCTCGGACCTTGGGTCTTCGGATGCGACGTCTGCCAGGACGTCTGCCCCTACAACCAGACATCGGGCGCAACCGAGGGATCGCTCGAGGCGTTCGAGCCAGCCGAGCGCTGGGAGGGGTTCGAGGTCGCCAGGTTTCTTCAGATGAGTGACGAACAGCTCCGCGCCTGGGCGGAAGGCTCGCCCGTGAAGCGCGCCCAGCCCGAAGGTTTGGCGCGTAACGCTGCGCTCGTATTGGGGAATCGCGGCCACGAGATACATCTTCCGGTGCTCGACGATGCGCGCCGAAACCATCCTTCCGAGGTCGTCCGGGAGGCCGCGGACTGGGGTCGGGCAGAGCTCAGGCGTCGTCTGGCTGCCGCAAGATAGCCTCGAGTGATTCGAGGAGAGGGGTGAGCCCTTCTTGGGTGGCCGAGCTGATCGCGAAAACCTGGAAACCCCGTGGCTCGAGCGCTTCGCGAACCGCCGCGTAGGCTTCACGTGCCTCCGGCAGGTCGCATTTGCTCACCGCGACGACCATCTGGCGTTCGAGCAAGCTCGCGTCGAACCGGCCCAGCTCTGACATGAGCGCGTCGAAGTCCGCGACGGGATCGCGCTCGGGGTCCGGGTCGACGCTGAGCATGTGAAGGAGCACCTTGGTCCGCTCGACATGCTGGAGAAACCGGAGGCCGAGGCCAGCGCCTTCCGAGGCCCCTTCGATGATGCCCGGAATGTCCGCGATCACGAAGGTGCGGTCGACACCGAGTGAGACGACACCGAGGTTGGGTACCAAGGTCGTGAAGGGGTAGTCGGCGACCTTGGGGCGTGCGCGGGAAACGGTGGCGATGAACGTGCTTTTGCCTACGTTGGGGAATCCGACGATGCCGACGTCCGCGAGGAGCTTCAGAACGAGCCGGATTTGCTTTCGTTCGCCTGGAGTCCCCGGGCTGGCGCGTCGTGGGGCGCGGTCATGCGGAGTCGAGAACTTGATGTTCCCCCGGCCGCCGCGGCCGCCTCCGGCAATTTCGATCTCGGCCCCGGACTCGCTGAGGTCCGCAAGCAGGGCCTCGCTCTCCTGGTCGTAGACCTGTGTCCCGACCGGGACTTGAATGCGGATGTCCTGGCCCGCCTTGCCGAATTGGTCCTTGCCGCGGCCGTCCTCGCCACGCTCGGCGCGAACGATCTTGCGGAAGCGGAGATCCAGCAAGGTGGAGAGGCGGTCGTGTGCAACCAGAATCACGCTCCCGCCGCGCCCGCCGTCGCCTCCCGATGGACCTCCGAGCGGAACGAACTTCTCGCGCCTAAACGCGATGCAGCCATTGCCCCCGTCGCCCGCGGCAACGTCCAATGTCACTTCGTCGACGAAATCCACGCTCGTCCGTACGTCGCCATGATTGCGAGGGCAACCGACTTGGTGCTCGAACAAATCGGCGGGATGCGTACACTGCGCAAGTGCGGAGTGCTCACAGCGACCCGGAATCGGCGACTCGAAACGCTGCCTTCATTCAAGCTTTGGCCGCTAAAAGCTTGGAAACAGTTCGGTTAACCGAAGTCCTGAGCATCGCATCCGAGGATGAGGCCGCGCGTACGGCGCTTGCCGGACACCTCGGCGAGCTCCGCCGGTCGGCGGCCGAGCTTGGTTTCTCGCACCTCGAGGCGGCCGTGGCCGAGGCGTTGACCAGGCTCGAGCGCGAGGCGTTTGGGCCCGCTTCGCTCCGGGCGGTCCGGGTCCTGGCCTGGCGGTACGAGCCTCTCGCCGCGTTGCCCGCTCAGTCGGGGACACGGCCGGCCGCGTCCCGGACTCCGGAGCCCAGCCTGCGCGGGCGCGCCATTTTGGTCGCGGACGACGAAGCCGAAGTTCGTTGGTTTTACGTGGGCGTCCTTCGCGAGTCGGGGGCCAGGGTCATCGAAGCGCGGGACGGCGTCGAGGCCCTCGAGCTTGCTCGGAGCGAGTCTCCCGATGTGATTCTCGCGGACATCGTCATGCCACGCCTCGACGGCCTTGCCCTGTGCGCAGCCGTGCGCCGCGAGCCCTTGCTCGATGGCGTCCCCGTCGTCCTCTTGTCCTGGCGCGACGACTTTCTGCACCGCATGCGCGAGCTTCGCGCGGACGCACAGGGGTACCTGCGGAAGGAAGTACCCGCGCGTCAGGTTCTCGATCGCGTGCTGGGTGTGCTCGAACCGCTGACGCGGCTGGAAGAAGCGCTGAAGGGTGAACGAGAGGCGCGCGGCGACTTGGAGGAGCTGGGTGTGACCCGACTGCTACAGGCCGTGCGCCGCCTTCGACCGAACGCGAGCGTCGTCCTTCAGGATCCGTGGAGCTTGTTCGACTTGGAGCTTCGAGACGGCAGCATCGTCCGCCTGACCCGCACTGCGATCGATGGTGCGGTCAAGGAGGGAGCCGAGGCGTTTCCTGCTTTGGTCGGGATGAGCTCGGGTCGATTCGTCGTGGCAGAGCTGCCTACCCGGCTGGCGGATGAAGCGCCGGAGGCTCTGGACGATTCGTTCATGGAGGCGACGCGGAGACTTGGCAGCTTTCTCAACACCATCGCGGCGCATCCCGATTGCCGCGTCGAGTTCGATCCGGACGTGCTTGGGACCTATGTGCGCCATTCTCCCGTTCGGGTGCAGCGCTTGATCGCCGCCCTGGTCGCAGGTGGGACGCCCGACGTTTTGTGGGAGTCCGGGGCCGGGTCCCGCGCGCTGGTCGACGCCTTGCTGATCACCCTGGCTCGGCAGGGCGCCATTCGAGACGTCCGAGCTCCGGAGCGGAGTGCGAGCGGTGACCCCGGCGCGGTGGTTCCGCCGGCGTCTGCGGTAGAGTTGAATGAGGCTGAGATCGAGCCAGACTCCGCGCCCGTGTCGGATCCGATAGAGCGACAGAATGTCCGGGCGCAGTCGGCGGTGGCCATGCATCGCGAGCCAGCCAACCGGGCCCCGAGCTGGAGCTATCCGGTCTGGCGGCTCGGGAGCGGGGCGGCGCGGCGTAGCGGTGAGGGCAGCTCTGGGTTCGGGATGGAACTGCAAGCGACTCCACGTCTATTCGGTTTGGCGTTTCTGGTTCTGCTCTCCGCCACGGTGGCGTTTCTGATCTGGAACGAGATGATGCCCATCGGCGCGCCGGCCGGGCCTCCCGCGGCTACATCGCGGCCGATCGAGATCGACGATCCCGTGGAAATCCGCGTCGAGCTAGAAGTGCCGGAACCGGCAGCCGTGCCTTCGGTCTCGCCCGTCGGCCTCGACCTATCGTCGTTTGCGGGAAGGCTTCGGCCGGGTGTCGACCCGTCCTTGGACGTCGCGGAGTGGCAGGGCGCGCTCGAGCTGAGTGGCCCGGCTGAGGTGTCGGTCGAGATCGACGGGGTGGACCGCGGAACGCTTCCCTTGAAGCTCGTGCTCGACGAGGGCACACACCGGGTTCGCTACCGCCTCGGCGCTCGATCCACCGACCGGTTCTACTACCTGAAGTCGGGCTCGACGCGTGCGCTCCAGGTCGTCACCCGGCCGGGTGGCTTTGTTGACGCTCGTTGAAGCCTCATGCTAACCGCAGCTAGGTTCCGCGGGGCCAAATCAGGGGCGAGAACGGCCGCCGGAGCGAGGGAGGAAGGCGGCTGATGCGATTGATTTTGGTGGTGCTCGGAACCCTTTGCGTGACTGCAGCGTGCAGCCGAGGAGGGTCCACGCCCGACCTGTTTGCCGGGCTCGAGACCCATTTGGATCTGACCGAGCTTCGCCACTTGGCCGAGGTGAACGATCGAGGCTGGTATCTCGACTTCGGCACGCCCGCACAGTCCAAGTACACGGTGGGTGACTGGCGCAGCGGTTGGGTCGGCAAGGGGGTGGATGGCGACACCAGCTACGCGCACGTTGGAATGCGTGGTCGAGTGTACTTCCAGGCCGAGCGGCCTGAAGCGCTCGTGGCGCGCGTTCGACTGCGACCGCACGGGACGCAGGCGCTCACACCGTACCTCAACAACCAACAGCTCCCGTCGATTCATCTCGGCCAGGGCGATGGGTTCGCAGACTACGACGTCCAGCTGCCAAAAGAGAAGGTGACAGCCGGCGAGAACTACCTGCTGCTGACCTTTGGGGGCACGACACCGATCGATGGTCAGGACGTTTCAGTGGCCGTCGATTCAATTTGGATTCGAAACCAGTCCGAGCCAGCGGAGGCCGCGCGCGCACCGATGTACGAAGGCTTGGTCGCAACGGTTCGCTTCGGGGAAGAGGAGCGGCAGGCCATCGCCTTGTCGCGGGCGTCGACGCTCCGCTATCACGTCGCCGTTCCAGCAAATGGCTGGCTGGGCTTTGGAGTCGGTGTCGAAGGTGAAGGCGACGCGCCTTTCGCGATCGAGGTGACGGCCGACGGGCAGCCGACGATCGAAGTGCTGACCGGCACGGCTTCGGGCGCATGGACCGACCACAAGGTCGACTTGAACCGCTTCGCAGGCGAGACCGTGCGGATCGACCTTCGCGCCAAAGGTCGGGGATCGGGACGTTTGGCTTGGAGCTCGCCGCGAATCGCTGTGCCCGAACGACAGGAACGAGACCTGGCGCCCGCGAAGAATGTGATCGTGCTCGTCATCGACACCCTTCGCGCCGACAAGCTCCGGCCGTTCAACCCGCAGACCCGCGTGAAAACGCCGGCCATCGACGGGCTCGCCTCCGAAGGCGTGGTCTTCGAGCTCGCGCAGTCGCCCGAGAACTGGACCAAGCCGGCCGTGGCTTCGATCCTCACCGGGCTTCACCCACAAACCCATCAGCAGAAGACCGGCGATTCCGCGCTGCCGAGCTCGGCCGAGCTCTTGAGCGAGCACTTGCAGGGTGAAGGGTTCGCGACCGGGAGCTTCATCGCGAACGGCTATGTATCCGACCGTTTTGGATTCGACCAAGGCTGGGATGACTACAGCAACTACATTCGCGAGGGGAAGAGCACCGAGGCCAAGGACGTCTTCGAGAAGGCCGGGAACTGGATCGACGAGCACAAGGGCGGACGCTTCTTCGCATACATCCAGACGATCGATCCACACGTGCCCTACGATCCGCCCGGGGAGCATCTCCGGACGTACGACCCGAGCGAGTATACGGGGCAGGTCAAACCGAGGATGACCGGTGAGTTGCTGGAGAAGGCGAAGCGCAACCCACCGCAAGTCGTCTTCGACGCAAGCGACAAGCGGAGATTGAAGGCGCTTCACGACGGTGAGATCACCAAGCACGATCACTTCTTCGGCGCGTTTTTGGAGCGCTTGAACGAGCTAGGACTGAGCCAGGACACGCTGATCGTCGTGACTTCGGACCACGGCGAGGAGTTCGATGACCACGGCTCCTGGGGACACGGTCACTCGGTGTACCAAGAGCTCCTCCACGTGCCCCTGATGTTTCGGCTCCCGAATCGGCTTCCGGCCGGCGCGAAGATCGGCGACGCGGTGAGCACGCTCGACATCTCCGCGACGGTGACCGAGCTTTTGGGCGTTCCGGAGATGGCCAGGAACGAAGGGCATCCGCTCGTCGACCTGATGCTCGGCGAGGCGTCGACCCGACCCGCGGTGGCGTTCAGCGATTTCCAAGACGACCGTCGCGTGATCACCAGCAACCGATGGAAGCTGATCCTCCGCGGAAACCTGACTTCGACCATGTTCGACCTCGTGGCGGACCCCTTGGAGATGAATCAGCTCGACGCGTCCGCCTTTCCAATCGCGCGGCGCTATTCGCGGATCTTGCTCGGTCAGTTCCTCGGAGCGAGCAACCGGGGGGACTGGTTGAGCGCCGAGCAGAAGGGCGGTACACAGCTGAAGCGAGAGAACGCCGAAATGGACGACACGATTCGCGATCAGCTACGCGCCCTCGGCTACGCGCACTGAGCCCCCATGCCCCTCATCGAACAAACTCCGGAGCGGTACCTGCGAAGCCCGCGCTTGGAGCCCGTGGCCGATGGAGGCGCGCTCTTGCACGTCTTCGCCTGGGGAGGGAGCGACGAAGAATGCGTCCTGCGATTCGACTTGGCCGACGACGGCGCGGTGCAAGGCGAGGCTGGCTCAACGGATCATGGCGCTGCGATCATGACCTGGGCCCCCGGTGTCTCGCATCCCATCAACGACCCATGCGCCGAGCTCGCGGCGGAGCATCAGGGCTGGCGCGTCGAGGTGCGGCATGAAGGCCCGCGGTCGAGCGTCGTGGTGGCGCCCCCGTCCGGCGGCGAGTTCATCGTCTGGACGGCATTCGGGATCGCGGCCGCGCCCTGCATCATCGCTGCGCCCGGCGGCTCCTGGGTCGGGTTTCACCACGACGTTCGTGAAGACACAGGGGTTCCCGACATTGCGAAGTGGATCGCCGTTCGCTTCGTCGACATGGAGGGCAGGGTGTTCGAGCCGGCCGGGCCGATGACCGATCGAGACCGGGATCTCGAGGGTGAAGAGCAGGGCTTCGAGTTCCCTGCAATCGTCGTCGGCGACGATGGCGCGATCGACCTGTTTGGGCGCGGCTCCCACACGATGTACCGCCAGAGGATCAACGCGGATGGCTTCGCCGCCCGGGTGCGGATCGACGATGCCCAGTGGGGTTGTCGAGGACGGCGCGTGACCGCGGCTCGCCTCGAGAGCGGAACGACACTAGCCGCCTGGCGAAGTCGCAAGGGCATTCGAATCGAATCTTTCGATGAACCGTCCGGCGGCGCACCCAAGCTCGTCGAGGCGAAAATCGAAGTCGGCGAGTTTCAATCGGCGCCGACACACGTCACGGCATGGTCGGGGCCCCAAGTCTTGTTCGGTGACATCCAGCAGCACAGTGCCCATTCGGACGGAGTTGGGAGTGCGGACGAAGCCTATCTTCGCGCGCGCTACCGGTACGGTGACGACTTTGCAGCGCTCACCGACCACGAGTCATTCCTCGGGAAACGAATCGGGCCCGGCGAGTGGGCATACCTGCAGGCCGTTACAGAACGGCACGATGACCCCGGCGAGTTCGCCACGATCGTTGCTTACGAATGGACCGGCAAGTCGTATCCGGGGCCGGGGCACAAGTGCATTTACCTTCCGGGCCCGGGCTTACCGATCATCTCTCGCGACGACGTTCCGGTGGGGCGGGACATCGTCCAGCAGATCAGCGCGCAGGGTGCGTTTACGGGGCCGCACCACATCGGTTGGACGGGCGCCGACGTTCCCGGACACGACCCCGTAGGGCAGCCGGTTTGGGAAATCTGCTCGTGCCACGGCTGCTACGAGCATCCGGATCATCCGCTGGGGCACCGGGGCGAGCTCAACGACCAGTTCGCCAAGCCGCTGCTCGACGCCGGCCTGCGCTTTGGTTTCATCGCAAACTCGGACAGCCACGGGCTCCTTTGGCATCACGGCGAATGTCGAAAGCGCGACCCGTTTCGAACAGGGCTGACTGCGGTCATCTGCGCAAGCCGCACGCGCGAAGCGATTCTCGAGGCGATTCGCGCTCGCCATTGTTACGCGACCAGCGGCGCCAAGATTCTGCTCGACGTGCAAGTCGCCGGTTTCCCGATGGGGAGCGAGCTCGACATCGATGGGCCGGTCGAAGTTCACGCGCGAGCGCTTGGGACCACCGACATCCAACGCATCGAGCTCGTGACGCCCGATGGTGTGGCGGCGTCGGACGAGCCAAAGTCTCCATCGGCGTCGTTTGCGGGCGAGGTCGATGCCACGTACGTGTACTGTCGCGTGACCCAGGCCGACGGCGAGATGGCGTGGTCGAGCCCCATCTTCTTCAATCAATCCTAGTGTGCGGATCTTTTCGCTCGCACACTAGTGACGAGTGTGTGGGTCAGTCGGAGAGGAGGGCGTGGATGCGGGCTGCGGCGTCGGCGCGTGGTACCTGGTCTTGGGTCTTGTTCTTCAAGTCTTTGAGCTGGACGACGTCTTCTTCGACTTCGGATTCTCCGAGGATCATGGCGATCCGTGCGTCGATTTTATCGGCGCGGCGCAGCTGGCTCTTGAGCGAGCCGCCGCGAAGGTCGCTCTCCACGCGCAGCCCGGCGTCCCGGAGCTCGCGCCCGAGCAGGGTCGCCTGGCCTCGAACGCTGGCTTGGGCGGCCACGATGAAGACGTCGACGTGCGAATCGGTGTCGCGCTTGGGCATGGCCATCAGCAGGCGCTCGAGTCCCATCGCAAAGCCGATCGCCGGGGTGTCCGGCCCGTCGAGGCTCTTCACCATTTGATCGTATCGGCCGCCCCCGAGCAATGCGTTTTGAGCGCCTAGCCCTTCACCTTTGCCAAGCACTTCGAAGAGCGTCCGGCTGTAGTAGTCGAGCCCTCGCACGAGGGAGCCGTCTACGCGATAGGGCGTCCCGAGGATCGTCAAGGTCTCTTGAAGCCCGTCGAAGTGGGCCCGGTCTTCGTCTGTAAGGTGCTTCAAGATCGACGGCGCTCCCGCTGCGATCTCAGAGCAGCGCGGCACCTTGCAGTCCAGCACTCGGAGCGGGTTGGCATCCATGCGACGCTGACAGTCCGGGCAAAGCTCGGCGCGATACGGGGTCAAATATCCGAGCAGCGCGTCGCGATAATTTTCGCGCGTTTCCGGTCCGCCGATCGAGTTGACTAGGACTTCGACCTCGCTGATGCCGAGGCTCGCGATGAAACCGACGACCATGTCGATTACTTCGGCGTCGACATAGGGGCCCGGGTCGCCAAAGACTTCGATCCCGGCTTGGTAGAACTGCCGGTACCGCCCCTTGGCTGGCCGCTCGCGCCGATACATCGGGCCGATGTAGTACCACTTCGTGACCGGCTCGCGGGCCTGCACGCTGTGCTGCACGTACGCGCGCACCGATGACGCCGTACCCTCGGGGCGTAGCGTGAGCGATTTCTCGCCCCGGTCGGTGAACGTGTACATCTCTTTTTCCACGATGTCGGTCGTTTCACCTATCGACCGCACGAACAGCGCAGTCGGTTCCACGATGGGGAACCGCACTTCCCGGAACCCATAGCCTTCGACTCGATTGCGGAACGCGTCCTCGAGGCGGTGCCATTTCGAGATCTCGTCCGGCAGGATGTCTTTCATCCCCTTGACGGCGCGGAGGCTCATGGCGTCCGGTTACTCGATGCGCCCCCAACCGGCAAGGGGCAAAGCCCCGTGGGCGATGCGCAGCATCGGTTTTACGGGACCGAGGGTTGCTTGCTGAACTTGACGAAGACGTAGTTGAACCCGTCTTTGCCCATTTTCTGCGTGATGCTTGGCGTGACGTCTTCACGCATCTCGAAAATCATCACCAAGTCCTTCTTGCCTTTGCGCTGCACGGTCGCCCGAGTCACCGGCGTATCGAAGAACTGAGTTTCGAGCGGCAGAAAGTTGTTTTTGAGATGAACCCGCGTGTGGTGCAGGACCAACTCGAGGCGTCCCTCGGACTTCTTCGTGCCGAACTTCACCGGTTTCGACGTTTGGATGAAGAACGACGAGCCGTCGTCCAACATCATGAAGCCGGGCCAGGTGAGCATGAGCGCCCCTTCGGGAATTTCGTCCGCCTTGGGCGGGAGATTCTCGGAGGTCTCGGAGCCCGGGGTCACGCCGGCGTACGAGGACTCCTCGGCCGAGGCCATGCCGGCCGAGCTAGCGAACAAGACGATGAACGCGATGATGGATATCTTCCCCACGCTCTCAGGGTACGCGACCCTGCGCCCGGGGCCCAAATTTCGCTCCGGGACACGAAATTTCAGGCGCCTCAGTGGCCCTTGCCGCCCTTGAGCAAATGGCCGACGCCTTCGCCGAGCCCTTCGAGGGTGAGCGGGAACATGTCGAACGCCTGTCGAACGTATTCGATGGTGTTTCCGGTCCAGTAGCGCTGTGGCTCAGGGTTGAGCCAGATGCTGCGGTGATAGTGCTGGCTCAGCATCATGAGCCACTGCAGGCCTTCGATGCCCCGGTCGTCGCCGAGGTCGAGTGAGCCTCCGGCCGCAAGAAGCTCGTAGGGCGCCATGAGCGCATCGCCGACCAGGATGAGCTTGTAGTGCGGCCCCGTCTCGTGGAGCAGGTCGCGAATCTTGATCGGTGTGTCGAAGCGCTCGGTTTCGTAGACGTGGCCGTAGACGCAGTTGTGGAAATAATAGGTGCGCAGCTCTTTGAAGTGGCTCGACTTTTTGGCCGCCGAAAAGAGCCGCGAGCACAGGTGCGCGAAGGGGTCCATCGAGCCGCCGACGTCCATCATCAAAATGATGCGGGTGTTGTGGCGCCGGGGAGGGCGGGTGACCACCTCTAGCTCTCCAGCGTTCTGTGCCGTTGCATCGATGGTGCCTTCGAGATCGAGCTCTTCTTCGCCTCCTTCGCGCGCGAAGAGACGGAGCTTTCGAAGCGCGACCTGCATTTGGCGAACGTCGAGGGTGAGGTCCTGGCGGTATGGGCGATAGAGGCGCGCGTCGGCGACCTTGACCGCGCTTCGGCCTCCACCGGAGCCTCCGATTCGAAAGCCTTTGGGCGCGCGGCCGCTGTGACCAAAGGGTGAGGTGCCTCCGGTGCCGATCCACTTGTTCCCGCCGTCGTGCTGCTCGTCCTGCTCGGCGAGACGCTCCTCGAAGAGTTTGCGAAGCTCGTCGAGGTCGAGGTTCTCGACGAACTCGCGCTGCTCGTCGGTGAGCTCCGCCATGTTCTCCTTGGCCTGCTGCAGCCAGTCCCAAAGCTCGTCCTTGAGCTTCTTGGATTCGATCTCGATGCCCTTGAAAAACGAAAGGAAGGCTTCATCGAATGAATCGAGGTGCGCCTCGCTGTGAATCATCACCGAGCGGGCGACGTTGTAGAAGCCGTCGAGCGAGCTGTCGTGAAGTCCGGCTTTCAGTGCCTGAGCGAGCGCGATGACCTCTTGCGTCCCAACCGGGACGCCGCGGCCGCGAAGCTCATACATGAAAGGGACTAGGATTTTAGCTTCTCCACTGTTGGCCGCCCGACAGCTGATCTGCGAAGGCGACGAGGTCTTGTTCTTTCTTGAGCAAGGCGCCCAGGAAGGGGAGATTTTCTTCGAGCTTCACGCTCTCGATGCCGGCGCGCTGGAGAACCGCGATCCAGTCGACGAGCTCGCTGGTGCTCGGACGCTTGCGGAGCCGTCGCATGCTCCGGATTTCGTAGAAGGTTTTGAGCGCCTGCTCGACTAGGCTTTCGTGAACCTTGGGGTGATGGACCTGAACGATCTCGGCCATCAGCTCGGGCGTTGGGAAATCGATGAAGTGGAACACGCAGCGTCGAAGGAACGCGTCGGGCAATTCCTTCTCGGCGTTGCTAGTGATGATCACGATGGGACGTTGCGCGGCGACGATGTCTTGCTGTGTCTCGTCGACGTGAAACTGCATCCGATCGAGCTCGTTGAGGAGATCGTTCGGAAACTCCACGTCGGCCTTGTCGATTTCGTCGATCAGCAAAACGACGCGCTCTTTGGCGTCGAAGGACTCTCCCATCGGGCCTAGCTTGATGTACAGGCTGATGTCATTGACGTCCTTGTCTCCAAACCGGGAGTCGTAGAGACGCTGCACCGTGTCGTACACGTAGAGGCCGTCTTGAGCGCGGGTCGTGCTCCGGATGTTCCAACGAATCAGGGGCATACCGAGCGATTCGGAGACCGCTTCGGCGAGAAGGGTCTTCCCGGTGCCCGGCTCGCCCCGAATCAGGAGCGGCCGCTCGAGCACGACCGCGCAGTTCACGGCAGACTCGAGCGCCTCGCTGGTGAGATAAGTAGAAGTGCCGGAAAAACGTCGAAAATCATCTGCCATTGGGCAGAAACCTA
>CBESWY010000052.1:0-15126 GCA_965533395.1 uncultured Myxococcales bacterium
CCACCAACGAGCGCGTCCGAAAGCGCGCCTTCCAGCAGGTCGATCTGGGCGTGAAGGTCGGTCACAGAGCGATCCCGATTCCAAAGAGGACCCCAAACACGGAAAGCAGCTTCGCAGTCCCGGCAAGCGTTTGATTGAGAGCCACGCCGCGGTCGTTCATGACCGATTGAAACAGCCGTAGGGACCACGGGAGGGTCAGCAAGGGAAGGCAGACCCAGGCGCTGCTCCAGTCGAGACCGTACAGGACGATGGGTATGGCGTACGAGACGAGCAAGAGCAGGGCATACTCTCGGACGCCGCTCGGCCTTCCAAATCGAACTACGAGCGTCGTCTTGCCCGCTCGGCGATCGCCTTCGAAATCGCGCACGTTGTTCACCACGAGAATCCCCGTTGCCAAGGCGCCGATCGGAATCGAAGCAAGCCAGGCGATTTCCGGCACGTACAGCGCTTGAACGAAAGCCGTCCCACAAACGGCGACGAACCCAAAGAAGCCCATCACGAAAACATCACCGAGCCCGTTGTATGCGAGCGGAAACGGGCCGCCGGTATACGCAAGACCTGCGGCCATGGACGCCAGGCCGATGGCGAGCACCGCGGGGCCCGCAATCCAGGTGAGGTAGAGGCCCGTACCCAGCGCAATCGCGAAGGAAACGATGATCCCGCGGCGAAGCTGCGCCACGCTGAGCAGACCGGCCTGCGCCGCGCGGGTTGGGCCTAGCCGGTCTTCGGTATCGGCCCCTTTCTCGAAATCAAACATGTCGTTCGCGAAGTTCGTCGCAATCTGAATCAAGAAGGCGCCGAGCAGCGCCGCAAGCGCGGCGTCCCAGCGAAAACCACCTACCCGCCAGGCGCAGGCAGTCCCCACCGCGACCGGTGCAAAAGCCGCGGTGAGCGTGGCCGGACGCGCGGCCACCATCCATGCGCCGATCGAGCCGGGGGCAACTTCGCTCATCGCTGCGCGAGCTCCGTGACGCGCGTCAGCTCAGCGGCAACGACCGAGGGGGCCTCCAGCAAGACGTTGTGCCCTACCCCGTCGACCAGCTCGGTTTCAATGTGAACGTTTCGAGCTGCGAGCTCCCTGGCCATGTTCGCGAAATTGATGTCGAGCGAACCCGTGATGAGTGTGATCGGGACTTCGAGCGATGCCATCGCCGCACGATAGTTCGGCATCTCGGCCAGTCCCAGCACCTCGAGCGAGCGAGCCAAACCCTCGGGGTCGTGGGCGAGCCGGCACGCGCGCTGCTCGGCCAGCAGATTCGGGGGGAGCGCTCGTTGAGTCGCGAAGAGGGGAAGCGCTTCCCATGCCTTCATGAAAGCCGCAAGACCCTCTTCACGGAGCAGACGGGCGCGGCCAGCATCGAGCGCGCGACGCTCGTCTCGAGCGGATCCTGCATCGAGCCCAGGTTGAAGTCCGATCAGTACCGCACCTTCGAACATCGATGGCGCACGGCTCAGCATTCCCAGCGCAACGCGCGCACCCAGCGAATAGCCACAGATGAACCGAGGGCGCTCGACGTCAGCCAACAGCGCGAGGAGCCTCGAAACCTCGCCTTCGAATGAATCGGCCGCTCTACCCTGCCAATCGCCGCCGTGGCCGCTCAGGGCCGGAACGAAAGGTCGCGAATCGTCGCCGAGATGACGGACGACTCGACTGTAGCTCGTGGGCGAGCCCATGAAGCCGTGCAGCAGCGTCCACATCAAGACGCCTCGCGTTGCAGCGCCCGTTCGACGCGAGCAACGAGGTCGCGCCCTTGATGCAGCGCGCTCTGTGGCGGCACCACCGCCTCGATCACAGTGCAGCCTTCTCGAGCGTATCCCAACTCGAGCGCCCGTCGGAAACCGCTCACGGTATCGACACTGTGAAAGTCACAGCCATAGACCAGAGCGGCGCTCTCCAAGTCCGCATCGAGGGGCGTCGTGAAATACGGCAGCCACGCCTCCTTGCCGTCACGCGCGATCGGCAGCTGCTCGAAGATCCGGCCGCCACCGTTGTTGACCACCACTATGATTAATGGGCCGCTGACTAGCGAGGCGAGTTGCAGCCCATTGAGGTCGTGAAGAAAGCTCACGTCTCCGACCAGCAATGTGGTTGCTCCATCTACCCAGGACGCAACGCCGGCGGCTCCGGATACGACGCCGTCGATTCCACTCACGCCCCGCTGAGAGGAAACCGTCAAGAGCTTTCTACTCGGTGGCACCCATCGATCGACGTCGCGAATCGGCAGACTGTTGCCCAGGACGAGGGCGCTCGGGTCGGGGACGGCATCGAGCAGCGCGCGCGCGGCGCCGGCCTGGGTCAGCGAATCGCCGGCTTGAGCAAGGATGGACGACACTTCGTCCCACACCGCCGACTCCGCCCATTCAAAGCCGGCCACGAAGTCCTCGTCGCGGCGGACCAGACTGAAGTCGGACGCGCAGAGCGCGGTGAGGAAGGAACCGATGTCGGCCTGAACGATCGCCTCAGCGGTCGAGCTCGGATCTGCCCATTGCCAAGGATGCACGACGATGCGGCGAATCCGACGGGCGGCGCAGAGCTGCTCCCAACCCGTGGAAATCGGGCTTGCACCCAGTTGCAAGACGAAGTCCGGTAGGCACATCGACCTCCCGCTCTCCGTTTGCCAAATCGTGTCGAACGCGCCGAGCGCCCGAGACTTCGCCCAGCATCGAAACTGGCTCGTCGTTTCCGCGAGCACCACCGCGCCGGTCCGCTCAGCCAACTGATCGAGCGCATCGACGAACATTGCGCTCCGCAAATCGGAAGGACCACAAAGAATCACTGGACGCACGGCCGCATCGAGCGCATCGACTACGGCATCCACCACCAAAGGGGAGACGTGCTCGACCAACTTGGGATCGAGCGGTCGCGCACGATGGATTTCGGTGAGCGGCTCGCCCAAGATGGCATCGACTCGTGCCTGAACTTCACCCGGTACTAGGGCAGGCTCCAGCGGTTTTCGCGCCTGCGCGTTGAGGTGTACGGGACCCGGTTTGACGCCCAAGGCTTCGGACACCGCTTGTGCAACCACACGCTTGACGGCACGTAAGCTCGTCGGGTCGTCGCGCGGTTCCCCCAAATTCGCGAAGAAGCGGACTTTGTTTCCGTACAAGCCAATCTGATCGGTCGTCTGGTTCGCGCCGCAGCCGCGCAGCTCGGGCGGTCGATCTGCGGAAAGCACGATGAGCGGCACTCCTCCTTCGCTCGCCTCGATGACTCCTGGAAAGTAGTTCGCGGGCGCGCTTCCGGACGTGCACAGTAGAAGCGATGGACGCAAGGTGCGACGGGCCTGGCCAAGCGCGAAATACGCAGCGGAGCGTTCATCGAACGCGCTCGTGCAGCGAAGCGTTCCATTCTGGAGGGCCGCGATCACGAAGGGCGTGGAGCGCGACCCTGGACTGATCACCGCGTCGGTGATACCGGCTTGGACGAAGCTCTCGATGACGAGGGTCGCCCAAGCGGTCTGTAGCTCAGCGGCTGTCCCCATGGAGCGCTCCCAAAAGCGCCTGCATTTTGAGCTCTGTTTCCGCGTACTCGGCATCGGGATCGGAGTCGGCCATGATCCCGGCGCCAGCGTAGACCCAGGCCTTTCCGTCGCGGAGCAGTCCGGAGCGAAGAGCAACGACGAATTCGCCATCGCCCTTGGCGTCGGTCCAACCGACCGGCGCGCTATACCAACCGCGAGCCAGCGCCTCGTGTTCTACGATCCATTGGATCGCTTCCCGCGTCGGGACGCCGCCCACAGCCGGCGTTGGATGCAGCGCCTGCACCAGCGCTAGGATGTGCGTCGGCTCCCGCAGATGGCCTTCAATCGGCGTCTGCATGTGAAGGAGGTTCGGAAGCTCGCGTACTCTCGGCTCCGGCGCCGAGCGAAGCGAATCGCAAAATGGCTCGAGCGCGCCGAGAATGGCCTGGACCACCAACTGGTGCTCTTCTCGCTCCTTCGAGCTCGCCATCATGCGCGCCGCATCACCGTGCGTGGTCGATCCGGCCAGAGCTTCGCTCAACACCGAAGGACCACGCCGCGAAATCAAAAGCTCGGGCGTTGCACCCAGGAACGCCGCATCCCCCCGCCAGAGCGCGAAGCGAGTGCAGCCCGGGAAGCGGCCTTCAAGGCGTTTGAGAACATCGAGCGAGCCGGCCCCAGTCTCGAGCTCGACGACACAGTGTCTCGCTGCAACAATCTTGTCGACGGTTCCCTTCTTGATCTTCCGGCGAATGTCATCGACCTGGCGCGACCAGGTCTCGCGGTCGGCTTCATCGATGCGGCGCACCAAAACCGGCGGAGGGATCACACCGATCGGACGTTCGAGGCTATCCCAAATCGTATCGAATACGTCGAGCACCTGCTGAGCAGCGGAGCTTTCCGGCTCGCAGACCGCGAACGACAGCCATGCGCTCTCGTGAACTTGATAGGTCCAGGTGGGTAGGAGCAGGAAACCGTCGCCAAAGCCTTCCCAAGGCGTGTCGCGCGCTGCACCCGGTGCGAACGAAGCTCCGCCAAACACGCGGGGTGCCGGACTCGCCTCGTGGGCAACGTGATTGGTACGGTCGAAGAACGCGCCGATGGATGGTGCATCGGGCGCTAAAGTTGTCGCCACGCCAAGCCCTGAGCATGCGGCGCTCTGCGGAGGATCCCACAGAATGCTTGCTTCGCGAGGGAAGGCGCGGAGTAGCGCGTCCGGCCGCGCGACGGGCGCAGGAACCGTCACGATGAGGTGACTATCTTCGGCGCGGCGGCCGTCGAGTGCCTGCTCTAGGAATGTTCGCGAGGCCTGCCTGCTTGGAGCGCCTTCGAAGGCAAACGCTGCGTTCTGCGATCTCACGATGCGGCCCCTTTGGCCCCTGCGACGCGCGGCTCGGCGATGAACAAGTTGCAGGCACCGAAGGTCAGCGGCTTCACGTCGATCACGTCGAGCCCAGCGGCCCGCATCTGCTCGGCAAACGCGTCGGCGGCGGGGAACGCGGCAATCGACTCCTGCAGGTACTTGTACTCGCGCGAGCCCGACAGCATTCCGCCTAGCCGTGGGATGATCTTTCGAACGTGGAAGCGGGCGATCGGGCTCAGCCAACCGACGCTTGGCTCGCCCAGCTCGAGTATTGCGACCCTACCCCCTTGCTTGGTAACCCGCGCCATCTCCGCAAGCGCTGCGCTTCGATCGGGAACGTTGCGAATTCCAAAGGCGATGCAGCAGCCGTCGAACGAGTCGCTTTCGTAGGGAAGCGCCTGCGCGTCGCCCAGTTCGAGCTGCACCCGATGGGAGACACCGCTTCGCGCCACCTTCTCGACGCCGACTTCGAGCATCCGGCTCGATGGGTCGCTGCCAATGACCTCTGCGTCGGGGTGAAGTCGGGCGATCATCAGAGCGAGATCACCGGTGCCGGTGGCGAGGTCCAGAACCCGCGCATTCGCCGGCAAATCCAGCGCAGCAACCGTCTTGCGACGCCAGGATTGGTCGATGCCCATCGACATCAATCGGTTCAGCAGGTCGTAGCGGCCTGCGATTTGATCGAACATCTCGCCCGAGCCGGGATGAACCGCTTCACTCACTGGGCACCCCGCTCGAGCTTCTTCGCCTGCAGCCGCGCGTTCTCCTGAACCTCTTGCTTGCGCGAGTGGAGACGCATGTGGCCACGCTGGATCCCCTCTCCCGCAAGCGCTCGAAGGGCCGCCAGATTCGATGCCATTCCCGCAGCGCCCATCACGATGGCCAGCTCACCGGCATTTTGGATGCCCATGAGCTCGAAACCAGCGCGAACGCCGCGATGAACTCGTGTGGAACCTCCGACCGTCCCGACGGCCATCGGCATGTCGAGCTCGCCGTACACACCGCTCTCCGTCCGGCGCCAGACCACCAGTGGCTTGTAGGTGCCGGTCACGGCAGCGAAGGCGTGCGCCCCAGCTTCGATCGAGCGCCAGTCCTGACCCATCGCAAGGGCGACGGCGTCGATGCCGTTCATCACGCCTTTGTTGTGTGTCACCGCGCGGAATGGGTCGAGCTCGGCAAACCGGCTCGCTTTGACGATGCCTTCCGCCAGCTCCGGGCCGCCAAGCGCATCGACGCTAACGTCGCAGTGCACCTTGATCCGGCGCCTCAGAGGCAGGTTGCTGAGGATGCGCAGGCCTACACTGCCACCGGTCAGTTCTTGAATTCGCGGAGCAACGGCTTCGGCAACCGCATCGACGACGTTGGCGCCCATCGCATCGCCCACGTCGACGTAGAGATGTACGACCAAGATGCCGTCATCCTCATCGAGCACACGTACGTCTAGGTCACGACAGCCACCGCCACGGCTCACCATGCCAGGGATCGCCTCGTCGGCGATCTGAAAAATGAGATCGCGCTGGGCTTCGACACGCAGCTTCGCATTCTGAGGATCGGGCACGTCGTCGAACTGAACTTGCGTCGTCATGATGGGCGCGGTGGCCTCGCCGAAGAAACCGCCAGTCATGCGCACCTGACGCGCGGCGTTCGATGCCGCCGCGACGACCGAAGGCTCTTCGACCGACATCGGGACTAGGACATCGTTGTTGTTCACACGGAAGTTGAGCGCGATCGCGAGCGGCAAACCGTGTACTCCAATTACGTTTTCGCTCATTCGGTCGGCGACCTCGAGCGTGAGGCGGCCTCCATCCTCCAAATGCCGAACGGAATCCTCGGAGAGCAGTCCGGTATCGAGCATGGTTTGAAGCCGCTGTTCTACGCGCTCGCGGTAAAACCCCGGGATGCGGCTAGTCACGGTTGGTGGTTGCTTGGACATCGATGACTCTTTCCTCGTTGCTCCCTAGGACTCCCGGTGAACGGTGGCGCGGGCCACCGTGATCAATGCTTCTCGGGCCCGACCCTCCGGCAGCCCGACCAAGGCCGAACAGGCCTGATCGGCTTTCTGAATCGCGAGCTCGCGCGTCGACTCGAGCGCCCCCGTACGGTGGAGCGCGGATAGTAATCGTGCCTTCGCTACCTCTGGAACTTCGCCGACGGGACCCGCGATCAGCTCTTCGAGAACCGAGCGGAGCGAAGGGTCACGCTCGAGGGCCACGATCACCGGATGCGTCATCTTGCCTTCGCGAAGGTCGGTGAACGGCGACTTCCCGATCGTAGAGCCCTCGCCTGCGTAATCGAGATGGTCGTCGATCAACTGAAACGCGACCCCAAGGTGAAGACCGTATTGTTCGAGCGCCTTGCACGCATCGGAGTCGAGACCGCCGGCGCGCGCGCCCGCGAACATCGCCCAGCGGAACAGGGCTGCCGTCTTGCCCTCGACGACTTGCATGTACGTCCGCAAACGCGCGTCGATTCGACCCCGGTTCTCAAGCTGAATGGCCTCGGCAAAGATCATCTCGTCGATGATATCCAGGAGTCGAACCAGAACATCGGGCATCTCGGCCGCTCGAACGCGGCGAAGCGCGTCGACGAGCAGCCAGTCGCCGGCAAAAATCGAAGCTGCATTGCCATAGAGGGTGCGCGCGGCCGGCACACCACGACGCTGATCGCCTGCGTCGACGACATCGTCGTGCAGTAGGGTGGCGCAGTGCACCAGCTCCACAGCAACACCGAAGTCGCGCGTTTTGTCGTCGAGGCCCCCGCCGAGACGCGAGGCCAGGACGACGCACATGGGACGAAGCCGCTTCCCGGCAATCTCGAGCAAATGGTGGGCGCTCTTGTGGACCAAGCTGTCACCAACTGGAAGGTCTTGGATACCCTTCTCGAGCGCCGCCATGTCCCAGGTCACAAGATCCGCGAGATCGGCCAAGTGCGCCGAAAGGTCTCCAAGCCCCTGTGAATCGCAGACGGCCTGCAGGCTCGTGAGCACGTCGGAGGACGGATCCGATCGAACTGCCGCGATCAACGACATGCCACGCCTCCGCCGAGTCTCTCCTGCTGCATCAGTCTTCTTCTCCCGCCGCTTGCAGATCGGCCGGGTTGAGGGCGCGGCCGGCGACGAGCAGGCGAACCAGCCGCTCGCCGGTCTTTGTCAGCGCACGCAATCTCGAAACGCGCTTGCGCATGTAGTCGACGCGCTCGCGTTCACGTCCGTCGAGCTGATCGCGCGCCTCATCGAGAAAGCGCTGCGCGTCGAGAAATGCATCGGAGGCCTCCCGAACCAAGTTGAGCTCGCGGCGCTCGTAGACCCGGCGAAGAAGCTTCCAGACGTTGCTTTCCGCGCGATAGAAATCCTTCCGCTCGCCCGGCAGCCAGGTCTTTCGGACCGCACCCCATCGAACCAGCTCGCCAAGGGATAGGCTCACGGCGCTGCTGCTCAGCTGAAGCGTCTCGGAGAGCTCGGCCGTGGTCATCGGCTCCGGCGAGAGGTAAAGGACGGTCCAGAGCCTGCCCATATGTCGTCGGAAGCCCCAAAACTCCATCAGCCGACCCATGGCGTCGGCCGCACGAAGCTCGGCCTCGCGCCATAAAGGCTGGGAATCATTAGGCTCTTGTTGTTTTGCGGCGGCAGTGGACATTCGGGTGGCCCGGTTTGTTCAAATTTTCCTGAACAGACGTAGGACCGCGGCGTGGGTGGGTCAAGTCAATCGACCCGGTGGCGGATGCTGGATTTCCCGGTGCTAGACTCCCCAGTCCCCATGAGCAGAAAAATCAACAAGTACAGCAGCCGAATCACCCAACCCGCCTCGCAGGGCGCTTCGCAGGCGATGCTGCACGCGACGGGCCTCAGTCGCGCCGACCTGGATAAGGCGGAGGTCGGCATTTCGGCAGTTTGGTACGAGGGAAACAGCTGCAACATGCACCTCAACGATTTGGCCGCGGTTGTGAAGCGCGGGGTCGTCGACGCGGGGCTCGTGGGTATGCGCTTCAACACCATTGGCGTGTCCGACGGGATCTCCATGGGCACCGACGGAATGAGCTATTCGCTTCAGTCGCGTGACTTGATTGCAGACTCGATCGAAACGGTCATGGCGGCGCAGTGGTACGACGCCAACATTTCGATTCCCGGCTGCGACAAGAACATGCCGGGCTGCATGATCGCGATTGGCCGTCTCAATCGACCCGCGCTGATGATCTACGGCGGAACCATCCGCGCCGGACGTGGAAATGACGGCGAGAAGCTGGACGTAGTCTCTGCATTTCAGTCGTACGGCGCGCTCCTCGCAAAGTCGATCGACGAGAACAAGCGACTCGACATCATCGAGCATGCCTGCCCCGGTGCGGGAGCCTGCGGCGGCATGTACACCGCCAACACCATGGCATCGGCGATTGAAGCGATGGGCATGTCTCTGCCCTACAGCTCCTCCACCCCCGCGGAAGACCCGCAAAAGCAGGAGGAATGCTTGCGCGCGGGACAGGCGATCAAGCAATTGTTGGAGAAGGATATCAAGCCGCGCGACATCATGACGCGAGAGGCCTTTGAAAACGCAATGGTGACGATCATGGCGCTCGGAGGCTCGACGAATGCGGTCCTGCACCTCGTTGCGATGGCCCGTGCCGTGGACGTTCCGCTGACGATCGACGACTTCCAAACCGTCAGCGATCGTGTGCCTTTTCTCGCCGACCTGAAGCCGAGCGGCCAGTACGTGATGGAGGATTTGCACGAGGTCGGCGGCACACCGGCCGTCCTTCGCTATCTCCTCGCGCACGGCGCGCTTCACGAAGACTGCCTCACCGTGACCGGCAAGTCGCTCGCGGAGAATCTCGCGGACCTTCCAGACCTGAGCGAGGGACAAGACGTGATCCATCCCTGGGAGAGGCCGATCAAGGAGACCGGACATCTCACAATTTTGCGCGGCAGCCTCGCCCCGGATGGCTCGGTTGCGAAGATCACCGGAAAAGAGGGTTATCACTTCACGGGTGCGGCGAAAGTGTTCGACTGCGAAGAGGAGATGTTGGCAGCGATGGAACGCCACGAAATCCGCAAAGGCGACGTCGTCGTCATTCGCTACGAGGGGCCGAAGGGCGGACCCGGAATGCCCGAGATGCTCTCACCAACCTCGGTGATCATGGGCGCCGGCCTCGGTCAGGATGTTGCCCTCATCACCGACGGTCGTTTCTCGGGCGGCTCGCACGGCTTCATCATCGGGCACATCACGCCGGAAGCGCAGGAAGGCGGACCCATCGCGCTCGTTCAAGATGGCGACATCATCGCCATCGATGCGAAGAAGCGCTCTATCGATCTCGAGGTCGGCGATTCCGAATTGGCGAAGCGTCGAGCCGCCTGGAGGGCTCCTGAGCTCAAGGCGAAACGCGGCACCCTCTACAAGTACATCAAAAATGTGAAATCGGCGTCCGAAGGCTGCGTGACGGACGAATAGAAGCTCGGTTCAGGGCGGCGGCATCGCCATTCGACCGAGCGCCGGCACCATTGGCCCGGTTTTTCCAGCAATTTCGTGGTCCGACCCTAGATTGAAGGAGGGCAAGTCAGACACCTGCTGCAGGGGAACGACCATGTACATCAACAAACGGGGCCTCGGAGAAATCGGAAAGGTCCTCTTCAAGAAGCCAACCGTCGGCCGACTGGTGACGACCGCCTGGATTGCCCCGATCTACCTCGGACTCCGCCAAACGGCGGTGGGCTTCCGCGCCCTCGACGAGCTCGTCTGCCCCGAGTACCGCGACCAGAAGGTTGAGCAGCCGGTCTTTGTTTTCGCCAGTCCTCGTAGCGGCACCACCCTCGCCCACCGCCTCATGAGCATGGACGACGAGGTCTTCACGACGGTGAAGCTCTATCAGACGATTTTCCCGGCCGTGACGGCAACCAAGACATTCAAGCGGCTCATCGCGCTCTCAGAAACCCGCGTAGGCTCAGTGCTTCAACGTGCATATGACTTTTTCAACGCCCCGCTCGAGAGCCGTTGGCAGGAAGTTCATCGCATCAGCCTCGATCAAGCCGAGGAAGACGTGTGCACGCTCCTTTGGAACCTGACCTCGCCGGCCACCGGCCTGCTCTTTCCGTTCATGGAGGACATGCCCAGCCAGACCTGGGTCGACCGTCAGCTCCCCGAAGATCGGCACGCGTTCATGGACTCCTACGAGAACACGATTAAGCGTCACGTCTTCGAAGCAGGCGGAAAGCGCTTCTTGAACAAGAACGTGTTTTTCTCGACGCGCGTTCGTTCGGTCTACGAAAAGTTCCCTGATGCTGCGTTCGTGTATCTCGTTCGCGACCCTCACGATTGCCTGCCGTCGTTCCTGAACATGTTCTACCAGGCCTGGAAGGCGCATTCCCCGAGCATCCGCCCGGACGGCGAAGAGATTCAGGCCCTCAAACGGCTGGGCTACGACTACTATCGATACGCGCTGGAGTGCCGGAAAGAGATCCCAGCGGACCAGTTCATCGTAATTCGCTACGAGGACCTGATTCGGGATCCGAAGAAGACGATTCTGGGCCTCTACGGCCGGCTCGGAATGCCCGTCAGCGAGACGTTCGAGGCCAAGCTCGACGAAGCCGTCCGGGCCCACCACGAATACGAAAGCCCTCGAGATTTCGAGCTCGACTTCTTCGGCATCAGCCGCGAGGAGGTTTCTCGCGAGCTCCGCGAGGTATTCGAGGAGTTCGGCTACGACCGCCCCGAAGACGCCGACTACCTCGAAGCCGCCGAATAGGCGAGCGCCAGCTAACGCCGCCGGGCGAACGATGTACATTCCACACTCGGAGGATGTATGACGACCGACGTCGAAAGACTCGATTTTCTCGGTAGCAATGGCCAGACCCTCTCGGGTCGACTTCACTTGCCGGCCGTGAGCCCAATCGCCTGCGCTGTCTTCGCCCACTGCTTCACCTGCTCCAAGGACAGCAGGGCGGCGAGGTACGTCGCTGCGGCTCTTGCGGAGAAGGGCATCGCGACTCTGCGATTCGACTTCGCGGGACTGGGTGAGAGCGAAGGCGATTTCGACAGCACGACGCTCGCCCACGACGCAAACGACATCGTTGCTGCTGCCGGCGCGTTGCGGAGCCTCTACCCCGTACCGGTGCTGCTGGTTGGGCACAGCCTCGGCGGCGCGGCAGCTCTTGCCGCCGCGGGACGGATTTCGGAAGTGGCCGGTGTGGCGACCATTGGTGCACCGTTCGAAGCCGAACATGCAGCGCAAATCAGCAGCATGCGGAAGGCATTGGTCGTCTTCCACTCCCCCCAGGACAATATCGTGGGGATCGACAACGCACGCATGATCTACGAAGCCGCCCGGCACCCGAAGAGCTTCGTCTCTTTGGACGGGGCCGATCACCTGCTTGGCCGTCGCAGCGACGCGCATTACGTCGCGGAGGTTCTGGCAGCCTGGGCAGGGCGCTATCTGCCCGAACAGCCCGCTCAGGAGATTCCCGAAGATGCTCCCGAGGGCGAGGTCATCGTCGAAGGAAAAACGAGCAGCTTCTTGCAGCGGGTTCAGGCGCGCCATCTCGAGTTCGCAGCCGACGAACCGGTCGACAAGGGCGGTAGCGATCTCGGCCCCAATCCGTACGAGCTGCTGCTCGCTAGCCTCGGCGCATGCACCTCGATGACCTTGAAGATGTATGCGGGGCGCAAGGAGTGGCCTCTCGAAGCGGTACGGGTCACGCTGCGCCACAATCACGTTCATGCCAAAGACTGCGAAGACTGCGACAAAGATACAGGGATGATCGATGTGATCGACAAGAAGCTCGAGCTCGAAGGAGACCTCACCGAGGAACAACGTGAGCGACTGCTCGCGATCTCGGCGCGCTGCCCGGTGCATCGAACCTTGGTCAATGAAATCAAGATCCGCTCGGAGCTCGCTTGACGACACTCGCCTCCGTAAACAACGTTTCGCTCGCACTCGGGGGAGACACGCTCTTTGATGGGCTGTCCCTCCAGGTGCACCAGGGTGATCACATCGGTCTGGTGGGCCCAAACGGTTCGGGCAAATCAAGCCTGTTCCGTTTGCTCGCTGGCAAGATCGAACCCGACGGAGGCGCCGTGAGCACGCTGCCCGGCGTGCGGGTCGGCTTTTTGCCTCAGGAGATCACCTCGTTTCCGAACGAGCAGGTGCTGACCTTCGTTTATGACAGCGTGCCCGGCCGGCCGGAGCTTCGCGCGGAGCTCGAGCGGCACGAAGCCCGATTGGCCGAGCTCGAGCATGACAGCCACGCCAACCACGATGAGTTGGTAACCGTCGCGAGCTCCGTCGCAGAGCTGCACGAAAAAATCGCCCTGCTGAACACGGAGTTCTCGGAGCATGACGCCAAGAAGATTCTGCACGGGCTTGGCTTCACGCAAGACGACCACCAGCGCCTCCTGTCCGAGCTGAGCGGCGGCTGGAAAATGCGTGCCGTGTTGGCGTCACTCTTGTTTCAACGACCCGGACTGCTGCTGCTCGACGAGCCCACCAACCACCTGGACATGCCGTCGGTCGCATGGTTTTCGAAGTTTTTGAGCAGCTACGACCAGTCCCTCTTTCTAGTCTCCCACGATCGGGAGTTTCTGAACGAACAGGTGAACCGAGTCGTCAGCTTCGAGCCGGAGGGCGTCCGGACGTTTCGAGGAAACTACGAGCGGTATCTCGTGCAGCGCGAGGAAGAGCGGCAGCTTCTCGAGAACCGCGCGAAGAACCTCGAAAAGGAAAAGGAACACCTCGAGCAGTTCGTGCGCCGTTTCCGAGCGAAAGCAAGCAAGGCGGCTCAGGTGCAAAGTCGGGTTCGCAAGCTCGAGAAGATGGAGTCGGTGGAGCTCCACGCTTCTGCGCGCGAAGTTCGCTTTTCGTTTCCGGCAACCGATCGCGGCGCCCGCACGCCGATGCGCGTGGATGACCTATGTAAGTCGTTCGGCAAGCATGTGGTATTCGACAGCGTGACGCTTGCGGTGGAGCGCGGCGACCGCATCGCGATCGTTGGACCCAACGGCGCCGGCAAGACGACGCTGTTGAAGATCCTAGCGGGCGAAATCGAGGCCTCGGCGGGGCGGGTGCATCTGCCCGGGCAATCGAACGTCCGGTATTTCGCCCAGCACCATGCGGAGGCCCTCGACTTGCAACGCACGGTGCTGCAAGAAGTCGCCTACGCCAGCGATGGCACGAGCGTCGAGAGCGTCCGCAAGGTGCTCGGAGCCATGCTTTTTGGTGATCGCGCGATCGACAAACGAGTCTCGGTTCTCTCCGGCGGTGAACGGGCGCGGGTCGCCCTCGCCAAGATCCTCGTTCGCCCCGGCAACGTCTTGTTGATGGACGAGCCGACGAACCACCTCGACCTTCAAACCACCGAAGCCCTCACCGACGCGCTCGGCACCTACGACGGCACCCTGCTCTTCGTCAGCCACAACCGAGCTTTCATCCGTCGCCTCGCGACTAAGCTCTGGGTCGTGCACGACGGCGGCGTCGAAAACTATCCGGGCACCCTCGATGACTATCTCTGGTCCTGCCAGCAACGAGATGTCGCCCCGGCGACCGGGACCGCGATCAAGCCGGTGGCTCAAAAGAGAAGCCGGCAAGCTCGAAAGGAGCAGCGCCGAAAGGAAGCGGAGCTCCGGTCCAAGCGAAATCAGGGGGTGAAGCCACTGGAGAAGCGCGTCGGGGAGCTCGAACGATCGATTGCACGGCTCGAAAAGACGATCGCGGAGCACAACGCGGAGCTGAGCAAGCCCGAGGTGTACGACGACCCGGAGCGACGCGACAAGCTACTGCAGGAGGCGCGAACGGCGCAAAGCGAGCTTGAACGCTCGTTCGAAGAATGGACCGAATCGAACGAGAGGCTCGAACAGCTCCGAGGGGAGCTGAAATCAATGGAGGGTTGAGCATGAGAAAGCTGACGGATGCTGAAATCGCCGAGCACATGAAGGCTCTCCCAAACTGGGAGCTTGGGACGGACCGCATCCGTCGCGTGTTTCGCTTCAAAGACTTCGTCGAAGCGTTCGGCTGGATGAGCAGCATTGCCATCGTGGCCGAGACGATGAATCACCACCCCGAGTGGCGAAACGTCTGGGCGACGGTCGAGGTCGAGCTCAGCACGCATGACGCCGGCGGGCTTACCGAGCTCGACATGAAGCTCGCCTCCAAGATGGACGAGCTCAGCCGGCTCGGCTGACCCTTCCTCACGCGTCTACGTTAGTAGGTCGCCGTGGCGACTGGGGTGCTCAGGTCGTCTACGTCGTGGACTCGGACGCCACCGTGGCTGATCGAGTAGATGAAGTCTTGGTCGTCGCCGCTAATGAAGACGCCGCGCGTGATCTG
>CBESWY010000053.1:0-14724 GCA_965533395.1 uncultured Myxococcales bacterium
GCGAGTAGAGGGTCAATCGACGGAGGCCCTCACCGTGAAGACCGGCAACGTCACGGAGAAAATCGAGCTCGACAGCGCGTTCCAGCTCAAGATGGACGTAAGCTACGAAGCCTCGCAACGACCCGACCCTGGCTGACTCGTTGGTGCGCGAGCCACTCTGTGAAGACCTCGTTGCTGCCGTTGGGTCTGGCCGTTCAGCCAGCCAGGTAGCGCTTCATTAGCGCGAGTAGAATGCGGTCTGGGGCGTCTTCGAATCTTCCGTTCGACATGACTACGATCGTGTCGCCTGGCTGCGCTTCCGCCGCTGCTGCGTCGACTGCTTCGTCTACGCTTTCGCAAGCTCTGGCCTGACCGCCGCGGCTTGAAATCGCATCGGCGATCGCCTTCGTGTCCAGCTTCTCCTCGACGGGAATTCCAGTCCGGCCGACGGGCGCCAAGATGCAGACGTCTGCGGGCGCGAATGCATCTGGATAGGTGCCCTGGTGCAATCTCCGGGAGGCCGTTGCACTCCTCGGTTCGAAGACCGCGATCAGCCTTCCCTTCACGCGCTCCCGAAAACCTGTAAGCGTTTCCTTCACCGCGGTTGGGTGGTGTGCGAAGTCGTCGTAGACTTCCACCCCGTTGCTGATTCCGACGAGCTCTTGGCGACGCTTGGTCCCACGGAAGCCGGGAAGGGCGGCGATCAGCTTGTCGAGAGGCGCACCGCCGGCTTCGCTTGCCATGGCAAGGGCCGCAACGGTGTTCCGGGCATTGTAGCGGCCCAGCAATGGCAAGTTGGCACGCCCGCAGAGCGAGCCGCCCCCGAACAGGTCCACGGTGCCGCCCGGCGCGGGCATTCCAAGCCACATGGGTTGCACGTCGCCGCAATCGTCGCCTTCGAGCGCGTAGAAGCGCACCTTGCAATGCGCGCTCGATGCGACCTCGCGAACCAGTGGGTCACCCGCCCACGCGAAAAGCCAGCCGTCGCGAGGAATCAGCTCGACGAACTGACGAAACGCGGCGACGTATGCCTCTGCATTCGGATAGATGTCGACGTGGTCGTACTCGATTGAGGTCAGAATCGCCGCGCTCGGGTGATAGCTCCAGAACTTTGGCTCTTTTTCGAAAAATGCGCTGTCGTACTCGTCGCCTTCGACGACGAACGGAAGTCCTTCCGACCCGAGTCGTGAGCTTCGATCGAAGTTCAGGGGAATCCCGCCGATGAAAAAGCCGGCGTCCAATCCCGTCTGCCGAAGCAAGTATGCGAGCAAGGTCGACGTGGTTGTCTTTCCATGTGTGCCCGTGACGACGAAGGACTTGCGCCGCGAAAGTACTTTTGCAGCAAGCGCGCCGGCCATGGAGAGCGTCGGAAGCTCGCGACTCATCGCTTCTTGCGCTTCGGGGTTGTCTCGCCTGCATACGTTGCCAACCACGACGAGATCCGGATTCGTGTCCAGGTTCTTGCTCCGCCAACCCTCGCGGCATTCGATACCGAGCTCGTCGAGATACGGGCCCACCGGCGGGTCGAACGCCGTGTCGCTCCCGCTCACGCGATGCCCCGCCTCGACGAGGAGCGCAGCGAGGGCGCTCATGCCCGTGCCAGCGACCCCGATTAAATGAACGTGCATGTGCGCTCCAGATCGCGGCAATTGATGGGTAATTTCCAGTGGGGTGTTGACAGGGTCACCGCCGGGCCCATTATGAAAGCAAGGTGGCTGAAAGTACGAAAAAGTTTTCCGACCGCGTCCGCGGGGTGATGGATGCCTTGATCGACGCGCTCGAAGGCTTGCTCAGCCCTCCCACGGTGCTCGTTCCGGTGCGCGTCAGGCCGCCGCAGCTGCGCGCGAAACGCCGCCGCTGAGGTCTGGTCACGCCGCCGCTGGGGCGTTGGTTACTCCGCCGCAGCGATCTGTTCTGCGGCCTTGAGCGTGACGGGGACCCCGCTGAACGCCGCGTTGCCGCTGAGCTCGTCGATCAGCTGGTCATCGGTCAGGTCGTTGACGCTCACGCCGGGATGACTCGTCGCAACACCCAGCTGCACGCCTTCGCGACCATGACCAAAACCGTGCGGGAGGCTCACGACCCCGGGCATCATGTCGCCTGTAATCTCGGCGGGCGCGGTGACCTCGCCCACGCGTGAGCTCAGCGTGACGTCGTCGCCGGTCTTCACACCGAGTCGCTCGGCGTCCTCGGGGTGGATCATCACGGTGCACCGCGTCTTCCCCTTCATCAGGCGCTGGCTGTTGTGCATCCAGGAGTTGTTGCTTCGAAGATGCCTGCGTCCGATGAGAAGGAGCTTCCCCTCCGGGGTGGCCGACACCTCCGAGGCGAATCGGGCTCGAAGTCGCTCGAGATCCGCGACGAATAGCTCGGGCGCCAAATCGATCGCGCCATGGGCCTCTGGGATCCGTTCAGGAAAACAGCTCTGAAGCGGCCCGAGGTCGACTCCATGCGGCTCTTTCTGGAGTTTCCCTAGCGAAAGACCGGTTCCAAGTGGATTGAATCGCTTCCCGTAAGGACCCAGTCGAAGTCCTAGGTCGAGCACGCGCTCTGGGCCCGCCTTCTGCGCTGCCCGAGTCATCAGGTATTCCTTGCTCAGCTTTCCGTGCCGCTTGGCCGCCATTCGGCAGCTCAGCTCGCTGAGGATCTCCCAGTCGTCCAGCTCGTTCTCTGCCGTAGGGAAGGGGGGCGCGGAGTAGTTCGCAGTGTTGCGGACCGCTACCAGGTTGAGCGCAAGGTCGTAGTGGCTCCGCTGAATCGGCGAAACAGGCGGCAAAATCAAGTCCGCGTGCCGGCTCGTCTCGTTGATGAAGAAATCGATCGCCAAGGTGAAGTCGAGCGATTCGAACGCTTGGTCGAGGCGTCCGCCGTTCGGGGTGGACAGAACCGGGTTGCCCGCAAGGATCACCATGGCCCGAATCTGCCCGTCGCCCTCCGTGAGGATTTCTTCAGCCATCACCGAAGACGGCAACTCGCCTCCGAATTCGGGCAAACCCCGAACGCGACTCCGCCAACGTCCGTACGAGCCTCGCCCGAGGCCGAAACCGCCGATTTTCCGCAGGGAATCGATTGCGGGGGTCGCGAACATCGAGCCGCCGGGCTCGTCGAGGTTCCCCGTGACCGCATTGAGGGCGTTGACCAGCCACATGTTGAGGCCGCCGAACTCCTGTGTGCACGCGCCCATTCGGCCGTAGGCGACGGCAGTGCCGGCGCGTCGCATCTCGTGTGCAAGCCGCTTCACCGTCGCTGCCGGCACTCCTGTAATCGCTTCGCTCGTCTCGGGTGGATACTCTCTTGCGATCTCGATGAGGCGGTCGAGGTTTTTCACGTGGGGTTTCAATCGACCGAGGTCGATGCCGGAACTACAGACTTCGTGAAGCATGCCAAGAAGGAACAGCGCGTCGGTACCCGGCTGGATGAAGACGTGTTCGTCCGCGATCTGCGCGGTTTCGGACCTCCGGGGGTCGACCACCACGACTTTTCCGCCGCGCTTGCCGATGGCTTTGAGACGTTTCTTGATTCCCGGGGCCGACATGATGCTCCCGTTGGATGCCAGCGGATTGGCGCCGATCAGCATCATGTAGTCGGTCCGATCGACGTCGGGCACGGGAAACAGCAGTTGGTGGCCGTACATGAAATACGAGGCGAGCATCAGCGGCCATTGGTCACAAGAGCTTGCCGAGAAGCGGTTCTTCGTGCCGAGCGCACGAAAAAACGCTGGGCCGTACACGAGCGTTCCGAAATTGTGCGCGTTCGGGTTGCCGAAATAGAGCCCCACTGCGCCTAGCCCGTTTTCCTTCTGGACCGCGTGCAGCCGATCGACGGCCAGGTCGAAGGCTTCGTCCCAGGAGATGGGCTCCCAGCGACTCCCCACTTTGCGGACCGGCTGCTTCAATCGGTCGGGGTCGTCATAGAGGTCTTTGAGTGCGGTTGCTTTGGGGCAAATGTGGCCGTGGCTGAACACATCCGCATCGTCGCCGCGGATCGACTTGACCTCGGTGCCATCGATTTCGACCTCGAGTCCGCACATCGCTTCGCAGAGATTGCAGGTTCGGTAGTGGGTGCTGCTCATCGACGGAGCATAGCCGAGTCCAGGCCGCGGGCGTACCCGCCGCGTTCAGCCTTTTTCGAACGAGAACGACGTGCCATCGGAGTCGACGGCGATCGTGTCGCCTTGGCCGAACTGGCCGCGCAAAAGGGCCTCTGCCAGAGGGTCCTGTAGCTCCCGAACGAGGACCCGCTTCAAGGGACGCGCGCCGAATGCTGGATCGTAACCCAGGTCGATCAGTCGCGTTTTTGCCGCATCCGTCAACGTGAGACGGATCTCCCGGGGGCTTAGGAGCTTATCAACATGTCGGAGCTGGATTTCGAGGATCGCGGCGAGCTCCTCCTTGTCGAGCCGGTCGAAGATCAGAACCTCGTCGACGCGATTGAGGAACTCCGGCCGGAAATAATCGTGAAGCCGTTCTTCGATCAGCTCGTTCAGCGCCTCGTCGGAACCCTGGTGCTCGAGAATGAGCTCGCTTCCGACGTTGGAGGTCATGATGATGACCGTGTCCCGGAAATGCGCGACGCGCCCGCGCGAGTCGCTGAGCCGGCCGTCCTCCAGGACTTGGAGCAGGATGTTGAACACGTCGGGGTGGGCCTTCTCGACCTCGTCGAACAAGACCACCGAGTAGGGTCGGCGCCTCACCGCTTCGGTCAGAAAACCGCCCTCTTCGCTATCGACGTATCCGGGCGGTGATCCGATCAGGCGCGCGACCATGTGCTTTTCCATGAACTCGCTCATATCGAGCCGGGTGAGTGCCGCCTCGTCGTCAAACAGAAAGTCGGCCAGCGTCTTGGCGAGCTCCGTCTTGCCCACCCCCGTCGGGCCGAGAAACAGAAACGAGCCGATGGGACGCTTTGGGTCACGAAGGCCGACGCGGCCGCGGCGCACCGCTTTGCTAAGCGCGCTCACGGCATGGTCCTGGCCGATGACTCGCTCTCGCAGTCGGTCCTCCATGTGGAGGAGCTTTTGCGCCTCTTCCTCCATCATTTTCGCGGCGGGCACGCCTGTCCAGAGCGCGACGACCGCAGCGACGTCTTCAGGGCCCACCGTGTGGTCCGACTCGTCACCGTCGAGGCCAAGGCGAACGCGCGCCGCGCTTTCGTCGATGAGGTCGATGGCGCTCTTGGGAAGCTCGCGCCCCGCCACGTAGCGGCGTGCAAAGCGAACGGCGGCTTCCAGCGCCGGCTCGGTGATCTCGACCTCGTGCGCCGCTTCGAACCGAGCCTTCACCCCTTGCAGGATCGCCACTGCCTCTTCTGAGCTCGGCGGTTCGACCCGTATCGGCACGAACCTCCGCGACAGCGTACTCGCTTCGTCATTGATTTCGCGAAGCTCGTCGGGCGTGCAGCGCGCAAGCGCCCGGACCTCGCCCCGGCTCAGCGCATTGGCGAGCATGTCGCCTGAGCCTCCCTTCGCGCGAAGGAAAGAAGCTAAGTTTGGCAGGAACAAAATCACCTGCCCGCCGGAGTCGCGCACCGCATCGAGGATCGCCCGCATTCGCTCTTCGAGCTGTCCGCGGAGCCTGGTTCCCGCGACGAGCTCTCCGGAATCGAGTGCGACGATGCGCTTGTCGGCCAAAAGGTCGGGCACCTGGTCGGCCGCGATCCGCGAAGCGAGGCCATGAACGAGCGCGGTCCGGCCTGTTCCGTCTTCGCCGACGAGCAGAGGATTATTCTCTTCGCGCCGTGCGAGGACTTGGAGCATTCTGCGAAGCTCGGCCTCCCGCCCGATGAGGGGGTCAAATGCGTCTTGGGCTGCCAAGCGCGTCAGATCGCGGCCGTACTCGTCCAGAACATCCATTTCCGCTCCTGCCGCTGTATCGGGTCTATCGTTTCCGCCGCCGCCCGCCAAGGCTTCCCGCAAGATCGCGCTGCTCAAGCCCGATGTCCGAAGGACCGAACGGAGCAGGCCGTCAGGCTCCTGTGCACAGGCCAGAACCAAGCTCGCGGTGCCAACTGGAAGCCCTCCGTGTTGAGTCGCCTCGAGCTCGGCCCTCGACAGGAGCTCGAGGAATCGCGTGGACAGGTACGCTACGCTTTCGCCCTCGGTCTTCGCGAGCCTACGGAGCGCCCATTCGGAATCGACCAGCACGTCGGTGGCGTCGACGCCCGCGGCTTCGAGCGCCGCTTGAACAGCCGGGGCCCGGTCCACCAACTCGTACCAAAGATGGATCGGTTGAACGTCTGCGTGTTTGCGATCGTCTGCGAGTTGTTGCGCCGCGGCGACGTACCGACGGGCGTCCTCGCTGTACGAATCGAGACGCAGGGTGAGTTTCTTCAAGCCTAGTCGTCCGCGGCTTTCCTCGCCGCTACGAATTGAAGCCGCAAGTCGTAGAGCACTTCGGTGATCAGCCGTTCTTCCTCGCCGCTGAGGTTTCCTCTCGTCTTCTCTTCGAGGAGCGCGATGCAGTCGATCGACTGCTTCGCGTGGGCCAGGTTCACGGTCGAGTCGTCTTCCGCACCGGGCAACTTGCCCAGATGCATGAGGGCCGACGTGCTCAACGACAAGATGAAGGTGTTGAAGTCGATGCTCGGAGCTGTGCCCTCTTCCTCACTCATGCGCGCTACTCCGCCTGCGACTCGTCCTTCGAATCACTGGGGTCGATCTCGACCGTGTCGTACGAGCCTTCCTGATCGACGAGGCTTGCCAATCGCTGCTCGTACTCTGCCTTGGAAATCAAGCCCTTCGCGATGTTTCGTTCCACGATGCGCTTGTCCGTTAGTTTATCACCTAGGGCTGCCATGCGGCCGAGTGTAGATTCGCCTACCCGGCTGTCAACTCACACAAGTTTGACACCCCCGCAGGGACCTCCGATCCTGAATTCGTGCTTCGAACGGTACCGCCATCGCCTGACCAGCTGCGTGAGCTGGAGATTCTGATTCGCGCCCACCATCCTTTGCTGCTCGTCGAGACGGTCGAAGAGGAGCGGGTGCACGTGCTGCTCGAACATTGCGCCGAGCACATTGGCTTACCCCTTTTCTCCTGGACCCAGGTCGATGGCCTCTGCCGCGAGATGCCCGAGCCGGGGCACACGCCCGAGAGTGGACCTCCGCAGAAGGCGCTCTCGTTCATCGAGCGCTCGAACCTCGAGGCGATTTTTCACCTCAAGGGGCTTGGGCCCTACCTTCACGAGCCTGCGGTCATCGCTCAGATCAAGAACATCCACAAGAAGTACTTCGGGCACCGCGGTGCGATCGTCCTATCGGGCCACGGCATCGACATGCCGCCGGCCATCGAGCACCTCTTCACGCCGCTCAGCCTCCATGCGCCTTCGTCCGAGGCTTACCATTCGTTCGTCCAAGCGGTGCTCCGCGACCTGGCCAAACGGCTTCACGTGAAGGTCGAGCTTTCGAGCGCCGATGTGTCGCAGCTGCTCACGGCCTTGCACGGCCTGACGTTCTTCGAGGTGCGGAAGATCATCACCCAGGCGGTGATCGAGGACGGTGTCCTCGGGCGTGAAGACATCGTCAAGGTGCTCGAGGCCAAGCGTCAGATCATCGAACGCTCGGGAGTGCTCGAATACTTCCCGCACGAACACGACATGGGTGATGTCGCCGGTCTGACCGAGCTCAAGGATTGGCTGCGCAAGCGTCAGTCGGCGTTCGAAGACCCGAAGCGAGCCAAGGACTACGGACTGTCGCCTCCCAAGGGGCTGATGCTGATCGGCGTTCAGGGTTGTGGCAAGAGCCTCTGTGCCAAAGCCGTCGCTGCGGAGTGGAAGCTTCCCTTGATCCGACTCGACCCATCGAACCTATACAACCGCTACGTGGGCGAGAGCGAAAAGAATCTGAAGCGCGCGATCAAGCTGGCCGAGGCGATGGCGCCGGTCGTTCTTTGGATCGACGAAATCGAGAAGGCGCTTTCGCAAGAAGATGCAGAGGGCGGACCGGCGCAGCGAATCTTCGGGACGTTCCTCGCCTGGCTTCAGGACAAAAAGGAAAACGTGTTCGTGATCGCGACGGCGAATGACATCTCGAAGCTTCCCCCGGAGCTGATGCGCAAGGGCCGCTTCGACGAGATCTTCTTCGTCGACCTTCCCGGCGCCGAAGCGCGCAAGCGGATCTTGCAGATCCACCTCGAGCGTCGAAAACGCGACCCGGCAAAGTTTGACCTCCGACGGCTGGTGGAGCTGACCGACGGGTTCAGCGGCGCCGAAATCGAGCAGGCGGTCGTCTCCGCCCTCTATACCGCGTTCTCTCACCAGGAAGACCTCACGACCGAGTTCATCGCCGAGGAGATCGAGATGACGAAGCCGCTTTCGGTGACCATGGCCGAGCGCATCGACGCCCTTCGGGAATGGGCCAAAGATCGCGCGGTTTTCGCCGGCTGACCAAGGTCGGATAGCGCCGATCAGGCAGGTGATCTAGGCTACAGCCTTGGCTTGAGAGGTTTGCGATGGTCCAACGTTCCATTCTTGGCGGTGCCGTTCTTGCGGCACTCTTGGGTGCCTGCACCACTGCCCAAGTCGACCAAATCTGCGTCGACAATTGCCCGAGCGACCGCGGTGCCCGAGTGCAGACCGCCTTCGGCCCGGTGGAGGGTTACGAGAACGACGGCGTACTCTCGTACCGCGGCATCCCGTACGCCGCGGCCCCGACCGACGAGCTTCGCTGGAAGCCTCCAATCGACCCGGAGCCATGGACCGACACGCTTCCTGCGACCGAGAAGCCCAACATCTGCCCGCAGCTCGCGTTTGCGGGCCTTCCTGTCCCCGGCTTCATGCCGAGCGAGGATTGCCTCTATCTCAACGTCGACACGCCGGCCCGGGGCTCGGGCATTCCGGTCATGGTCTGGATACACGGCGGAGCATTCACCCTTGGTGAGGGTTTGCAGACGGACGGCGGCACGGCGGGCGACCTGATCGCCCGCGAAGTGGGTGCCGTCGTGGTGAGCATGAACTACCGCCTCGGCCAGCTTGGTTTCCTCGCGCACGCCGAGCTCACCGCCGAGAGCCCCGACGGCGCGTCCGGCAACTACGGCCTGATGGATCAGGCCGCCGCGCTTCGATGGGTGCAAGACAACATCGAGCGCTTCGGCGGCGATCCGGACAATGTCACGATCTTCGGCGAGTCCGCGGGCGCGTTCAGCGTTTGCAGCCATCTTGCGTCTCCGAAGAGCGCTGGGCTCTTTCACAAGGCGATCCTACAAAGCGGTTCCTGTGAGCGTCCCTGGCCGACACTCTCCGCAGCCGAAGCGCAGGGCGCCGCTTTCGCTGCATCGCTCGAGTGCGACACGGCGGAAGATCCATTGGCTTGCATGCGGGCCAAGTCGGCGGACGACGTCATCGCAGCGCTGCCACCGGCGCCGAACTTCGGCTTCAACCCGAGCGAAAGCCCGACGGGAAGCTGGGGCCCGGTTCTCGACGGCTCGTTCTTCACAGAGCAGCCGAGCGACTCGTTCAGCACGGGCAATTTCAACCAGGTGCCGACGATCCTCGGTTTCACACGCGAAGAGGCGAGGCTCTTCGTTTGGCTTGGCGAGCTCGCAGATCCACCTCTCGAAGTGACGGAACAGAACTACGAGGAGCTGATCGCGTACTTCCTCGGAGGGAACACCGAGCTCGCTGCCCGGGCGGTGGAGCAATACCCGCTCTCGGACTACTCGGAGCCCGCCGTGGCCCTTGCAGCGGTCGCGACGGACACGGTTTTTCGCTGTCCGGGCAAGCGCGAAGCCGCGAAACTGAGCGCATTCGTTCCGACGTACCTCTATCAGTTCGAGTACCAGGACGGACACTCGCAGCTCGAAGTGGTCTTGCCTTTCATCGACGGCAGCCTACCGAGCTACGATCTGGGCGCGTTTCATAGTGCGGATATTCCTTACGTCTTTGGATACGATCCGCTTCTCGTGATCAATTTGCAGGACTTCTCGACCACCCTCAACACCTGGCAAGCCGATACGGCCGACTGGGCACTTTGGACCGAAATCCTGAGCGACTTTTGGCGCTTCGCGCTCACCGACAATCCGAACCCGATCGGTGGCCTTCAGTGGCCGACCTACGACGAAGGAACCGACCAACACAAGGTCTACGACTCCACCGTGTCGGTTGGCAACAGCGCCGCCGAGAAGTGCGACTTCTGGTCCGGGGAGGACTATCTGGTCAGCGAGCTCCGGGACTGAGCCTCCAAGCTCAGCCCGCGTCGTTGAGCGTACGCTGGTTGTAGTCGTGCTCGTCGCGCATGCCTGCCATCGTGGTCTTTTCGACGAAGGCTTCGAGCTTCTTGCGGATGAGCGGCACCTTTGCGGTCGCCTCGAACTCGACGTCGTAGGTACAGCCGCTCCCGTTTGGGGAGATCGTGACATTGGAGTCGATCTCGCCCGGTGTGCCGAGGACGTCGATGTGGCTCTTGCAGGTCTTCTTTTCGCCTGCGTCTCGCCACTCGCGCCGCTCGACGATCGTGTTGGTCGCGCTGAAGAGCTTCTTTGCAAAGGCCGGGAGGTCGCTGTCGATTTCGCGCGTCGAAGTGATGATCTTCGTCCCGCCAGACTCGTCGACTTGGATTCGCACGTTTCGCTCACCGGACGCTTCGCAGCGCTTCTTAATCTGCTCTGGGTCGGTCACGAATCGGTAAACCGTATCTACGTCTTGGCTGTAGTTGATGGTCAGTTTCAGCATTCCGAGCTCCCGTTGCGAAGACAGCAGCCTATCACGGTTGAGGCCAAAATCGAGCGGCTAGGATCCAAACACCACGTTCAAGATCACCTGCGCCATGGCGAAGTAAACGACGAGCCCCAAGACGTCGACGACCGACGCAATGAACGGAGTCGAGGACACGGCAGGGTCGAGACCTGCGCGTCGAATCAGCAGTGGAAGGAGTGAGCCGATCATCGTGCTCAAGGTGACGATGGCGAGAATGCTCGCTCCTACGGCGGTGGCGATCGCAATCGGCGCGACGGTTTCGCCCGCGAACCAGCCTCTTGCAAAACCGATCAAGCCGAGCGCAATCCCCAGCGACAAACCTATCAGAAGCTCCCGACCCGCTACCTTCGCCCAATCGCCGGGCCGGAGCTCGCCAACCGCCATGGCGCGTATGACCAGCGTCGCGGACTGTGAACCGGCGTTGCCGCCCGATGCGATGATCAGCGGGATGAAGAGGACGAGCTCGACCGTCGCTGCCAGAAAATCCTGGTTCTGACGGATGACCGTCGCCGTGAGCAGCTGCGCAATGAAGAGAAGCACGAGCCAGGAGCCACGCTTCCATACGAATTCGGCCCAGCCCGTATCGAAGTACGAGTCCTCGAGCGGCACGACGCCGCCCATCTTCTGTGCGTCTTCGGTCGCCTCTTCGATCACGACGTCGACGACGTCATCGACGGTGACCACGCCGAGCATCCGGGACAGCCTGTCGACCACGGGGAGCGCGGCCAAGTCGTACCGCGCGATCGCGTCCGCAACTTGTTCCTGGTCGTCGAACGACGAAACCTTGAAGACGTTTTCGACCATGATCTCCGACAGGGCCTGCCCCGGCTCGCTCAGGATCAGGTCGCGAAGGGACACGACGCCGAGCAGCTCGCCGTTCGGTCGGCAGACGTAGATGTAGTAGAGCATCTCCGCCATCTCTTCGCGTCCGAAGCGCCGCGCAGCCTCCATGGCCTCCCAGACTTTCGTCTCCGGAGGCAGGGACGCGAACTCGGTCGTCATCAAGCCACCGGCGGTTTCGGGCTCGTACTGGACGAGCTCACGGACTTCTTCGGCAGCCTCGGGCTCGCGCCGCTCGAGCGCGGTGAGCAACGCGGCCGCATCGTCCTCTTCGAGCTCTTGGAGGAGGTCGACGCGGTCGTCGGGGTCCATCTCACCGAGCAGCTCGACCGCTCGGCCCGTGTCGATCGCGTTGAACACCAGAACCTGACGACTCGGACTCAGGCGCTCGACGACATCGGCGGCGGTCTCGGTCGGCAAGGCACGCACGAGCGTGACCGCTTCCCTCGCGGACAGATCCTCGAGGAGCTCCGCGATGTCCTCGGCGTGGAATTCCGAAACCGCCTCGCGAACGGCTTCAGGACCGATCGCGATCGCGTCTTGTAGGTCCGGTCCTATGAGAGGCGCCAATCGCATCGCGCCCGATTCTGGCGCATGCAGCCAGCCCCCGCAGCAAAAATCTCGCCTACGCGACTTCTTGCTTCTTTCGGAAGCGGATGTTGATCAGCTCGACCAGCAGGGCGAAGGCCATGGCGAAGTAGATGTAGCCCTTGTTGATGTGCTGACCAAGGCCTTCGGCGGTGAGCAAGACGCCGATCAGCAATAGGAAGGAGAGGGCGAGGATCTTCATCGACGGGTACTTATTGACGAAGTCTCCGATTTGCCTGGCGAAGATCAGCATCACCGCGATTGCGATGATGACCGCCGCCACCATCACCTCGATGTCCTCGGCCATGCCGACCGCGGTGATCACCGAGTCGAGCGAGAAGATGATGTCGAGCACCATGATCTGGGCGACGATGCCCGGCAGGCCATTGAACCAGCCCTTGATGTCTTCTTGGTGCTCGCCTTCGACCTTGTCGTAGATCTCCTGCGCGGCCTTCGCGATCAAGAACAGACCGCCGCCCAGCAAGATGAGATCGCGGCCCGAAAAGGGATGAGCGAAGATTTCGAACAGCGGCTGAGTCAGCTGCATCACCCAGTTGATGGTCATCAGCAGACCGATCCGAGTGACCATCGCTCCGAGCAGGCCGAGCCGATAGGCCAGGCCCTGTTTCTCAACCGGAAGACGCGAAGCCAGAATCGCGATGAAGACGATGTTGTCGATCCCCAGGACGATCTCGAGGAGCGTCAGCGTGAACAGCGCGACCCAGGCATCGGGATTGGAAAGAAGCTCGATCATCTGCGTGACCTCTATTAGCGTGACTCGGCCGTCCGCCGCAAACCCCGCTTGGCAAGTCGGGTTCGTCAGGGTACCTCGGAAGTCATGGCACACCGATTTGCGACGATCGCAGCGCACGCCGGAAAGGTCAGCGACCAAGCCGGACAGCCGGTCACCTCCCCAATTTCTCTTTCGACGACCTTCCTGCAGCGCCGGCCTGGGGAGCAGGAAGAACATGCGTACAGCCGTGTCAGCAATCCGAGCCGGGACGCGCTGGAACACAGCCTCGCGGCGCTCGAAGGCGGATCGAGCGCGTCCGTGTTTTCATCCGGCTGCGCGGCCATGCACGCGGCGCTCCAGCTCCTCCGCCCCGGCGACCGGCTCGTGGCCTGTGGCGACATCTATGGGGGGACCTATCGACTGATCGAACAGCTGGTGAAGCCGATGGGGGTCGAAGTCACCTGGGTCGATATGTGCGACCTGACCGCGACGGAAGCCGCGATCGACGAGCGGAGCAAGATGGTCTGGATCGAAACGCCCACCAACCCTTTGCTCCGGGTGTTCGACATCGAGGCCGTGTCCGCTCTGGCCCGGGCCAGCGGCGCGTGGACAGTCGTGGACAGTACGTTTGCAACGCCGATGCTTCAGCGGCCGCTCGCGATGGGTGCCGACTTGGTCGTGCACTCGATGTCGAAATACCTCAACGGGCACAGCGACGTGGTCGCCGGCGTCGTGATCAGTCAGTGCGACGAGCTTGCCGAGCGTCTTCGCTTCATTCAGCGCGCCGGGGGCGCCGTGCCGTCGCCCTTCGATTGTTATCTCGTGGCCCGAGGCGTCAAGACACTACCGATTCGGATGGCACGCCATTGTGAGAACGCCCAAGCGCTTGCCGAATGGCTGCGCGCGCAGGACGGTGTAGTCGCCGTGCATTACCCTGGGCTCCACGACCATCCCGCGCATGCGCTGGCTGTCAGACAAATGAGCGGCTTCGGCGGGATGGTGTCGTTCGAGCTCGAAGGCGGATCCGCGAGCGCGAGGACGCTCCTCGAGCGCGTCCGCCTTTTTTCACTGGCCGAGAGCCTCGGGGGAGTCGAGTCGCTCATCGGGCAACCGGCCCTGATGAGCCATGCATCGATGCCCAAAGACGTTCGGGAAGCCCAGGGCATTCGGGGGGGATTGATCCGGCTCTCAGTCGGGCTCGAAGATGTCGAAGATCTCCGAGAGGACCTCGCGCAGGCCTTTCTCACACCATAGTTGCGATGCTTTGATCAGCTGGCTAACCTGATCGCGTGGGGTTTCGAATGAACATCGGCCGTCTTGCGTGCCTCTTGTCGTCGGTTCTGGCGCTCTCCTGCGCCGAGGATGGTGGTCCTGTGCTCGTCGACGCGCAGTGGAACCTGACCTGTCCGGCGGATACGGAAGTCGACTGCGGAACGCTGGCCGAGCAAACCTGTCTCGGCAGCGTCGGTCAACGAACGATATTGGGCCTGCACGGCGAGCAGGCGTGTACGGGGGACGCCATCTTGGCTGTCTGCGAATCGGTCGAGCGCGCGGACGGAACGAGAAATATTTTGCTCGAGGTGAACGTCGACCGGGGGAACCGGAGCTCTCCGAAGTTCGCATTCGAGCTTGATGCACGGGTCAACCCGGCGGACGACTCCGTGGAAAGCTGCACTGTCACGATCACCGAGGACGAAGTTCCTTACGACATTACTGGCGTCTGCGGAGAGGAACCGACCTCGATGGCACAGCCCTGCCAACTCTCGAGCGTTTCCACCGGCAACGGCGAGGTTAGCTTCGCGATCGAGTGCAAGTCCTTGCTGAGCAGCGTGACCGGCACCTCCGGCTTCGACGTGGGCGCCGTCGGCGGTGGACCGACGACGATCCAGTTCGCCA